>NZ_JAGXJM010000009.1:0-304211 GCF_019091445.1 Streptomyces sp. GbtcB7
GTGTGGCGGGGGGCCAACCTCCGGAGGGCCCGGGAGGCCGGGGGCGGGTCCCGGCGGGCTGATTACCCTGATTGCCCGACCGCGGGGGGGGGCGGGGGAGCGACCTGCCCCCCCCCCCTCGCCGTTTGTTCGCGACCGGTTCTGACCAGCTCCGATCGGATCGGTGACGCAAGGGAACGTGTGTCCGAAGGGGATATCGGTCTGCCGTGCGAGGCCTCATACCAGAGCGGGACGCCTTCCGGGGGAGTTTGTCAACTGCCCACCGCACATGATGGCTTGGCGACTACTGTCAGTTGCCGCCGGGCGACGCGGGGCCGAATTCTTCGGCTCTCTCGACCGGCATCGCGATGGCGCACGCCCGAGTCGCGCAGACCCGCGGGAGCCCCCGTGGCCCCCGACGCACCAGTACGAGGACGCAGATGTCTCACCTCCGCGCACCGGCCGCACGCGCAGACCGCCGTGAGGGCGGGCGGCACGGGCGGCCGGTTGCCCGCACGGTCCACCCGCAGCCCGAGACCCGCCTACGGCCCCAGTTGCTGCGCCTGGCGCTCCTGCCGCCGATCGCGGTGGCGCTCAGCGGCTGTGCGGCCGTGCTGTTCACCGTCCGCTCCACCGGCGCACGCCCCGGCGTCGTCCTGTGGGCGGTGCTCGCCGGCGCCGGGAGCGTGGCCCTCGCGGGCATCCTGATCGCCGCCGTGGGCGCCGACCGGGCCGCCACGTCCGTGCGGGAACGCATCGGCGCCCTGCGCCGCGGCAGCGCCCGTACCGAGGCCGACCTGCGCGCCGTCGTCGAGGGCCTGCGCCGGGGCGAGAGCCCTCCCACGCCCAAGCCGCGCCAACGGCCCAAGCCCGACGCCGACGAGTTCGAGCTGCTCGCCGCCGACCTCTCCCGCGCGCACGACGGCGCCGTCACCGCCGTCGTGCAGGCGGCCCAACTCTCCAGCCAGGCGGGCAGCGAGCAGAAGGTCGAGGTCTTCGTCAATCTCGCGCGGCGGCTTCAGTCCCTCGTGCACCGCGAGATCTCGATCCTCGACGAGCTGGAGAACGAGATCGAGGACCCGGACCTGCTCAAGGGCCTCTTCCACGTCGACCACCTCGCCACCCGCATCCGCCGGCACGCCGAGAACCTCGCTGTGCTCGGAGGCGCCGTCTCGCGCCGCCAGTGGAGCAACCCCGTCTCCATGACCGAGGTGCTGCGGTCCGCGATCGCCGAGGTCGAGCAGTACTCGCGGGTCAAGCTGGTGCCCCCGATCGACGGCACCCTGCGCGGGCACGCCGTCGCCGACGTCATCCACCTGCTGGCCGAACTCGTCGAGAACGCCACGGTGTTCTCCGCCCCGCACACCCAAGTCCTGCTGCGCGTCAACCTCGTCACCTCCGGCCTCGCGGTCGAGGTCGAGGACCGGGGCCTGGGCATGCCCCTGGGTGAACAGAACAAGATGAACACGCTGCTCACCGACCCCGATCAGGTGAATGTCGCCAGCCTCCTCCAGGACGGCCGGATCGGTCTGTTCGTGGTGTCCCAGCTCGCCCGGCGGCACGGCATCCACGTACGGCTCCAGACCAACATCTACGGCGGTGTCCAGGCCGTACTCGTCGTACCGCAGGCGCTGTTGGGCGTGGCGCCGGGCGCCCCCGGCGACGTATCGCAGGCACAGTCCCAGCAGTCCCAGCAGACGCAGCAGCTCAAGGCCGGCGGCCCGCGTCCGCCCGCCGGACCACAGGCAGGGCCGACCGCGCCCGTGTCGTCCGCCGGCGCGACGGTGGCCTCCGTGCCGCGGCAGGCGCAGCGGGACCAGCTGCCGCGCGCCGCGCCCGGCACGGGCGGCAGCGGCCCGGCGCCGCTCCCCGTGCGCGGCGCCCGCGCGCAGCGGCCCAACCCGGCCGAGGCCCTGCCCGGCATCCGGCCCGACGACCGGCCCGTGGTCGCGGAGAACGCGGCCATGCCGCCCACCCCTCGCAACGGCGCGGTGCGCGGCACCATGGGCAAGCCCCAGCTGCCCAAGCGGCGCGCCCAGGAGCACATCGCACCCCAACTGCGCGACGGGCCCGTGCCCCGCCAGGACCCGGAGCAGGTCGTCGGCCACGACCCCGGTCTGATGGCGGCGTTCCAGCGGGGGATCGGGCTCGCGGAGGCCCAGCACGCCGAGGAACGGCGCACGGAGGCAGCGCACAGCGGAGCAGCGCACTTGGAGCGGCCGCACCCCGATCTGCCGCACTCCGACCCGCTGCGTCCGGACCTGCTGCACCGGGACCCGCCGCACCCGGATCTGCGCCACCTGGACCCGTTGCCGCCGCTGGATGTGATCCGTGTCGACCAGACGTCCACGGGCGGCGCGCCCCGCATAGCCGACACCCACACGGCGCACGCGCCCGCCCCGCGCGAGGCGCACGGGACCCGCGACAACGCACCCACGCCCGGACACGACCACACGGCCCGGCACGACGGGAGCACAACGGCCGGATGACCACCCCCCTGACGACCCCCACCCGCACGCCCTCCCACACCCCCACACCCTCCGCTCCGGCAGACCTTCGTACTTCAAGGAGTCGATCCACCATGGCGAGCGACGCGCCGACCGCCCACGCCCATGTATCCGATCTCGACTGGCTGATGAGCGGCCTCGTACAGCGCGTACCGCACACGACGAGCGCGGTACTCCTCTCCTGCGACGGACTCGTGAAGTCGGTCCACGGACTCGACCCGGACAGCGCCGACCACATGGCGGCGCTCGCCTCCGGCCTCTACTCGCTCGGCCGCAGCGCGGGCGTGCGCTTCGGCGACGGCGGTGACGTACGCCAGGTCGTCGTCGAACTCGACTCGACCCTGCTGTTCGTCTCCACCGCGGGCTCCGGCACCTGTCTCGCCGTGCTCGCCGGCCGCGAGGCCGACGCGGCGGTGCTCGGCTACGAGATGGCGATGCTGGTCAAGAGCGTCCGTCCGTATCTGATGACCGCGCCCCGGCAGGCCGCCGTGGAACCGCCGGCGATGAGGCCTTGAGCGTGGCCGCGGCCGGCGACGGGCCCTGGCTCGACGACGCGGCCGGACGGCTGGTGCGCCCCTACACGGTCAGCAACGGCCGGACCCGGCCGACCACCGCCCTCGACCTGCTGTCGCAGGTGATGGCCACCGGGGCAACACCTCTGGGCTACCTGGGCCCCGAGCACACCCAGGCACTCGAACTGTGCCGGGCGCCCGTCTCGGTCGCGGAGATCGCCGCACACCTGAAGCTGCCCGCGGCGGTCACCAAGGTGCTGCTGTCCGACCTCGTCGACTGCGGGGCACTGACCACCAAGCCGCCCGAGTTCCACCACAACCCCACTGACCGGTCTCTTCTGGAGGCAGTGCTCGATGGACTACGACGACAGCTCTGATCCCTTCCCCACCGCGTTGAAGATCCTGGTGGCCGGAGGGTTCGGGGTCGGCAAGACGACCTTCGTGGGCGCGGTGAGCGAGATCGCGCCGCTCAGCACGGAGGAGCTGCTCACCACGGTCAGCGCCGCGACCGACAATCTCGACGGCATCGAGAACAAGGTCGAGACCACCGTGGCGATGGACTTCGGCCGCATCACCCTCGATCCGGAACACGTCCTGTACCTGTTCGGCACACCCGGGCAGCAGCGGTTCTGGTTCATGTGGGACGAGCTGTCCGAGGGCGCGCTCGGCGCGGTGATCCTCGCCGACACCCGTCGCCTGGAGGACTGTTTCGCGGCCGTCGACTTCTTCGAGCAGCGCGGTCTCGGCTTCATCGTCGCCGTCAACGAGTTCGACGGTGCCTACCGCTACGACCCCGAGGAGGTGCGCGCGGCCATCGACCTCGACCCCGAGATCCCCATCGTGCGCTGTGACGCCCGGATCTCCAGTTCGGGCGTGCAGACCCTGCTCACCCTGGTCCGCCACCTGCTCGCCCACGCACCGACGCACGCACCCATCCGCTGAGCCCGCACCCGGCGTACGCCTTCGACCGCTGAGCCCGCACCCGACCCACGTCCCCCGCCACGGAGCCCACACCATGACGCCCGCCCCACACCAGGGAGCCCGTAGATGAGTTACGACCCGCCGCGCCCGGCCGGTCGTCTGCTGCTGACCCCGGAGGACAAGGACGCCCCCGCCCGGGTCAGCCGGCTGCGCCGACTGGGCCTGGGAGAGCACACGGAACCCGCCTTCGACGCCTTCGCGGACCGGCTCGCCGAGGTCGCCGCGGTGCCGTACTCGATGGTCAACTTCATCGACGAGAACCGGCAGTTCTTCGCGGGCCTGCACACCCCGGACGGAAACGTCTCGGTCACCCGGCCGCTCCCGGCCGCCCCGGACGGCACCGTGAAGGCCGTCGGGCGCTACATGACCCGCGACTACGGGTTCTGCCCCCATGTGGTGGTCCGCCGCAGGGCGCTGGTCCTGGAAGACGTCTGCGACTACCCGCGTTTCGCCGGCAACCCGGTCGTCGACGAGATCGGCGTCCGTTCCTACCTGGGGGCCCCGCTCATCGACCACACCGGCATCGCCCTCGGCACGATCTGCGTCGTCGACCTCGAACCGCGCCCGTGGGGGAAGGCGGGCCTGGAGACCATCAAGTCGATGGCGGCGGAACTGGTCGAGCAGATCGAGCGCAGGGCGGACACCGGGGGGATCTGACGCGCGCGGCCGAAGGCGTGAAGGAAAGCTGCGGCCGCGCTTAAGAAATCCTCGATGGACCAACGGCGCACCCGTGCGGCAGATTTCTCCGGGAAATCACCCCTCTCCCCGGTACGGGCCGCTTCGGCGTGCCCTGCTCCGGGACCTCACCACGGGAGCCGCAGCTTGAAGGCGCTGGTCAAGGAGAAGGCGGAGCCTGGGCTCTGGCTGACGGACGTCCCGGAACCGGAGATCGGCCCCGGCGACGTACTGATCAAGGTCCTCAGGACCGGGATCTGCGGCACCGACCTGCACATCCGCAACTGGGACGGCTGGGCGCAGCAGGCCATCCGCACGCCGCTCGTCCTCGGCCACGAGTTCGTCGGAGAGGTCGTCGAGACCGGCCGCCACGTCGCCGACATCAAGGCGGGCGACCGCGTGAGCGGCGAGGGACACCTCGTGTGCGGCAAGTGTCGCAACTGCCTGGCCGGGCGCCGTCACCTGTGCCGCGCCACGGTCGGCCTGGGCGTCGGCCGCGACGGCGCGTTCGCCGAGTACGTGGCCCTGCCCGCCGCCAACGTGTGGGTGCACCGCGTCCCGGTCGACCTCGACGTCGCCGCGATCTTCGACCCGTTCGGCAACGCCGTGCACACGGCGCTGTCCTTCCCCCTGGTCGGCGAGGACGTCCTCATCACGGGCGCGGGCCCGATCGGTCTGATGGCCGCGGCCGTGGCCCGGCACGCGGGTGCCCGCAACGTCGTCATCACCGACGTCAGCGAGGAGCGCCTCGACCTCGCCCGCAAGATCGGCGTCAGCCTCGCGCTGAACGTCGCGGAGTCGACCATCGCCGACGGGCAGCGCGTCCTCGGCCTGCGCGAGGGCTTCGACATCGGCCTGGAGATGTCCGGCCGCCCCGAGGCGATGCGCGACATGATCGCCAACATGACGCACGGCGGCCGGATCGCGATGCTCGGCCTGCCCGCCGAGGAGTTCCCGGTCGACTGGTCCCGGATCGTCACCTCCATGATCACGATCAAGGGCATCTACGGCCGTGAGATGTTCGAGACCTGGTACGCGATGTCCGTCCTCCTCGAAGGCGGCCTCGACCTCGCGCCGGTCATCACCGGCCGCTACGGCTACCGCGACTACGAGGCGGCCTTCGCGGACGCCGCGAGCGGCCGCGGTGGCAAGGTCATCCTCGACTGGAGCGCGTGAGCGTCCGCAAGAGCCACTCCGAACCGCGTAACCCCCTAGGAGCCCCTCCATGTTCGACTCCGTGCGCGACGACCTCCGCACCACCCTCGACGAGATCCGCGCCGCCGGTCTGCACAAGCCCGAGCGCGTCATCGGCACCCCGCAGTCCGCGACCGTGAGCGTCACCGCGGGCGGCCGCCCCGGCGAGGTCCTCAACTTCTGCGCGAACAACTACCTCGGCCTCGCCGACCACCCCGAGGTCGTCGCCGCCGCCCACGCGGCCCTCGACCGCTGGGGCTACGGCATGGCGTCCGTCCGCTTCATCTGCGGTACACAGGAGGTGCACAAGGAGCTGGAAGCGCGCCTGTCCGCGTTCCTCGGCCAGGAGGACACGATCCTCTACTCCTCCTGCTTCGACGCCAACGGCGGCGTCTTCGAGACCCTCCTCGGCGCCGAGGACGCGGTCATCTCCCACGCCCTCAACCACGCCTCGATCATCGACGGCATCCGCCTCTCCAAGGCGCGCCGCTTCCGATACGCCAACCGTGACATGGCCGACCTGGAGGCCCAGCTCAAGGAGGCGTCCGACGCGCGCCGCCGGCTGATCGTCACCGACGGCGTCTTCTCGATGGACGGCTATGTCGCGCCCCTCAAGGAGATCTGCGACCTCGCCGACCGCTACGACGCCATGGTCATGGTCGACGACTCGCACGCCGTCGGCTTCGTCGGCCCCGGCGGCCGTGGCACCCCCGAGCTGCACGGTGTCATGGACCGCGTCGACATCATCACCGGCACCCTCGGCAAGGCGCTCGGCGGCGCCTCCGGCGGCTATGTCGCCGCCCGCGCCGAGATCGTCGCGCTGCTGCGCCAGCGCTCGCGCCCGTACCTCTTCTCGAACACGCTCGCCCCGGTGATCGCGGCGGCCTCCCTGAAGGTGCTCGACCTGCTGGAGTCGGCCGACGACCTGCGCATCCGCCTCGCCGAGAACACCGCGCTGTTCCGTTCCCGGATGACCGCGGAGGGCTTCGACATCCTCCCCGGTGACCACGCGATCGCCCCCGTCATGATCGGCGACGCGTCCGTCGCCGGACGCATGGCCGAACTCCTCCTGGAGCGCGGCGTCTACGTGATCGGCTTCTCCTACCCGGTCGTCCCGCAGGGCCAGGCCCGGATCCGGGTCCAGCTCTCGGCCGCGCACTCGACGCAGGACGTGAACCGGGCGGTCGACGCGTTCGTGTCCGCCCGCGCGGAGCTCGAGGGCTGAAAGACGCCCGTGACCTGAGAGAATCGGTCACATGATCGAAGCGCGGCGGCTCCACATCCTCCGTGCGGTGGCCGACCACCGCACGGTCACGGCGGCGGCCGCCGCGCTCTATCTCACCCCGTCGGCCGTCTCCCAGCAGCTGACCGCGCTGGAGCAGGAGACCGGCCACCGGCTCGTCGAGCGCGGCGCCAAGGGCGTACGGCTGACTCCGGCCGGCGAGATCCTGCTCAGCCACACCAATGAGGTGCTGGCCCAACTGGAGCGCGCCGAGGCGGAGTTGGCCGCGTACAGCGCGGGCTCGGCGGGCACGGTCACCGTCGCCTCCTTCGCGACCGGCATCGGCCTGGTAGTGGCCCCCGCGCTGGCCCGGCTCGCCTGCACGGCACCCGGCATTCACGTCCGCGTCCAGGACGCCGAGGGCGACGCCAGTCTGCCGATGGTGCTCGACCGGCAGGTCGACATCGCGGTCGCCGTCGAGTACCGGGGCGCCCCGGACGCGGACGACCCGCGCCTGACCCCCGTAGCCCTGTACGCCGAGCCCTTCGACGCGGTCGTCCCGCTCGGCCACCGGCTCGCCGACGCCACCGAGGTCCCGCTCGCCGAGCTGGCCAAGGACCCGTGGATCGGCCCGTACCCCGGCAACCCCTGCCATGACGTGGTCGTCCTGGCCTGCGAGAACGCCGGATTCCAACCCCGTCTCGAACACTCCTCCGACGACTTCCGGGCCGTCGTCGCCCTCGCCTCGGCCGACGCGGGTGTGGCCCTGGTGCCCCGCTCCGCCCTGCGCGGCATGGACCTCACGGGCGTGCAGGTCCGACCGGTCGACGGCGTCGCGCCCACGCGCCGGGTCTTCGCGGCCGTACGCCGGGGCGCGGAGGAGCATCCGCTGATCCGCCCGGTGCTGGATGCGCTGGCGGAGGCCGCGACGGTGGACTGAGGGGAGTGGTCGGCGGGGCGCCCTGCTGTTTCATATCTGGGATAGCATCCCGAATATGGGAAATGGTGGGGAGCTCGATGTCGTCGATGTCCGGCTCGGGGCCCGGCTGGCCGAGCTGCGTTCCGAACGTGGCTGGTCCCTGGGGGAGTTGGCGGAGCGCAGCGGGGTCAGCCGCTCCACCCTGTCCCGTGCCGAGCGTGCCGAGATCAGCCCCACGGCCTCGCTCCTGAACCGGCTGTGCGCCGTGTACGGACGCACCATGTCGCAGCTGCTCAGCGAGGTCGAGGCGGAGCCCGCTCCGGTGGTGCGGGCGGCCGACCAGACGGTCTGGGCCGACGAAGCCTCCGGATTCGTACGACGATCGGTGTCCCCGCCGCACGCCGGGCTGCGCGGCGAACTGGTCGAGGGGCGGCTCAGGGCCGGCGCCGACCTCGCCTACGACCGGCCTCCCGTGCCCGGCCTGGAGCAGCACATCTGGGTCCTCGACGGAACGCTGGAGGTGACCGCGCAGGACGTCGAACACCGGCTCGACGCCGGGGACTGTCTGCGGCTGCGGGTGTGGGGGCCCACCCGCTTCCGGTGTCCCGGTCCCGAGGACGTACGGTACGCGCTGGTGGTGGTGCTGCCGTGACCACCGTCTCCCGGCTGGACGCCCAGCGCCTCCGCGCCTCGGTGGGCGAGCTGGCCGAGCTGCTGATCGACACCGTGGAGGGCGGGGCCTCGATCGGCTTCCTCGCCCCGTTGGAGCGGGCGACAGCCGTCGCCTGGTGGGAGGAGCGCGTGGCCGCGGTGTCGGCCGGACGCCTCGCCGTGTGGGTGGCGCACACCGCGGACCGGATCCTGGGCACCGTCAGCCTCGTCTTCCCCGACAAACCCAACAGCCGCCACCGCGCCGAGCTGGTGAAGCTGATGGTGCACCGCGACGGCCGCGGACAGGGCCTTGGCCGGGGCCTTTTGACCACCGCCGAGCACGCGGCCGCCACCGCCGGAATCACCCTGCTGCACCTGGACACCGAGACCGACAGCCCCGCCGAGTCCCTCTACCGCTCCGCGGGCTGGACCCGGCTCGGGGCGATACCCGACTACGCGGCGACGCCTTCGGGCGAGCTGCGCCCGACGACGATCTTCTACAAGCGGGTGGGAGCGACGGTCCCCGGCGAGTGAAGAGCCGCCGCTCCCGGCCGCGGCTACAGCAGGGAGGTCAGATGGCGCAGCTCCTTCACGAGAGGCGGCCGGGGGAGCGGGACGATGCCGATCTCCGGGTGGTGCGGGCGGGCGATGTGCGGGTGGACGTGGTCGATGAACGCCGGATTGACCAACGGCGCGGTGACGCGGTCGCCGCACATGTAGGTGGGTTCGAAGTGCTCGCGCACCAGTTGGGTGCGCCAGTGGTCGGCGTCGTGGTACTCACCGCTGTGGGCGTGTTCGAGGAACAGGCAGTACTCGGCGACCTGGTGGCCGACCCCGGCCGCGAAACGCCACCAGAAGCGCGCCCCGCTGCTGTCGCCCGCCACGTGCAGCAGACATGCGAAGACCAGGGCGCCGGTCTTGTCCGCGTACTGGCTGTCGATGAACTCGCTCAGATGACGGTCGGCGTCCGGCCCGAACAGCACCAGCAGGCTCACGGCGTTCAGGTCCCACCAGGCGCGGTCCGCGTCCGGGGTGCGGTCGTCCTCGGGGGTGGTCCACACGGCTCGCACGAGCGCGGCATCGGGGTTGCGCGGGCGGTGCCGGGCCGCCTGACGGCTGCGCAGACGGGCTTCGGCGGCCGCGAGGTCGTAGTCGGCGTAACGATCCTGCGTACGCGCTTTGGCCAACAGGTCGTCGATGGTGCGGCGGTCGGAGGGCAGGGTGCTCATCAGGGGTTCTTCCCGTCGGAGTGCTCCGGGCAGCGGAGTTTGAGCAGGGTGGCGAGGCGCCGCCGGCCGGTACGGAGCTGGGAGCGGACGGTGGCCTCCTCGTTGCCCATGAGTACGGCGGCTTCGGCGGCCGTGAAACCTATGCCGTAGTAGAGGAGGATCGCGTCCCGCTGCCGCTCGCTCAGGGAGCCGACCGCGACGTACAGGGCGATGGCGTCGGTGAGCGTGTCGTACGGATCCTCGGCCGGATCGGCGAGCGCCGCCTCGAAGGCGGCGATCTCCATCAGCTCCGGGCGGCGCCGGCGCTTGCGGTGCATGTCGATGATGCGGCGCTTGAGGATCGTCCAGGCGTAGCCCTCCAGGTTCTCCATCCGCAGCATCCGCGGCCAGCGGTCCATGACCTGGTCGAAGGTCAGGTCCACGGCCTCCTCCGCGTCGGCGTCGGAGCCGAGCTGGAGATAGGCGTAGCGCATGTAGTCCTGGCGGCGCTGATGGTGGAAACCCCAGTACGCCATCTGCACGGTGGGGTCCCACTGGTCGATGGGTACCGCCCGCGGTGCGCCGACGGCCCCGCCGGTCTCCTCCGGCCCGCCGTCGCCGTTCACGGGACGTCCCGGGTCGACTCGGCGGAGCGGGACGGGGCGCGGGTGCCGGTCAGTCCGGTGATGCCGATCCGTACGCCGGCTGTCAGGAGCCGACGGCAGGCACGGACGACGTCCGGGCCGAACACCCTCATACCAAGCGCGATCTCGAACAACCACGCGGCAGCGCTCTGCTGCACGGGGTCCTCCCCTGTACCTGTGCTGATCGAAGGTGCCGTGTCCCCACCCCGGCACCAGAGGCACCATCCGCCTCCACCCATGAAGCGTCCGGGGCGACCCGAACGTGCAGCCGGTGCTCGAAAAATATTACGTTCAGTATCGATCCGATTGCAGCTGGTTCAATCATCGACCATCTCGGGCGGGGAGCCGGGGGTGACCGAACCCGCCGACCCCTGTCGATGTCAGTGCCTTTGGCTACCGTGCCTCCCATGCCGGATGCCGACGACGTACGCCGTACCGCCCTCTCCCTGCCGGACACCACGGAGAAGATCGCCTGGAGCATGCCCACCTTCCGGGTCGCGGGGAAGATGTTCGCCACGCTGCCCGAGGAGGAGACGTCCATCGCGGTGCGGTGCCCGAAGGAGGAGCGCGACGAACTCGTCCTGGCGGAGCCCGGCAAGTTCTGGATCGCCGACCACGAGGCGGGTTTCGCCTGGGTCAGGGTCCGGCTCGCCGCCCTGGAGGACGGCGACGAACTCCGCGACATCCTGGCCGACTCCTGGCGCCAGGCGGCTCCGCCCCGGCTGCTCGACGCCTACCCGGAGCTGGGACTTCCGAAGGCCGACTGACAGCGTGTCCGCGCGGGGCCGCACGGGTCCGCGCGAGGACGGACTCAGGGGCGCGGTCGGTCCGAGGCGCTCAGGAAGCCGCCGATCCGCTCCCGCAGGGATCCCGTGTCGAGGCCGTGCGCGGTCAGGTGCTCGTCGACGGTTCCGTACCGGCGCAGCTCACGTCGGCGGACGCCGAGGCCGAGGACACGGTGGGGTACGTCGGCGAGCGCGTCGCCCGCGGCGGCCGTGGACGTACCGGCCAGATACGGCTCGACGAGGACGACGTCGGTGCCCGCCGCCTCCGTGGCGCGGCGCAGGGTCTGCCCGTCGAAGGGCCTCACGGTGGCCGCGTACAGGACGGTGACGTCGAGTCCCTCCGTCGCGGCGAGTACGGCGTCGAGCATCGGCCCGACGGCGACGACGACCCCTGCGCGACCTTCCCGGACGGTACGGAAACGGGCCCCGTCGACCGGCAGGCCCTGTCCGTTGGACTGCACGGACAACCGCACGTACACCTTGTCGTCCCCGGCGGCGACCGCCTGCCGCAGCAACTGCTCGGCCTCGTCCGGATGGCCGGGAACGTGCACGGTCCAGCCGTCCAGCGTGTCGAGCAGGGCCACGTCGCCGGGTGCCATGTGAGTGAAGCCTCCGGCGGGCCAGTCGAAGGACGCTGCCGCGCTCACCAGCACCGCGCCCACGTCCTGGTGTCCGAGGTCCAGCTTGACCTGCTCGAACGGCCGCTCGATGAGGAAGCTGGCGAAGGTGTGCACGACGGGTCGCAGACCGGTCAGCGCCAGGCCCGCGCCCGCCCCGACCAGGAGCTGTTCGCGGATCCCGACGTTGATCACCCGATCGGGATGCCTGCGTCGGGCTTCCGTGAAACCGTCCTTGCCGATCTCGGCGAGGACGACCGCGACCCGAGGGTCCTCGTCGAGCAGCCGCGTCATGACAGGGGCGAAACGATCACGCATGGTGTCCACCGAAGGGGGTCCTTCCAGGGGTGTACGGGATGAGGAGAGGGGAGCGTCCGGAGCCGCAGATGCCTTACATGCCTCAGGTGTCTTAATTGCCTCAGAAGCCTCAGAAGCCTCAGAAGCCTCAGGCGGACTTGGGCTCGACCCGGGCGACCACCACGTGCGGGCGACCCGGGTGGGGCGCGGTGAAGGCGGCGTACAGCGCCTCGTGGTCACGGCCGTCGACGGTCAGGGCGGACCAGCCCGCGGCCTCGAACCGGGCGGCGATACCGCCGGGCCGGGCATGGCCGGCGGAGGAGTTGTCGATCACCACGGTGTGCAGCCGGTCGAGACCAGCCGGCCCGGCGTACGCGATCGCCTCGTGGTTGCTGCCCTCGTCCAGCTCCGCGTCGCCGATCAGCACCCACACACGGGGCTCGCCCAGCCCCTGCGCGCGCAGGCCCAGCGCGGTGCCGACAGCGATCGGCAGCCCGTGCCCCAGCGACCCGCTGCCGATCTCGGCGCCGGGTACCAGCACCCGGTCCGGGTGGTGTCCGAGCGGTGAGTCGTACGCGCCGAAGTCCGGCAGCCACTCGACCGGCACGAAGCCCTTGGCCGCGAGCACCGCGTAGTACGCCATGGGCCCATGCCCCTTGGAGAGCAGGAACCGGTCCCGCTCCGGATCGTCCATCCGCTCGGGCCCGACCCGCAGCACCCGGTCGTAGAGCACCCACAGCGCGTCCAGCGTGGACGTCGCCGCGGGGCCGTGCTTCTCGTCGCCGGTCATCAGCCCCATCAGGCGGGGCAGGTCCTGGTACTGATGGTGGCGTTCCGCCTCGATGATCGTCATGCCGACGATCGTGCAACCTCAATCAAACTTCAGGTCAAGCGCCGACTCGAAGTCTTCCCCCGCGTGGCCCTGTCGCCCCGCGCCCCGGTCGGCCCCGAATAAACGGATGCGCGACCATCGCCCCGAGTGCGGTATTGTTTCCGTGCGCGTTCGGCCAGGGGAAACCCCAGGTCAGGCGGGCAACGGGACGTGGCGCAGCTTGGTAGCGCACTTGACTGGGGGTCAAGGGGTCGCAGGTTCAAATCCTGTCGTCCCGACCAGCTTCACAGCAGGTCGGAGGCCGTCTTCTCGGCGATGAGAAGACGGCCTTGTCGTGTCCGCTCCTTCACGGACCTCCAGGAGCTACCAGGTGACGGGCAGCTCGTAGATGCCGTACGCCTGTGAGTCCTCCTTGAACTTCAGCTCCGAGACGTCGACCGCGAGCCGCAGGGTCGACACCCGACGGAACAGCGTGCTGAACACGATGTGGAGTTCTATACGGGCCGGCTGTTGCCCGATGCACTGGTGCGGCCCCAGCTGAACGCGACATGGTGCGCCGCCCGGCGGGCGAGGTCGAGCTTCTCGGGATCGGGGAACGCCAGCGGATCCCAGTTGGCGGCCGGCAGGGCCGCGATGACGCCCTCGCCGGCGCGGATGGTCTCGCCGTCGATCTCGATGTCCTCGACAACGGCTCGTCGTGCGAGCAGGTGCGGGATGGTGAGGTAGCGCAAGAGTTCCTCGACGGCGTTCGCCACGAACTTGGGGTCGTCGCAGTTCTCGCGCAGGGCCGCGAGCTGGTCGGGGTTCTGGAGCAGCAGCGCGGTGCCCAGAGTGATCATGTTGGCGCTGGCGTCGTGGCCGGCGACGAGCAGGATGTGCCCCAGGGGAACGGCCTCCGCCAGGCTGAGATCGCCCTCCTTGACGCGCGCGCCGAGGTCGGACAGGACGTCCTCGGCGGGGTCGTCCATCTTGGCGTCGATGAGCCCGGAGATGTAGCGGCGCAGCTCCCTCGTCGTCTCGGCGGCCTCTTGCGGTGTCTTGAACCGCGCGGTGGTGACGCCGGCGTGCTCCTGGAAGAACTCGTGGTCCTCGTAGGGCACTCCGAGCAGCTCACAGATCATCAGTGACGGCAGGGGCAGGGACAGGGCCGTGTTGAGGTCGGTGGGGTTGGGGCCCGCCAGCATCTTGTCGATGAGGTCGTCGGTGATCTGGTGGATCGCCGGGCGGAGCTTCTCCATGCGGTGGCGGGTGAACGACCTCGTCAGCATCCGGCGCCACCGGGAGTGTTCGGCGCCGTCGGTGTTGTTGATCGACGGCTGCATCTCGGCGGCGTGCGCCTTCATGGCCTCCGTGGTGTGCGGGTATCCCGGTCCACCGATGTTGGCGCTCACCCTCGGGTCGGCGAGGATCTCGCGCAGGGCGGCATGGCGCGTGACGACCCATGGGGTGCTGCCGTCCCATGTCCTGGCACGAACGACGGGCTTGCCCGAGTCGTGCAGGTCGAGCAGTCCCGGTGGCGGCGCGAAGGGGCACTGGGCCGATCGGGGCGACAGGTACTCCGGGGTTGCCTCGGCCGTCTCGGTGCCGGCCACGTTCTCGGTCACGGTGCCTCAATCGCGGGTGATCGCGTAGGCGATCGGGGCGGTGGCCGCGTAGACGCCCGCGATGCCGCGCCCGATCGGCAGCGTGCGGTAGTCGGTGGCGAAGGCGGCGACCAGGTCGCCGACGAAGCCGAGACCGGTGGCGACGAGCAGGACGCGCTTCTTGCCGAAGAGGGCCGCGGCCTTGACCGCGAAAGGCAGGAAGAAGGTACCGGTCAGCAGGGTCATCAGGGTGAACCAGGCGATGTCCGTGGTCCGGAAGTGGATCGCGACGTCGGCCTGTGCGATGCCGGACAACGCGGCGACGAGCGCGACCAGTTGGACGGTCCACACGAGCGCGACGACGACGAGCACGTTGCGCGTGGTGGAGCGGGATCTCTCGTGGGCCTGTGGGGGAGAGGTTCGGGTCTGGGACATCGACGGCCTGCCATGGGTGAGCGGAGATCCAGAGAGTGGCTCTGGTCCGGGCGGCGTGGGGGACGTCCAGTGCGAGAGCGGCCGACCGGTAAAATAGACCTAACGGTCGGTACAATCAATGAGCTGCGCAGAAAAAGAACGCGTAGAAAGTGACACCCGGGCGCATCGAGGCAGGTGCGATCGAGCCGCCTCGGCTCACGGGCACACGTCTGTTCGGCCGGGTCGCGCAGGCGTGCGACGTGCGCCGTTGGCCGATAAAAACGCTTGGACTGCGCGGGAGCCCCCGCGGGACACTGCGATTCCTGGCCCGCCGTACTCGCACGTGGGTGTCGCCGCGGGCCCGTCGTCGTACCCCGCCCATCGGAGGACGACCCGAGCCAACGCGCTCACTCGAAACCGAAGCTCCACACGGCCACTGAGGCAACGGAATCTCCCCGGAGAAGCACGCGGCAGGCTGCCGCACGACCACACAGGGTTGGGATGGGATCGCCTGAATCGCGCGAGGGTTCACCGGGCAAAGGCTCGGTGCTCCTCGCCCTTCGCTATTACGGACGGGAGTTGGCCCGGCTCCGACGGCTGACCGCCCCCGCGATGCTGCTGCCGGCGCTCGGCAACATCGGCATCAACTACATCGCGCCTCTGATCGTCGCGAAGCTCGTCGGCCGGATCGCCGGCGACGCCGGCATCTCCATCGGCTCGACACTGCCGTACGTCCTCGGCTTCGCCGGCGTCCTGCTGCTCGCGGAGATGCTGTGGCGCCTCGGCCTGCACTGCCTGAACCGTCTCGACGCCCTCGGCATCGAGCAGTTGTACGTCATCGGCATGGACGAGCTGTTCGCCAAGGACGCCGCGTTCTTCCACGACAACTTCGCCGGGTCACTGACCAAGCGGGTGCTGAGCTTCGCCTCCCGCTTCGAGGAGTTCGTCGACACGATGACGTTCCAGGTCGTGGGCAGCTTCGTGCCGCTGGTGTTCGGGGCGGTGGTGCTGTGGCGCTACGAACCGCTGCTCGTCGTGGGGCTGCTGGCGATGATCGCGCTGACGGCGCTGTGCGTGTTGCCCCTCATCCGCCGCCGTCAGGCGCTCGTCGATCAGCGGGAGGAGGCGATCGCCCGGGTGTCGGGCCATGTCGCCGACAGTCTGATGAACATGGACACGGTCCGGGCGTTCGCCGCCGAGGAGCGTGAGGCCGCCGAGCACCGGTCGCGTGTCGCGGCCTCGCGGCGGCTCATGCTGAGGTCGTGGGACTACGGCAACCTGCGTATCGACACACTGGTCGCGCCGATGTCCGTGCTGACCAACGCGCTGGGCCTGCTGCTCGCGGTCGCGCTCGGCGGAGGCAGTCAAGGCGTGGAGGCGGTCGTGGTCGCCTTCACGTACTACAGCAACGCGACGCGGATCATGTTCGAGTTCAACCAGATCTACCGCCGCCTGGAGAGCTCGATGACGGAGGCCGCGCAGTTCACCGAACTGCTGCTGAAGCCGCCGACGGTGCTCGACCCGAAGACGCCGGAAGCGCTGCTGTCCCGGGCCGCCGACGTCCGCTTCGAGCAGGTGACCTTCGCCCACGCGGGCGCGCAGCCGCTCTTCGAGGGACTCGACCTGGCGGTGCCCAGCGGGGCGAAGATCGGTCTCGTCGGCCGGTCCGGCGGGGGCAAGACCACGCTGGCCCGGCTGTTGCTGAGGATGACGGACATCGACTCCGGCCGCATCCTGATCGGAGGGCAGGACATCAGCAGGCTGCGCCAGGCAGACCTGCGCGGACTGATGGCCTACGTGCCGCAGGACCCGGCGATGTTCCACCGCACACTGCGGGACAACATCGCCTTCGCCCGGCCGGACGCCACCGAGGCCGAGATCCGTCGCGCGGCCGAGGCGGCGCATGTCACGGAGTTCGCCGACGCGCTGCCGGACGGCTTCGACACCATGGTGGGCGAGCGCGGGGTCAAGCTGTCCGGCGGACAGCGTCAGCGGGTCGCACTCGCCAGGGCGATCCTGCGCGACGCACCGATCCTGCTGCTCGACGAGGCGACCAGCGCGCTGGACTCCGAGAGCGAGATCCTCGTACAAGAAGCGCTGTGGCGACTCATGGAGGGCCGGACGGCGCTCGTCGTGGCGCACCGACTGAGCACGGTCGCCACCATGGACCGGCTCGTCGTCCTCGACCGCGGACGAATCATCGAGCAGGGCACGCATCAGGAACTGCTCGCGTCGGAAGGCGCCTACGCGAAGCTGTGGCAGCACCAGTCGGGCGGTTTCCTCGACGACAGCCAGGAGCCGGCCGACCTGCACTGAACGCGAGCCCGGCGGGCGTGGGGTCCCCCCCCCGCGCCCGCTCGGCGGGACCCGCTCCCCGATGTCCACTCCGGGCACTGATTGACGAAAGCCGCAGAGCCCCCTTTTCGGATGTCGTTGAGGATCTGACTACTCATCAATGTTCGCAAGTACTCCCCATATTGACGGTCCGTCATGAGTTGGGGCGATGATACGATCGCCGCACTTGCCGAGCGGGCTATGGGCACAAAACGACTCTTCCGGCCAAACGACTCTTCTGGCCAACTGTGCGGCCCGGACGGTAAACCCTGCGCAGTGGGCTGCCGGCCCGCCGCGCTGACGGAATTCAGTAGCTGGCTGTCAGTCGCTTGAAGAGAGTCTTATGACGCAATACATGCAGGACCCGGCTCTCTGGGCTCTTATCGCTGGTACTCCGCTTGCAGCTACCGCCATTATTCGTGGAAAGCGGTCTGCGCGGAGTTTAAGGCAGGGAAATCAAGAACTCAGGGATCACTACGCTGAGCTTGAGAATCAATATTCGGCGTCGGTGAAGAAGGCTCAGGAGCAAGCCGAAGAAGCAACGAGAACCGCGCTCAAATCGGCGATGCGGACGCTTCAGGGTCTCGCCGCCGAACAGCAGTTGGCTATTTCCAAACTGCAGAGCAAGTATGGCGAGTCGGTGATCCTCCAGGACCTCCTGGAAATCGACCACATGAACTCGCAGTTCGGGCGGCGCGCCCAGTCCATCGCGGTGCTCTGCGAAGGCTGGCTGGGACGGCAGCGTGACGTCGCGTCGGTGTACGACGTGGTCCGCAGCGCGCAGGGCAGGATCCGGCACTTCCAGCGGGTCGAAATTCTTTCGCAGGTCGATTTCGCGGTCACCAACCGGGCTGTCGAACCGGTGGCGCTGGCCCTTGCCGAACTGCTCGACAACGCCACGAGCTACTCGGCACCGGAAACCAGTGTCGAGATCAATGTCCGTGCCGTACCCAAGGGCATCTGCATCGTCGTCGACGACGCCGGTGTCGGCATGAACGAGGAGGAGAAGGCCCGAGCGGCGAAACTCCTTTCGAGTGAGCGGGCCTCGGGTGTCTCCGGGCTCGGCAATCCTCCGCAGTTCGGCTTCGCCGTGATCGGTGTGCTCTGTGAGCGCTACGGCTTCACGGTGTCCGTCGACTCGACCTCTCCCTACGGGGGTGTGCGAGCGGTGGTCCTGCTGCCGGACGAGCTGCTCACCAGCATGCCGCAACCAAAGGAGCGAGCACAGACTGTGAGCACTGTTCCCTCGCTGAACCCGAGCGGCCCGGAACCCGCCGCGGCCGTGTCCACGACCGCCGACGGTCTTCCCAAGCGCCGCCGCAGGCGGGCCATGGCCATCGTGCCGCCGAGTTCCGAAACCACGGGCGCCCCCATGACCACGGGCACCCCGATCCGCTCCGAAGAGGAGACCGCCTCGATCATGGGTGCCTTCCAGCGCGGCACGCAGTCCGGTCGAGCCGCGCTCCCGGAGCCTGCGGGCCGCACGAGCAACGCACATGACGCAAGCAGCGAAGGGCATGAGGTTTCGTGAACAACGATCTGTCATGGATGCTTGACGGCGTCCTGGAGATTCCCGGGGCTCTGCACGCGGTCCTGGTCTCCGCCGACGGGCTCTTGATGGCGTCCTCGAAGGGGGTCGGAAGGGACCACGCGGACACCGTCGCCGCCGCGATGAGCGGTGTGCAGTCGCTGAGCCGCTCGATCGGGTTCTTCTGCGACGGGTCCGATCTGAAGTGGCGGCAGACGCTCGTCGAGTTCGACGGTGGCTGGGTCTTCCTGATCTCCGCCGGTGACGGCGCGTACCTCGCGGTCTCGGCCTCTCCCGACGTCGAGATGGGGGAGATCACCTTCCGCATGCAGCAGCTCGTCGGCCAGCTGGGCAAGGCGCTGACGACTCCGCCGCGCGAGAACATCGGCGCACGCCAGTGACCGATTCCGAGCGGCAGGAGCCCGAGGCCGCGGAGTTAGTGCGGCCGTACGTCATCACCAATGGCCGGGACCTTCCCGACGGCGACCAGTTCTCCCTGATCACGCTGGTCACGGCGGCCGCCGACCATCAGCAGCGGCCGGCCCGGCTCTCCCCGGAGGAACAGAGCCTGCTGGAGATGTGCTCCGGCGGCTACCTCTCGGTCGCCGAGATCGCGGGACACCTGCGCCTGCCCATGGGCGTGGTGAAGATCCTTCTCAATGCCCTCGCCGAAGGCGGTTACCTCATCACGCGCGCGCCGGTGGCGCGCGCCCGCCTGGTCGACGAGCAGATTCTTCAGGAGGTGCTGGATGGTCTCCGGGCCCGTTTTGGATGAGAAGGCGTACGTCCGTGGTGGAGCGGCGCAGACCGCCGTGAAGATCCTGATCGTCGGGCACTTCGCGGTGGGCAAGACCACCTTCGTCGGGACGATGTCGGAGATTCCTCCGCTGTCCACGGAGGAGACGATGACGCAGGCCGGCGAGGAGATCGACGACCTCAAGGGCGTCCGTGGCAAGACCACCACCACGGTGGCCATGGACTTCGGACGCCTCACGATCAGTGATCACGTCGTGCTGTACCTGTTCGGTACGCCGGGCCAGCAGCGGTTCGTGCAGATGTGGGAGGACATGGCGCGCGGCGCTCTCGGGGCGCTCGTGCTGGTCGACCCCGAGCGGCTGGCGGATTCCTTCGCCGTCATCGACCTGATCGAGCAGTACGGACTCGCCTACGCCATAGCCGTGAACCACTTCGACGGCACGCCGATTCGTGGCGAAGAGGCGCTGCGTGAGGCGTTGGACCTGCTCCCCGACACCCCGGTCGTCACCTGCGACGCTCGCGACGAGAACTCATCAGCAAGCGCCCTGATCACCCTCGTTCACTATTTGCAGGACCGTGCCCGCTAGGAGCAAGCATGAACACTGAATCCACCGCCCCCGTGCCACCACCCGGCTGCCCGGCTCATGCCACGGGTGAGCCGGTGCCGTTGCACGGGGCGGAGTTCGCGGCCGATCCGCAAGCCTATTACGAGTACATGCGTCACTACGGGCCGACCGCTCCGGTCGAACTCGCCCCCGGTGTCGAGGCGACCCTGGTCACGGAATACTCGGCGGCGCTCCAGCTGCTCCAGAACGCGGGCGCCTTCCGGAAGGACTCGCGCCGCTGGCGGGATTTCAACGAAGGCGAGATCAGTCCGGACAGTCCGGTGCTTCCGCTTCTGGTGTACCGGCCCAACGCCATGTTCAGTGACGGGGCCGACCACATGCGGCTGCGGCAGGCCATCACGGACAGCTTCGCGCGTGTCGATTCGCATTGGCTGAGCCAGAGCGCCGAGCGGGTCTCGAATTACCTCATCGCCCAGTTCCACACCCGTGGCTCGGCCGATCTGCTCAACGACTACGCCAAGCTGCTGCCGCTTTTCGTGTTCAACGAACTCTTCGGCTGCCCCGCGGAGATCGGCGACCGGGTCCTCTTCGGTATATCCGGCATTTTCGACGGTGTGAATGCCGAGAAGGCGAACGAGGTACTGGGTCAGGCCGTGGGCGAGCTGGTGGCCCTCAAGCGGTCCCGGCCCGGCGACGACGTCACCTCCTGGCTGATGCAGCATCAGGCGCGCCTGACCAACGAGGAGATGGCCCACCAGCTCGTCCTGCTGCTGGGCGCCGGTGCGGAGCCGCTGCGCAACCTCATCTCCAACACCCTGCACCTGCTGCTGACCAACGACCGTTACGCGGCAGGCGGGTTGATCGAAGAGGCCATCGACACCACGCTGTGGAAGAACCCGCCCATGGCGAACTACGCGCCGCACTACCCGGCGGCCGACATGGAGTTCGGGGGACAGAAGCTGGCGGCGGGCGACCTCGTGCTGGTCAGCTTCGCGGCCGCCAACACCGACCCGGCGCTCGCGGCGTCCCGTCACGCATCGAGCAACCGCTCCCACCTGGCGTGGAGCGCGGGACCGCACGCCTGCCCGGCCAAGGACCCCGCCCGGCTCATCACCGTGACGGCCATCGAGAACCTCTTCAACCGGCTGCCCGACGTCGAACTGGCCGTACCCGAGGACAGTCTGACCTGGCGTCCGGGTCCCTTCAACCGGGCGCTGGCCGCGCTTCCGGCCCGATTCACCCCCGTACAGGCCGCCCGGCAGCCCGACCCGCAGCACCGCCCGGAGACCACGGCGCGCAGCGACCAAGGAGGTGCGCAGGGCCGGCAGGAGCGTGGCGGGCTGTGGAGTTCGTTCCTGTCCTGGTGGAAGGCGTGAGATACGCAACAGCTGCCAACATCCTCGCACTGCATCAATATTCAACCGGAGGGGTAGGGAAGAGCGCGGCATACGTGTTGATCACAAGTTAAAGGAGGTGTCGTGGAGCCCTCGACCACTGACGCCACTTCAGCACAGCACTCCGCAGCTACGCTCCGCCCCCGACGACAGACCTCCCAAGGGAGCTTCGACCCCCGCGCCATACGCGTCGCACCACACACGCCGGATGGCGAGATACCCGCCCGCACGGGCGGGTATCTTTTTGCCCTCCTTCCCGGGCCCACCCACCGGGAGGGCCGATGATCACCTCCCGTACAGGGGGTGGACCGGTCACGGAAACGCAACCGCTCGGCGGTTACGTGGCCGACCAGTTACTCCGACTGTGCCAAGCCATGGGTCTCGACCCGTCCGACGGCGAGATCTACGCGCGTGTCCTGACCGACTGTCTCGGTCCCGTCGCGGAGCGTCCGTTGGACGAACCGCCGTCCTACCCGAGTTTCCTGTCCGACGACCACACGCCGGTGGAGTACTCCCTCGCCTTCGTGCCGGACGCGCCCCCGACCCTGCGCGTGCTGCTGGAACCGGGGTACGGCGCCGAAGGCCTGGCGGAGAACGGGCGCGTCGGACTGCGTGTGGTCCGGGCCATGGCGGACCGCTGGGGCTTCGCCACCGACCAACTCGACCGGCTGGAGGACCTGTTCTTCCCGCCGGCCCCCGAGGGCCCGCTGGCGCTGTGGCTGGCCCTGGAGTTGCGGCCCGGCGGAGTCCCCAAGGTCAAGGTCTATCTGAACCCGGCGGCGTCCGGGGTGGACCGGGCCGCCGAGACGGTGCGTGAGGCACTGGACAGGCTCGGCCACCGGCAGGCGTTCGCCGCGCTGCCCCGGGCAGACGGCTATCCGTTCTTCGCCCTCGACCTCGGGGACTGGGAGACACCCCGGGTGAAGGTCTACGTCACCCATCGGAACCTGGCCGCCGCCGACGCGGGTGAACTGCCCCGCACGGACCCCGGGCCACGGCCCGAGACCGTACGGGAGTTCCTGCGGGTCGCGGCGGGTCTAGACAGCTCGCCGCGGCACTCCGGCGCCGGGAAAGGCGTACGGCTGGAGGGGCGCCCCGTGCTCTCCTGCCACTCCTTCACGGAGTCCGGGACCGGCCTGCCGAGCGGCTTCACCCTCCACGTGCCGGTCAGGGACTACGTCCGGCACGACGGGGAGGCCTATGCGCGAGCGGTGGCCGTGCTGCGCCGACACGGCATGGACACCGCGGCGCTCGACCGGTCGTTGGCCACCGTCACCTCACGGTTGCTGCACGACGGCGTGGGGCTCATCGCCTATCTGGCGCTGGTGTACGAGCGTGGCCGACCGCCCCGTGTGACCGCGTACATCTCCTCGGAGGCGTACGCGGTACGGCCGCCGTTGCCCGCCCGGCCGCCCCATCAGACGTTCTCCCCCCATCGCACGGCGGGTACCGAGCCGCGCGAGACCCTCCACTCAGTAGGAAACGGAAAGGCAGGAGCAGAAATCAGGATGGAGCCGTACCGGATCAAGGTCGTCGAACCTATCCCGCTCACGACCCCCCAGCAGCGCAAGGCGGCACTCGAACGAGTGCACTACAACCTGTTCGATCTGCGCGCGGAAGAGGTGACCATCGATCTGCTGAGCGACTCGGGGACCGGTGCGCTGTCCTCGGCGCAGCTCGCCGTGGGCATGGCCGGTGACGAGTCCTACGCGGGCTCGCGATCCTTCTACCGCTTCCGGGACACGGTGGCGGAACTGACCGGCTTCAGCCACATCCTGCCGGCCCACCAGGGGCGTGCGGCGGAACGACTCCTGTTCTCCAACCTCCTCAAGCCCGGCGACACCGTCCTGTCCAACACGCACTTCGACACCACCCGCGCCAATGTGGAGCTGGCGGGCTGTGTGGCCCGCGACCTGCCCTGCGCCGAGGCGCGGAACCTGGACAGCTCGGAGCCCTTCAAGGGGAACATCGACCTCGAGGCCCTGGAGCGGGGGCTGACCGAGACGACCGGCTCGCGTGTCGCCGCGGTGGTCATGACCATCACCAACAACGGCGGTGGCGGTCAGCCCGTCTCCATGGAGAACCTGCGGCGGACCTCCGAACTCTGCCGCCGGCACGGTGTCCCCCTGATCCTGGACGCCGCCCGGTTCGCCGAGAACGCCTGGCTGGTCACCCGGCACGAGGCGGCCTACAAGGACCGCACCCCGCGCCAGGTCGCCGAAGAAGCGTTCCGTCTGGCCGATGGCTGTGTGATGAGCGCCAAGAAGGACGGCATCGTCCACATCGGCGGCTTCATCGGACTGAACGATCCGGAACTCGCCCAGAAGTGCGAACTCCTCCTCATCGCCACCGAGGGGTTCCCCACCTACGGGGGTCTGGCCGGACGCGACCTCGACATGATCGCCCAGGGTCTCCAGGAGGTGACGGAACCTTCCTACCTCGCGGAGCGGGCGGAGAGTGCCGACCACCTGGCCCAGCGGGCCCGCGCCGCCGGCGTGGACATCCTGGAGCCGCCCGGGCTGCACGCCATCTACCTCAACGCGGGTCGGCTGCTGCCCCACATACCGCCCCACCAATACCCCGGGCACGCTCTCGCCTGCCGGCTCTACCTGGAGGGCGGCATCCGGTCGGCCGAACTGGGGTCGCTGTACCTCGGCGAGGAGGACGAGGACGGAAACCCGGTCAAGAGCCCGCCGTACGAGCTGGTGAGGCTGGCGTTGCCGCGGCGCGTCTACACGCGCAGCCACTACGACCATGTCGGCAGAACCCTGGAGACCATCGCCAAGAACGCGGAGTCCGTGCACGGCTACCGGATCGTGGAACAGTCCCCGATCCTGCGGCACTTCCGCGCCAAGCTCCAGCCGGTGACCGTCTAGCGGGCGGGGACGACGCCGTCCTGAGGCCGCTGCCTGGTCACGTCGTGAGCGACGTGACCAGGCAGCGGCTCGTCGGCGCTCGGCCGCTCCTACCCGAAGTGGCTGTCGGTGATCTCCCCGTCCTCCGTGTCCGCGTGGGCGACACAGCGGAAGGCGCGGAGTCCGTCGGACCACTGCTGGGCGGTCGGCGGCAGGATGTCCGTGCTCCACCGGCCGGTGACGGCCCGTCCGGTGGCCGTCCTGGACTTCAGCATGACCTCCTGCGAGCACAGCGCCTTGACGGTGGGGTGCTTGATCAGGTCCCGGGCGTTGTTCGTCATCCCGTCCTCGGGCAGCGGGGCGATGGCGAAGGTCTCCCACACGTGCTTCACCCGGCAGTCCGCGAGGCTGACGGTGATCGTCCCCGAGATGTCGGTGATGCCGCTCCAGCACTCGGGGGTCGTGACGCACCGGCCGCCCGCGCCGTCGACCGCGGCGGCGGGACAGTCCCGGGTGGTGGTCGACACCCCACCGAACGCCGTGTTCACGGCGGGCGTGGTGACGGACGGCCGGGACGCGGTCGAGGGGGACTTGGGGGCGTCGGACCCCCCACCCCGGTAGGTGATCACGGTGACCGAGACGCTCACCGAGACCGCCACCGCCGCCACCGCGGCGATCAGTCGGGGGCGCCGCCTCTTCGTCTGCCGGTCCCGCGGCGCCGGGGCGGTGGTCGTGCCCGGCGGACCGGGTTCGGGCGGCGGCGTGGTGTCCCGCCGCGCGGGGACGGTGGTGGTCCGGCCGCCGGGTACGGGACCGAAGCCGGCCTGGTCGGCGCTGTCCACGTCGACGGCGGCGAGCGCGTCACGCAGTGCCCCGGCGTCGGACAGCCGGCGCGCCGGGTCCGCCACCAGGGCCAGCCCGAGCACCTCGTTGAGCGCCGTCGGCACTCCCGGCAGGTCGGGGTAGGGCCAGGTGTGCCGCACGATGAGTTCCGCGAGACTGAGCTGGGTGCCGTCCTCGGGGAAGTGCGGCGGGCGGCCCCGCAGCAGGGCGTAGACCGTGGCGGCGAGCGAGTACACATCGCCGGCCGGGGTCGGTTCGGCCAGGTGGAACGCCTCGGGCGGAGCGTACGCGGGGGTCAACGCCTCCCGGGTGACCGACAGTTCCCGGTCCGGCCGGGGCATGGCCGCGAGGCCGAAGTCGGCGAGCGCGACACCGCCGTACCGGTTGATCAGGATGTTGCCGGGTTTGATGTCCCGGTGCAGCACCCCGGCGGTGTGCGCCGCGGCCACCGCGTCGGCTATGCCCACGCCGATGTCGCGGGCCTCCTTCACGGACAGGGGGCCCTGGTGGTGCAGACGATCACCCAGGGAGCCGCCGGGGCACAGTTCGAGCACCATGTACGGGCGGTTGTCGCCGAACACCCCGGCGTCGTACACCGGGACCACGTGCGGATGCCCGGACAGCTGCCCGGCGGCGGTGACCTCCCGCATGAACCGCTGCCGGTCGCGGGGCGAGTCGAGCACCCTGCTGTCCACCTTGAGTGCCACCTCGCGGCCCACGGCCAGCTGCCGCGCCCGGTACACCGTGGCGAACCCGCCCTGGCCCAGGACCTCCTGGATCTCGTATCCGGCCAGTTGCATTCGTTCGAACCGCATCGTGCCCGTCATCCCCCAGCGCAGGACCACCCCCGCGGCAGCACGTCTGACCGGGGACCGCGCCGACTCTAGCGGAGGCCTACGTCAGGACAGCCGGCCCACATGGGCCAGGGCCTGCTTGAGGAGGGCTCCGTGGCCGCCCGGCATCTCCCCCAGGACCGCGGGCGACGAGGCCTCCTCGGGGCTGAACCAGACCAGGTCCAGGGCGTCCTGCCGGGGGCGGCAGTCGCCGGTCACCGGGACGATGTAGGCGAGCGACACCGCGTGCTGGCGGGGGTCGTGGAACGGCGTGACGCCCACCGTGGGGAAGTACTCGGCGACGGTGAAGGGCTGGAGCGAGGTCGGGATGCGGGGGAGCGCCACCGGGCCGAGGTCCTTCTCCAGGTGGCGCAGGAGGGCGTCCCTGACCCGCTCGTGGTGCAGCACCCGGCCCGAGACGACGGTGCGGCTGACCGTCCCGTCCGGCCCTATGCGCAGCAGCAGTCCGATGCTGGTGACTTCGCCGTTGTCGTCGACGCGGACCGGCACGGCCTCGACGTACAGGATCGGCATGCGTGCGCGCGCGCTTTCGAGTTCGTCGGGCGTCAGCCAGCCCGGCGTGGTCTCGGTCATGTCAGACATTGGGTGATCATACTTTCAACCCTTCCGGATCCGCGCGCAGTGCTCGCCGTGGTGTCTGGTGGCCATTGTCATCACCCACAACGTGCGCGCGGTGGAACGGATACGCCGACTGGCCGGATCGTTGGAGAAGGCCGCCGGACGAGCAGGGCAGCCGTCGGGCCAGGAGGGCAGCCGTCGCGTCAGTAAGGCAGCAGGCGACCCGACGGTGTCCTGCGGTCGATCGTCACCTCGCGCTCGGTGGCGGGGCGACGGCTGGGGCGAATGCGGATCTGGCGGTTCATGGCGGCCTCCTCGGACTCGTACGACCAGCTTCCACGCCGCCGCGCTCACGCGCGTCGTGCTCACGGGTCACCCGCACCTCTCCCTGAGGAGCAGACGCGCGACCCGGTCGTACTACCAAGGAGGGATGCCGACCCTGGGGCACGGTCCGGCGCGATGCCGTGCTCTTCGGGCTTATCCCCATTCCGCCTTCGCGTACTCCGTCGCCATGCCACCGGCGAAGTCGCGGCCGCTGAGGTGGACGCCCCCGAGGCGGCCGCGAGGTCCGCCGGGCGCCGCCATCCGAGTGAAGGCGGTCCTCCGTGCGCCCCGGGTGAACCTCGTCCGCGCGCCCCACGTGAACGTCGTCGAGGGATAACCCTCGATTGCCTCGGGTCTGCATGACATGTCTAGGTCAAGCTGCCATTCTTCTTCCTCACCTGCCGGACAGGCCTCACACGGTCCGCGCAGGGGCCCCGCACTGCTCAGCTCGTCCCGGTCAGCACATCCCGTCTGCCCGGGTCTGTCACCGGCCGTCGACGCGCGGCCGCAGCAGTAGGAGTACGAGTGAGACGAATCCCCCGTCAGGCGGTCGCGGCCGGAGCGCTGGCGGCCACCGCCGCGTTCCTGGCCGTCGGCATACAGACGGTCCCCGCGGCCGCCAAGCCTGCCGCCCCCCACCCCAGTCCGCTGCGCGCCGGAGGCCTGGAGGCCAAGCTCACCCCTGCCCAGCACTCGGCACTGCTGAAGAGCGCGGCACAGAAGACCACGGCGACCGCCGGCACCCTGGGCCTCGGGGCCAAGGAGAAGCTGGTCGTCAAGGACGTCGTCAAGGACCAGGACGGCACACTCCACACCCGCTACGAGCGCACCTACGCCGGCCTGCCGGTGCTGGGCGGCGACGTGATCGTCCACACCCCGCCGGCCTCCCTCGCCGCCGGCACGGTGAGCAGCACCTTCAACAACAAGCGGACCATCAAGGTCGCCTCCACCACCGCGACGTTCACCAAGTCCGCCGCCGCGAGCAAGGCGCTGAAGGCCGCCAAGTCCCTGGCCGCCGAGAAGCCCACCACCGACAGTGCCCGCAAGGTGATCTGGGCCGGCAGCGGCACCCCGAAACTTGCCTGGGAGACCGTGATCGGCGGCCTCCAGGACGACGGCACCCCGAGCCAGCTGCACGTCATCACCGACGCCACCACCGGCCAGGAGCTCTACCGCTACCAGGGCATCAAGACCGGCACGGGCAACACGCAGTACAGCGGCACGGTCACGCTGAACACCACGCTGTCCGGATCGACGTACCAGCTGTACGACACCACACGCGGCGGCCACAAGACGTACAGCCTCAACAACGGCACGTCGGGCACGGGCACGTTGATGACCGACTCCGACGACACGTGGGGCACCGGAGCCGGCTCGAACACCCAGACCGCCGGCGCGGACGCCGCCTACGGCGCCCAGGAGACCTGGGACTTCTACAAGAACACCTTCGGCCGCAGCGGCATCAAGAACGACGGGGTCGCGGCCTACTCGCGCGTCCACTACAGCTCGGCGTACGTCAACGCCTTCTGGGACGACAGCTGCTTCTGCATGACCTACGGCGACGGCTCGGGCGGCACCCACGCTCTCACCTCGCTCGACGTGGCCGGGCACGAGATGAGCCACGGCGTCACCTCCAACACGGCGGGCCTGGACTACAGCGGTGAGTCCGGCGGCCTCAACGAGGCGACCTCCGACATCTTCGGCACCGGCGTGGAGTTCTACGCCAACAACTCCAGCGACGTCGGCGACTACCTCATCGGCGAGAAGATCGACATCAACGGCGACGGCACGCCGCTGCGTTACATGGACAAGCCGAGCAAGGACGGCGGCTCCGCGGACAGTTGGTACTCCGGCGTCGGCAACCTGGACGTCCACTACTCCTCGGGCCCGGCGAACCACATGTTCTACCTGCTCTCCGAGGGCAGCGGCACCAAGGTCATCAACGGCGTCACGTACAACAGCACGACCTCCGACGGAGTCGCCGTCGCGGGCATCGGCCGGGCCGCGGCCCTGCAGATCTGGTACAAGGCGCTGACGTCGTACATGACGTCCAGCACCAACTACGCGGGCGCCCGCACAGCCGCCCTGAACGCGGCCACCGCCCTGTACGGCGCCAGCTCCACCCAGTACGCGGGGGTGGCGAACGCCTTCGCGGGCATCAACGTCGGCAGCCATGTCACGCCGCCGTCGAGCGGGGTGACCGTCACCAACCCGGGCAGCCAGTCCTCCACCGTCGGCACCGCGGTGAGCCTGCAGATCTCGGCCAGCAGCACCAACACCGGCTCGCTGAGCTACGCCGCGACCGGGCTGCCCACCGGCCTGTCGATCAGCAGCTCCACCGGAGCGATCACCGGGACGCCGACCACCGCCGGGACGTACAGCACCACGGTCACCGTCACCGACAGCACCGGAGCCACCGGAACGGCGTCCTTCACCTGGACCGTCAGCTCCTCCGGGGGTGGCGGCACGTGCACCTCGACCCAGCTGCTCGGCAACCCGGGCTTCGAGTCGGGCAACACCACCTGGACCGCCACCAGTGGCGTGATCACCAACTCCAGCAGCCAGGCGGCGCACGCCGGTTCGTACAAGGCGTGGCTGGACGGCTACGGCTCGACGCACACCGACACGCTCTCCCAGTCGGTGACGATCCCGTCCGGCTGCAAGGCCAGCTTCACCTTCTACCTGCACATCGACACCGCGGAGACCACCACCAGCACCGCGTACGACAAGCTGACGGTCACCGCGGGCACCACCACGCTGGCGACGTACTCCAACCTCAACAAGGCCACGGGGTACACCCAGAAGACCTTCGACCTGTCCTCGTTCGCCGGTACCACCGTCGCCCTGAAGTTCAGCGGGGTCGAGGACTCCTCGCTCCAGACCAGCTTCGTCGTCGACGACACCGCCGTCACGACCAGCTGATCGATCCGATCGCCACCGTCTGACGCCTCCCCGGCAACAGCCGCGACGTGGGTCACCCGCCTGGGTGGCCCACGTCGCGTCGGTGTGTCCTCGTCCCCGTGCTGTCGTCGTCCCGTGCCGGCTCAGGCGAGGGCGAGGAAGAGCTTCTCGAGTTCGGCCTCGGACATCGGGGGCGTCTCGTCGTCGGCCGCGGCCATGCACTGGCGCATCCCGCTGGCGACGATCTTGAATCCGGCGCGGTCGAGGGCGCGGGATACGGCGGCGAGTTGGGTGACCACGTCCTTGCAGTCGCGGCCGGCCTCGATCATGGCGATGACGCCGGCGAGCTGCCCCTGGGCGCGGCGCAGGCGGTTGAGGATCGCGGTACTGGCTTCCTCGTCGACGGACATGGCCATGGGGTGGGTCCTCCTCGGGGTGGTGCTGTTCAGTTTACCCCCTGGGGTATCAATGGAGCGGCCGTCCGATCGCCTCCACCGGTCCGCCCGTCCGGTCCGATGACCTTCTTTATCGCGGGATCGTCAGCCGGCCGGTTCGCCCGGGCGACCGCTGGGGGAGGACGCCGAGGGGGGCGAGGGAGCCGAGCCCGGCGGCGAGAACGAGCCAGGCGGCCGCGACGACTTTCGGGGTGGCGGTGGCCCTTCGCGGCGGCCCGGCCCGTTCCCTGGCCCTCGCCGTGGTCCGAGGTCGGTCCCCGGATACCCGTCCGCCGTCGAGGAATTTGGCGCGATCGACCCACGCGCCGCTGAGGCGGATGTGATTTCGGCCCCCTTTTGGTGCGGCCCCGCTCATGGCGTGACGTTTCCGCAGACGTGAGGTGCCGCAAGTGCATGCATGAAATGTGTAGCACGGTATGGGGTGCGCCGGAACGCAGTGCTCCGTTTTCCATGCGGATGAGTGGTCCGTATTCCCTCTGGTTTGTTGGTGCGTTGACTCGGAAAAGAACCTTCGCGACGGGTGGGGATAGGCCGTGCGAATATTCTGATTCGCACCAGGGAATCAAGCTCGGGGCCATGAATCACAGGGAATTGCTAGACCACTTAGATGAGTGCGGAATCGTCGATCGAGGGATTGATCGAGCGAGCCGCGAATCCCAGGAAGAGGTGCGGCGCGAGTTCTCCTGGGATGTGATCGCCAGTCACCGGGAGCGACTGATGAGGCTGGTCCGCCGCCGGCTGCCGAATGCCCAGGACGCGGAGGACTGCGTTCAGGAAGCGATGCTCAGAGCGGCGGCCCACGGCAATCTCGACCAGGACCGGATCGGTCCCTTTCTGACCTCGGTCGCCCTGCGTCTTTGTGTGGACCACTACCGCGAACTGGAGCGGAGACGGCGGCTGTTGCGCCGCGCGGCGGACGTGGGCGGGCCCGAGCTGCCGGACGAAGGCGTGTGCGACCAGGACTTCGGACGCTGGCTGCTCCGCCAGGTGCACCTGCTGCGGGGCCGGGAGCGACAGGTGGTCCTCGCCCGTGCCCATGGGATCTCCACGCTGGAATTCGCCCGCATGCACCAGATCTCGGTCAAGGCGGCCGAAGGCGCGTTCACCCGGGGGCGGGCTCGGCTGCGGCTGCTCTGCGCCAGGGCCCTCGACGGCGCCGCGGCATAACGGATTTCCGCCTCCCTCCCGCGTCCGGCGCAGGTCGGGGGTGGGGACGAAAACGGCTCCCGAATTCCGGGAGTGCGGATGAGATGGAAAGGGTAGTGACCGTGAGCAAGAATAACACCCAGGACACCATCAAGGATTTCATCGGCGATATCGCCGACAGCACCAAGAAGGCATTCGATGAAATCCTCGACCGGAAAGGCGATGATTCGCATTCCACGGACTGGCTCACCCCGGGGAATCCTTATCAGGCGCTGAACGGGCTTCCCGGCGATGTGCTGCGGACGGTCAGCGCGCTGTCCGCCCTCGGCGGCGTGGCCAACCCCGTGGCCGCACTCGCCAACGCGGCCAACGCCGCGGCCGGCCTCGGCGCCGCCAACCCGCTGGCCGCTCTCGCCAGCGCGGCCCCCAACCCGCTGGCCGCACTGGGCGGTGGGGCGCCCAATCCACTCGCGGCCCTCACGGGCGGCGGCGCGAACCCGCTCGGCGCCCTCGGCGGTGCCAATCCGCTGGGCGCGCTCGGACAGGTCGCCGGCGGGGCGGCCTCGGCCGTCTCGGGCGCGGCCGACATGGCGGAGGGCCTGGCCGCGCTGCCCCGGCAGATCGCCCAGCTCTCCGAGCTCGTCGCCTCCCTGGTGAACGTGCTGGAGGGCGTCCAGGGGGTGGCTGGCGCCATGGCGGGCGCCGGCCGGGCACCGGCGGCGAGGAAGAGCGGCTGATCCGCCGCTGATCCGGGGCTCACCGGGCGCGTACCGCCTCACCTCGGGTGAGTGATCGCGCCGCATGACCCACGTGCGTGGGCGATCGCACGGATGACCGACGGAACTCGTCAGGCACAGGAGGTTGTGACACATGGGTGCCATGCTCGGCAATCGGCTCCGGCTGGTTGTGAAGGTGCTGGGAAGCCTCGTCGCCGACGAGGTCGGCCAGGTGACGCGGGAGCGCCGGCGGTCCCGGCAGGACCCGAACTCCCCGGCGGAAGGCGAGGCCTCCGCCGGGGACGGGACCAACTCCGTGGACGGGGCACGCCGTGCGAAGGCGGTGCGGCACGCCCTGGAGAGCCTCGGCCCGTTCTATGTGAAGCTCGGCCAGATCCTCTCCACCCGGCCCGACATGGTGCCCGCCTCCATGATCGGCGAACTGCAGAACCTCCACGACCAGGTCGACGTCCAGCCCTTCGCCCTCTTCGAGCCCGTGCTCCAGGAGGAGCTGGGACTGGACTGGAAGCGCCGCTTCGACGACATCGAGACGGTCCGCCCGCTCGGGGCGGCCTCACTGGCCCAGGTCTACCGAGTGACCCTGCCCGGCGGCCGGCCCGCCGTGGTGAAGATCCAGCGGCCCGGGATCCGGGACACCGTCCGCGCGGACATGGCCCTGATGCGCAAGGCGTCCCGGATCGTCGCGCGTACCGCACCCCGCTTCAACGAGGTCATCGACGTCGAGGCGATGCTCGGCTCCATCTTCGACGCGATGGAACCCGAGCTGGACTTCACCGGCGAGGCCCGCAACATGGACGAGGCCCGCGAGAACATCCGCCGCTACCCGTCGCTGTCCGTGCCCCGGGTCGTCCACGCCACCCCCAAGGTGCTGATCCAGTCACTGGCACCCGGCACCTCCGTACGCCATCTCGACCGCCGCTCGTTCAGCGACCGGGAGCGCACGGACATCGGCAAGGACCTGCTGCGCTTCATGTACCGCGGGTACTTCGTCGACCGGATGTTCCACGCCGACCCGCACGCGGGCAACGTCTTCGCACTGCCCGGCGGCCCGGCCACCCTCATCGACTGGGGCATGGTCGGCCGCCTCGACCGGCGCACCAGCCTCCAGCTGCTGCCCCTGCTCATGGCCATCGCGCAGAACGACGGCCACGGACTCGCCCACGCGTGGGCCGACATGGGCCGGGTCACCGCCTGGTCGAACCTGCCCGCGTTCGCCGCCGACATGGCCGCGCTGGTCCCCAAGGTCGCCACCGCCTCCCTAGAGGACATCAACTTCGGGGTATCCCTGACCACCGTCCTGGAGAAGGCGACCCGGCGGGGCATCGGCTCGGCGCCCGCCATCTCCCTGCTCGGCAAGTCCTTCGCGAACCTGGAGGGTTCGGTGCGCTGTCTCGCGCCGGACATCGCCCTCGCGGAGGTCTTCAAGGCGGAGGCGCGCGGGATCATCCTGGCCCTGATCCGCGAGTACTTCTCCGTGGACCAGGTCGCCCGCAACACGATGGACCTCCTCTCGGCCGCCGCGTCCGCCCCCGAACAGTGGCGCGGGCTGCTCTCCGACGCGGCCAACCGCCAGTTCGCGCTCCAGCTCCACGAGCCGCACACGCCCTCATCCATGGGCGGACAGCGGCCCTGGTCACCCTCGCGCGGGCTCATGGCGCTGGGCGCCGCGGCTCTGTTCCTCGACCGCCGCCGCACGCCCCGCTGACCCACCCCGCCCTCCGATCCGCCCTCGACAACCGCCCCATCCACCGCCATGTCAACCGCACGCACAAAGGAATCACCCATGCCCATGCAGCAACACGACGCTCAGCGCGAAGCGGCTCCCGGCGCCCTGGACCGGGTCTCGGAGACGGCCCTGTGGACCGTCCGTATGCGGGCCCAGGAATCCGCGCGGGCGGACGCCCTCTTCGACGACCGGCTCGCGGGCGAGTTCCTGGACGCCGCCGGGGCGGCCGGCGCCCCGCCGGGAGCCGGCGTCCTGCAGAAGGTGCTGCCCGACTGGCTGGCCGTCCGCACCCGCTTCTTCGACGACCATCTGCTCGCCACGACGCGGGAGGGACGCGCGCAGGTCGTCCTGCTGGGAGCGGGGCTCGACACCCGTGCCTTCCGGCTCGACTGGCCCGCCGGAACCCATGTCTTCGAGGTCGACCTGCCGGCCGTACACACCTTCAAGGCACGGGTCGTCGACGGACGTACGCCGGACACCGCCCGGCGCACCACGGTCGCCGCCGACCTGCTGGGCGACTGGCGCGGCGCGCTGCTCGCCGCCGGGTTCGACCCCGGCCGGCCCACCGCCTGGCTGTGCGAGGGGCTGCTCTTCTACCTGGCACCGGAGGCGGTGGAGCGTCTGATCGGCACGGTGAGCGCGCTCTCCGCACCGGGCAGCAGCCTCGGCGCCGAGTGCCTCAACGCCGACACCGCCGACTCGCCCTTCGTGAAGCCCTGGCTGGAGGCCCTGTCCGGCTCGGGGACACCGTGGGTGTGGCACCTCGCGGACGCGGAGCGCTGGTGGGGCGGCTACGGCTGGCAGGCGCGCGTCGCGGACCTGCTGGCCCTGCCGTACGCCGTCGAGCGGTTCGCCCCGCATCTGGCCGCGTTCTCGGGGGTCGAGAAGGACAGCATGATCCTGGTCACCGCGACGATTCCGGACGGCGGGGCGACCCCGGACGACGGGACGAGCCCGGTCGGCGGGCGGTGACCGTGGACGGCCACAATCTCTGCCAGACCCCCACCACCTACCGGCTGCTGCGCCTCGAATACCTGCTCGGGCTCCTGGTGGCCGCGGGGTTCTTCCTCGCGCACCTGGCCGAGGTGCGCTGGTGGGTCGCCGTCGTCCTGTTCGTCTATGTCGACGTCATCGGCTATCTGCCGGGCGCGCTCGCCTACCACCGCAGTCCCGACCAGCAGGTCTCCCGCGTCTACTACGTGCTCTACAACACCATGCACAGCCTGAGTGTGCAGGGCGCGGTCCTCGGCGCCTGGGTCCTGGCGTACGGCTGGGAGTGGGCGCTGTTGGTCCTGCCCATCCATCTCTTCGGGGACCGGGCGCTGTTCGGCAACTTCGCCAAGTCGTTCACCGTGTCCTTCGAGCCGGTTCCGCACCCCGCCGTGCAGGGACCGCTGCGGGACTTCGCCACCGTCCCCTGGCACGAGGCGGCGGTGCGGTGAGCGCCGCACAGGCGCCGGCCGACACGGAGGCGTACGAGATGCTGCGCCGGTACGGCAGCCACAGCAGCGCCTTCCTGGCGATGAACAGCGGGAACCGCCGCTTCCAGACGGACGGTGTCGACGGCTTCGTCCCGTACCGGGAGGCCGGCCGACGACACCTGTTCCAACTGGGCGGACCCGTATGCGCGGTGGAGGACCGGCCGAGCCTGCTGACCGCGCTGCTCGCACGGGCCGACGGTGAGCGACGCCGGGTCGCCGCCGTCCAGCTCTCCCGCCCGCAGGCCGAACTGCACGCCGGACACGGCTTCGTCGTCAACCAGTTCGGCGCCTCCTTCAGCATCGCGCTCGACGGGTACAGCCTCGGCGGACAGCGCATGGTCAAGGTGCGCAACATGGTCAACCGGGCCCGCAGAGAAGGGGTTTCGGCCGCCGAGGTGCCCGCCGAGGAGCGGGACGGCGTGAAGGTCACCGCGGCCCTCGACGCCGTGGACGCCGCCTGGCTGCGCGCCAAGGGCCGACACGTCAAGGAACTCGAGTTCCTGATCGGCGAACGCGGCGGCCCCGGCGCACCGCACCGGCGCCTGTTCACCGCCGTCCACGAGGGACGTACGGTCGGCTACGTGTCGTACTCACCGGTCTTCGGTGAACACGCCGGCTGGTTGTACGACCTCACACGGCGGCTCCCGGACGCACCGCCCGGCACGGTGGAGCTGCTGTTCGCCACCGCCCTGCGCCAGTTCCAGGACGAGGGCTGCGGCTGGCTGCACCTCGGCTTCACCCCGTTCGTCCAGCTCGGCCCGGACACGGCCGCGCCCGGCCCGACCAGCACCTTCCTGCACCGCTGCGTGGAGGTGCTGGCGGCCAAGGGGCGCGCCATCTATCCGGCGGCCGCCCAGGAGTCCTTCAAGCTCAAATGGCGCCCACAGCTGATCGAACCGGAGTACCTGGCCTTCCAGGGCCGGGTGAGCCCCGGCGCCGTCTGGCAGCTGATGCGCCTCACCAAGTCGGTCTGACCCGCTCCAGGGTCCCGGCCGTCCCCATGACTCAGAAAGGCTGAAATGACCACATCCATCGAGAAGTTCCCTGTGGAGGCCGACCGGCACCGCGCCCCGGGTCTCCTGGAAGGCGCGCTGCGCACCGAACTGACGCCGGAGGGCTGCGACCTCGGCTACTGGTTCCGGGCCGTACCGGAAGGCACCCTCGGCGGCGATCCCCTGGGCCGCTCCCCGGACGTGCCGGTGCCGGACCACATGATGGTGGACGGGCCGCTGCGCCAGGCCGTCATGCAGGAGCTCGCCTTCCGGTCGATGGCGGAGGAGAAGGCGGCCCGCGCCATCTCCTTCCTCGTCGCGTACGCCCCCGACCTCGCCGGGATGGACTTCTACACCTCCCAGCTGATGGACGAGGCCCGCCACGCCTACGCCTTCCGCGGCCACCTGCTCGAACTGGGCGTACCTCAGGGCGAGTTGGCAGCCACCATGGAGTCGCTCGCCGGGGTCGACCGGGACGCCGTCCTGAACCCCCTGGAGGAGTTCGGGCTCGCCGTCATGGAGAAGGAACGCGACTACATCGGTGGCGTGATCACCCTCACCGTCCTGGTGGAGGGGGTCCTCGCGCCCACCGCCGAGCTGAGCGAGCGCAAATGGCGGCCCTTCGACGCGCCCGCCGCCGAGATCGAACGCGCCGCGGGCATCGACGAGATCCGGCATCTGTCCGTGGGTACCACGATCGTCCGCCGCCATGTCCGGCAACACCCGGAGGATCTGGAGCGGATCGGCGAACTCGTCGCGCGCGGGATGCGGTTGTGGTCCGAACTCCCGGTGCAGGAGATGACCTTCCGCCGCGAACAGCTCTATCAGCAGGGACTGGACCAGCACCGCGACCTCGCCGGCGACTACGAGCTGTGGCCGGGCCGCCGCCTGGTCGACACCACCGCCGAGGAACGGATGCTCGCCGCCGCGGAATGGTCGCGCGTCACCCAGGAAGCGCGCCTCACCGACATGGGCCTGACCCCGTGAACAGGCCGCGCACACCCGCCCGCATCGCGGGCGTCCAACAACGGAAGGGTCGGTGGCACACCGATGACCGACAGCTCGGCAGTCAACTCCTCACCGTATGAACCGGCCGCGCAGGACGAGGACTTCCGCGAACTGACCCGGCGCGTCCAGGCCGCCGGGCTCATGCGGCCCCGCACGGGCCAGTACGTGACCGGGATCGCGGTGGTCTGGTTGATGAACGCCCTCGGCTGGGCCGCGCTGGCCTTCTCCGGCGGAGCCTGGTGGAAGGTGGTCCTGGCCGCGGTCTGGCTCGCCGTCTGGCACGAGCAGCTCGCCTTCCTCGTGCACGACGCGGGACACCGTCAGATCACCCGGTCCCGCAGGTTCATCCAGGCCCTCGGCCTGGTCCACGGGAACCTGATGCTCGGAGTCTGCTTCGGCTGGTGGGTGCAGCACCACAACCGGCACCACAACCACCCCAACCACCTGGAGCTCGACCCCGACATCCTGCGGCGCGTGGCCATCTTCGCGCCCGAACAGGCCCAGGACCGCAAGGGATTCGCCCGCTTCCTCGCCGCCAACCAGCGCTATCTGTTCTTCCCACTGCTGGGCCTCGAAGCCCTCGTGCTGCGAATCGCCGGCGTCATCGCCCTGCGCCGCCGGGCGCTGCGCAAGCCCCTCCTGGAGGGCGGCCTGATGGTGCTGCACGCGGTGCTGTTCTTCGGCGCGCTGTTCGTGCTCCTGCCCTGGCCGTCCGTCCTGCTCTTCCTCGCCGTCCACCAGGTCCTCCTCGGCTATCTGCTCGGCCTCGCCTTCGCCGTCAACCACAAGGGCCTGCCGACCCGCGTGGGCAAGGAGTGGAGCTGGCTGGAGCGCCAGGTCCTCACCTCGCGCACCCTGCCCACCGGATACATCGGCGACTTCTTCTACGGCGGCCTCAACTACCAGATCGAGCACCACCTCTTCCCCGGCATGCCCAGGGCGGCGCTGCGCCGCGCCTATCCGCTCGTCAAGCAGTTCTGCGTCGAGCGGGAGATCCCGTACGTCGAGACGGGCGTCCTGGAGTCGTACCGCGACCTCGCCGAGCATCTCGGCTCCGCGAGCGAAGTTCTCCGTGGCACCACGGCCACGGCCTGAAGGAAGGAAACCGGACGCAATGACGTTCTCAGTCAAGGCGAAATCGAAGGTGTCCCCGCTGTTCCGCCTCGGCAGGAGGTCGGTGCTGGCCGCCGCCCTCCTCGCGGGCACGGCCCTGGCCGCCCCCGCGGCCCAGGCCGAACCGGCCGCGGAACGGGCCGCACCGGTCCCCGACCTCGTGTGCCGCCTCGACGCCGCGTTGGACTTCAGTCCGCCGCTGGGCGTGCGGGTCAAGGAAGCCAAGGTCTCCGGGCACGTCGGGTACCTGGACTGCCACTCGCCCACCGGGCGGGCGCCACAGCTGACCGACGTCGTCTGGGACATCGAAGGCATCGGGAGATTCGGTGCGCTGCCGCCGACCTTCTCGGTGGAGGGCAACGACACGGGAACCTGGAACACCGGCGAGGTCGGCAGCCTCTACTACAAGGGCGACCTCAAGAACGGCAGCCCCGTGCCCGACCGCACCGTGACGAGCGGCCCGCTCGCCGGCGACCAGATCAACGGTCTGCAGATCCCCAAGCCCCGTTTCGACAAGATCGACCCGGACGGTGTCGCGGGCTTCGACGTCTTCGGCCAGGTGTGCCTGTGGCCCGGCGAGAAGGGCCGCTGCACGGCGTTCTGAGCCGACCACGCGAAGGAGGGGGTGGTGCGGGCCGACGGGCCCGCACCACCCCCTCCCTTTCGTCCTCTGCGCCGGCGTACGGGCGCTTCGTCGCCGTACGGGACTCAGTCGGCCAGCGCCTTGAGCGTCTCCCGCACCACGATCGGGTCGTACGGCATGGCCAGGTGGGTGGTCCGGTTCTTCGGGGCGAGGAGCTGAAGGCAGGTGTTGGTGACCGGGTGTTCCGGCCGGGCGGCCTTCAGTTGCTGGGCCTCCGGAGGCTGGACCAGCTCGTCCCGGGTCGACCAGATGACGGTGTAGTCGACCCCGTCCACCGTGTCGCCCGGAGCCACCAGCTCACCCACGAACTCCGAGTCGTGCAGCAGCTGGGTGAAGGCCGGGCTGATCCGGAAGAGCACCTTGTCCTCCACGACCGCCTGAACGCCCGGGATCTGGCGGACCAGCTTCGTCAGGCCCGCCACCTCGACCCCGTGGTTGCTGGGCGCGATCCCGACGACACGGCGCACCTTCCCGGTCCCGCCGAGGTACTTGAGGTAGTAGTGCGGGAGCATCCCGCCCTGCGAGTGGCCCACGAGGTCCACCTTCGACGCCTTGGTGTCCACCAGCACCCGGTCCACGAAGTCCGCGAGCTCCTGGGAGGACTTCCGCATGTCACCGAGACCGTACAGGCGGGGGAGCGCGGGCAGTTCCCCGTAGTTGAGGCGGAAGATGCGGTGCCCGGCCGTTCTGAGCGCGGGCGCCAGCTTCCGCCAGACGGACTCCCGGTCGCCTAGCGTGCCGTGCACGAGGACGACCGGGTGAGGACGCTCCGGCGTCGGGGGCAGGCCCCAGTCGTCCGTCTCGGGGTCGCCGTCGAGCCCGGCGACCAGCCGGTGCGCGGCGGACTGGGTGTTGCCGGCCAGCCGCTCGGGCGTTCTGAGCAGTTCGGTCGCGGCGCTCTCGGAGTTCACGCCGGGAATGCGGGGCAGGGACATGGGGCCTCCTTGGCCTCGGTTGTGTGTACAGAGTGGTCGTGGATACGAGGGAGGCCCGGCCGGGGCGAACCCCGGCCGGGCCTCCGTCCTGACTTCGGGTGGGCTCAGTCGGTGGTCGCCGCGGGCAGCGCGTGGAACGCCCGGTCGTGCCAGAGCAGCGGCCGTCCGCCGTTCACCTCCACCGCCATCACCCGTCCGACGACGGCGTGGTGATCCCCGTACGGTCGTACGTCCTCGACCAGGCACACCGACCACGCGAGCGCGTCGGCGAGCACCGGCAGGCCGAGCACCCGACGCACCGGGCTGCCCTCGAACCGCCTGGCGGGCGGCACGGAGGAGTCGGCGAAGAGTTCCGCGACCGATCTCTGATGGTCCGTCAACAGGCTCACGGCGAAGGCGCCTTGCTCACGCAGGGCAGTAAGCGTGCGGGAACTGCCGCGCAGACACGCAAGGATCAGCGGCGGCCGCGCCGACAGGGAGGTCAGCGCGGAGACCGTCATCCCGGTCGGGCCCGCCCCGTCCAGCGCCGTGACGACCGTGACGCCGGCCGTCAGCTTGGAGTAGAGACCGAGACAGCGGACCGTGTCGGGGCCGGGCTCGTCCCGCAGGGTGTCCCAGCCGGCGGCGGACGGGCCGTCGGGACGGGGCTGGCGGGGCACGAGGGTGAGATCAGCCATGCGCGGGGGCGACGCTGTCGGCGAGTTGGGCCGGGGTGGGCGTGACCCTGCCGAGCAGCCCGCGCAGGATGCGCTCGATATTGCTGCGCAGCGTCGAGTCGGCGACCGGGTCGAGGAGCTCCGCCAGCGTGGGGATCCCCAGGTCGAAGACGGCGTCGAAGGTCACCGCCGTGCCGTCCTCGCCGGACGCGCACCGCCAGGTGCCCTCGAACAGCTCGAAGTCGCCCGTGAGCTGGGTGAAACCGATGGTCCGCGTCTTCGGGAAGAACGCGTCCCGTTCCGACCAGCGCATCAGACCGTTCCTGAAGCGCACGGTCCAGTCCGACACCACCGTGCCGTCGTCATGGGGTGGATGGACCACGACCTCGCGGACGGTCTCGGTGACTTCGGGATACCGGCGGAAATCACGGATCCGCTGGTAGGCGGTCTCGGGGTCGACGTCGTGGGCGGTCAGCCGTACGGTCACGTGACGCATGGGAGGTGTTGCCTTTCCACGGTAGGGACGGGTCGGCGGTGGCGGACGGGTCAGCCGATGTGGGTCGCGACGACGCGCAGCGCCTCGGTCAGGGCGGTGAGGAACAGCCGTACCTCCTCCTCGCCGACGATCGCGGGCGGTGTCAGCCGCAGCACCCGGGTGGCGTTGAGGGAGTGGTTCACGAGGACGCTGCGCCCGACCAGCTCGAGGATCAGTTCACCGACGGCCTGCTCCTCGGTGAACTCCAGGCCGATCAGCAGCCCCCGCCCGCGGACCTCGCGCACCAGGCCGCCGGTGTACGGGGCGCAGGCGGCCCGGACGCCCGCGAGCAGCCGCTCGCCCAGTGTCTTGGCACGCGGGACGACGCCCTCCCGGTCCAGGGCCTCGACCGCGGCGAGCGCGGCGGCGCAGGCGATCGGGGAGGCCGCGAAGGTGGAGGTGTGCAGATAGGGGTCGCGGGAGAACGGTCCGTAGGCCGCCGCGGTCGCGACCATCGCCGCGACGGGCACGACACCGCCGCTGAGTCCCTTGCCGACGAGCAGTACGTCGGGCTGTGGGGGCAGGCCGCTCTCGGTGTCGGCGTCCATGCCCCACCACGAACCCAGCCGGCCCAGACCCGTCTGGATCTCGTCGACGATCAGGAAGGCCCCGTACGTCCGGCACAGCCGGCTCACCTCCGCCAGATGGCCGGGCGGTGGAATGCGTACGCCGCCCTCGCCCTGCACCGGCTCGACGATCACGCAGGCCCGGCGGCCGAGTTCGGCGAGCGTGGCTTCCAGCGCGGCCGTGTCCCCGTACGGGATCGCCGTGCTGTCCGGCAGCAGCGGCTGGAAGGGCTGCTGGTACTTCGGGTTGGCGGTGGCGGTCAGCGCGCCCAGGGTCTTGCCGTGGTAGCCGCCGATGGTGGAGACGAGGGCCGTGTGGCCGTGCGCCCGGGCCAGTTTCAGACCGGCTTCGGTGGCCTCGGCGCCGGAGTTCACGAAGTGGACGTGGTCGAGGCCCGGTGGGGTCCGTGCGGCCAGTGCCTCGGCGGCGAGGGCCGCGACAGGCTCCAGGAAGACCCGCCCGGCCAGCGGATGGGTGTCCACCTGGCGGTGCACGGCCGCGGTCACGTGGGGGTGCCGGTGGCCGAGGATGAAGACCCCGTAACCGCCGAAGTCGAGGTAGCGGCGGCCGTCCTCGGTGAACACCCACGCGCCGTCGGACGCCGTCTCCAGCATGCCGCCGAGCACCGTGCCGAGGACGGAGCGGCCGGAGGAGAGGTGCTCGCGGTAGAGCCGGGCGATGTGCGCACGGTCCGTGGCGGGGGCGGCGACCGGTGTCACGGATCCGGTGGCGGGCGCCGAGGATCCCTCGGCCGGTGTCACGGTTCCGGTGTCCGGCGTCTCGACGGGGGCGGGGGCGGGGGCCGCGGTCATGACGCCAGTTCCTGGGTGTGGGTGGCCTGCGAGGGCTGGGACCTTGCCGCCGTGTCCTGCGCGGGCCCCGTACGCAGGCGGGTGCGCATGCCGCCGCGCCCGGTGGACCAGGCGGCCAGGTTACGGACGAGCGCCCGCCGGAGGTCGTCCTTCGAAAGGGCCGTGCCGCAGTGCGGCGACCCGAGGGACGATTCGAAGGGGAGGGCCCGTTGGAAGACCAGCAGCAGTTCCGCGTACGTCTGGAAGCGGCGGCGCAGCGACTCCGGGAACGTGGGGCCCTCGATCAGCGGCAGCAGCAGCCGGTGCACCGACTCCAGCGGGATGAGCCGGGGCGGATGCGGCCGCGGTCCCCACTGGTCGGCGAACTCCAGGCAGGTGTCCACCACTTCACGCTGGAGCAGCGCCCCGGTGCCGGCCGTCAGCCAGTACTCGCCGCCCGTGACACCGGCCCTCAGCAGGTCACCCACCGCGCGCGCGACGATGTCCTGGGGCACCATGTCGATCCGTGCGTCCGGTGCTCCCGGCAGCACCGGCACCTGCCCCTTCACGATGGCGCCCAGGGCCCGCGTCAGCCCCTGCATCCCGGCGATCCGGCCGGTGACGGAGTCACCCATCACCACCGACGGGCGCATGATCACGCCCGGCACCGGGGCTTCGCGTACGACCTGTTCGGCCGCCGTCTTGGAGGCGAGGTACGCGGCAGCACCCGGGAAGCGCTCCTGCTCCTCCGGCGCCAGCGGGTTGGCGACGAAGGCGGTGCTCATGTGGAAGAACGGAGCCTCGGCACGGGCGGCGAGGTCGAGCATCGCGATCGTGCCGTCGAGGTTGGCCCGCCGGATCCGGTCCGGCTCCGCCTTCCAGTTGGTGGCGGCGGCGGAGTGCACCACCAGGTCCACTTCGGCGACGAGCTGGGTGAAGTCCGCCTCGGCCAGGCCGAGTCCGGGTTCCAGCAGATCGGCGCGGACCTCACGGACCCGGTGGTCGTTCACCGGCGTGCGATGGCGCAGGCAGACGATTTTGAAATCCGGCGACAGTTCCTCGATCAGGGCTCTGCCGAGTACCCCGGCGCCGCCGGTGAGCAGAATCGTGGGGCGTTTCGCGGGCGGTTGCGGGCTGGTCGGAGCGCTGGGCCGGGGCCGGGACGGAGGCATGGCGGTGATCCCCTCGGTCGAGTGAGCGTAGGTCCTGCCGGACGGGCGGGCGGGTGTCCGGGCGGGTGGGTGTTTGGGTGCTGGGGTTTTGCGCGCGCCGGGCGCCTATGAACTCGGTTCTTGTCGTTCGGCGGCGACTGCGGGTTGTTCGTGGCTGGTCGCGCCGTTCCTCGCGCCCCTGTGGGGCGCTCCTGGCGGGGCCTGGGTCAGGCGATGGTCAGCGGCTCGTCGGCGAGGTACGCGGACAGCGGGCCGGTCATCCGTGAGCGCGACGGCGGGTGCAGGGCCAGGCCGTTGGCGCAGGCGGCGAGGTATCCGACCTCGTCCGAGGTCATGAAGTTGAGCCCGCCGAGCAGTTCGACGGACCGGGGCACGATCCGGGCGAGGGCGTCCTGCACGGTGTAGCGCGCGTAGAGCGAGTCGGCGAGCGCGGACTCGTCGGGCGCGCCCTCGTCCACCCGGCGGGCGAGGCCCTCGACCGCCGCCGTCGCGCCCTCGATCTCCACCAGCAGCCGGACCCGTTCGGCGTCGGGCACCCGGTCGTTGAGCAGCACCCGTTCGACGAGGGCGCTCGCGGCGCCGAGGTAGCTGCCGGTCATCAGCAGCTCGAACCAGACCAGGCCGGCGGTCTGCACCTCGTCGAGGCGGGCCCCGGCCGGCGAGGCCGTGCGCACCAGGAGTTCCTTCGGGACCAGTACGTTGTCCAACGTCACCTGGTCGCTCTCGGCGCCCGCCAGGAAGGTGCTCGACCAGAAGCCGCTGACGCTCAGCCCCTCGCTCTCGGCGGGCACCAGCGCCACGGCCAGTTCCTCCCCTTCGCCCTCCTCGCACGGCACCATCACGCTGGCGGTGAGCAGATCCATGGAACGGGCGAGGCTGCACGGCCGTTTCACGCCGGTGATCCGCACCCCTTCGGGCGTCACCGTGGCGGACATGGAGGGCGACAGGATGCCGGTGCCGCTGCGTCCCTCGGCGAAGCCGGACGCCATCAGCCGGTTCTCGGACGCGACGCCCTGCACGAGCATCCACTCCAGCCCCTCGCCGGAGTCGCTCAGCCCGACCAGCGTGGCCATCGAGAAGTGGTGCATCGTCGTCGCCACCGCGAGCGAGGGCGAACGGCTGCCCAGCGCACGCTGCACCCGCAGGGTCTCCAACGCGGTGGCACCCCGGCCCTGGAAGGCGGTCGGGGCCAGCAGACCCGGCCCGCCCGCCTCCCGGAACAACCCGATGCCGGGGCTCTTCGGCCCCTCCAGTGTCATCAGCGGTACGGCCCTCAGACTCTCGTCGAGGCCGGGCAGCAGTGTGGCGAGGGCCGCGCGCTCACGCTCCAGGAATCTCATGTCGTCCCCTGCTCCTTGATCCTCAGGTGTCGCCGGCAGCGTCGTTTCTGTTTACGCGCGAACCGGCGGAACCCCTCGGGGCAAAAAGGATGTTGGAACGATCGACGGTCAGCGGTTCGGCTGCCGGGCCGAGTCCCGTACGACGACGAGGCGGGTGGGTCTGGCCTGGGTCAGTTCCACCCAGCGGGCGAGCTCCTGCTCGTGCGAACCGCTGCGCGTCGCCCGCGCCACGACGGTCGCCGCCGCGTCGTCGGGGTGGCCGTCGCGGGTCAGGAGACTGAGCGGCCAGGCGGGTTCGGAGGGCTCCTGGCCGTCGAACGGATGCCAGTCCCACGGCGCGTCGAACCGCCAGGCGCGCCCCGCGGCGTCCGCGACCTCGTCACCCGCCACGAGGCAGGCGTACGGGCGGAACAGCAGGTCGAGGGCGATCGGGATCCCGTCGTCGGGGGCGATCCCGTAGCCCTGCCACTCCAGGTCGGGATCGTGCGACTGTCCCGTGCGCAGCACCATCACCTGCGTCCCCAGACGGGGGAGACGTCCTGTCTCCAGCGGTGGATCCATCCGTTCGACGCTCATCACATGCACCACCGTGGGAGGGATGCCGACCTTGCACACCGCGCCGACCTCGAGGTGCCGGGGCGGCGGCTCGGTGCGGAACAGCTCCAGGTCCCAGTCGTACGAGGCCGGATCGCCGGCCAGGGCCACCTGGCCGTTCCACTCGATCCAGTCGCACTCCGGGTCCACCTCCCACCACGGCCACTCGACGACCACTTCGCGTCGGGTGAGACGAGTGACCCGTGCGTCGGTGTACGGGCACGAGACCAACAGGACATCCCCCACACGGTGATCCGCTCCCACAGCCCGCCTCCCGCTTCCCCGGTCGCCACCGCCCGCACGGTACAAGCTCAAGGTCATCGGCGGTCTACCGGGATGGGCGGAGCCGGCGGTGACGTCACTGCCGGGCACAACTGGCGAAGGGGGGTCGCGTCACCGTCGTCGATCACGGTTTCGGCCAGGCCGGGACCTGGGCGCGAGGGCGGAGTGCCTCAGGAACGGGGGGACTTGAAACCGACCGCGCCGTACAGCGGGACGGGCGCGTCACCGATCTCGTCCTCGTCCAGCGCGAGTTCGGGATGCCACTTCGACACCGACACCACCCCGGGGTCGACGAGGCCGAGTCCCCGGAAGAAGCGGCTGACCTCGGTGTGCGAGCGGGCCACGAGGGTCACGCCGCCCGCCGCGTACGCCGCGATCCCGGTCGCGACCGTCACGGGGTCGTATTCGCCGGTCAACGCGGACAGGACCAGACAGCTGCCCGGCGCCAGCGCGTCGACCAGGGTGTCCACCAGGTCGTACGCACCGTCCTCCTCGGCGATGAAGTGCATCAGCGCGATCAGCGACAGCGCGACGGGCCGGTCGAAGTCGAGGACCTGGGCGGCCTGTTCGAGTATCTTCCCCGGTTCCCGCGCGTCGGCCTGGAAGTACTCCGTCACACCCTCGGGGGTGCCGCGCAGCAGGGCCTCGGCGTGGGCGAGGACGATCGGGTCGTTGTCCACGTAGACGACCCGCGCGTCCGGGACGGCGGCCTGGGCGATCTGGTGGAGGTTCGGCTCCGTGGGGATGCCGGTGCCGATGTCGAGAAACTGGCGGATGCCGGTCTCCCGGACCAGCCAGCGGGTGGCGCGCTGCATGAACCAGCGGTTGCTGCGGGCCGAGCGGGGGGCGCTCGGGTCCACGGACATGATCCGTCGCCCGAGCTCCTCGTCGACCGGGTAGTTGTCCTTGCCGCCGAGGAACCAGTCGTACATCCGTGCCGGGTGCGGCCTGCTGGTGTCGATCCGCTGGGCGGAAGGCCCGGTCGCGGTCATGCGGCACTCCTCTGCTCACGCTCGTGTTGATGTTCGAGCAGTCTGCCACGGGAGTTGGACCGGGCGAGGGCGTTCTCCGGGGCCCCGACCCACGGGTCACCCGCCGCCGCAGGGGTCACCTGGCGAGACGGTCCTTACGCCGGGACATGCGTGCGCCTAGCATCGGTTCCCGCATGAACACGATGACGCTCTGGCACATATCCATCTGGGAGTTCGCCGCGCTCGCCGCCGCGGCCCTGCTCGTCGGCTTCTCGAAGACCGCCGTGAGCGGTGCCAACACGGTCAGCCTGGCGATCTTCGCCGCCGTGCTGCCCGCCCGCGCCTCGACCGGCGTGCTCCTGCCCCTCCTCATCGTCGGGGACGTGCTCGCCGTGCTCACCTACCGGCGGCACGCCCACTGGCCCACGCTGTGGCGGCTGTTCCCGGCGGTCGCCGCGGGCGTCGTGTTCGGCACGCTGTTCCTGGTGTGGGCCGACGACGGGATCGTACGGACCTCCATCGGCGCGATCCTGCTGCTGATGGCGGCGGTGACGATGTGGCGCCGCCGGGCCGCCGCCCAGGACGAGGAACCCGACTCGGTGTCGACCCGGGCCGGCCGGGTCAAGGCCCGCTCGTACGGCGTCCTCGGCGGCTTCACCACGATGGTCGCCAACGCGGGCGGCCCGGTGATGTCGATGTACCTCCTGTCGGCCGGCTTCCGCAAACTCGGCTTCCTGGGCACCTCGGCCTTCTTCTTCCTGATCGTGAACGTCTCCAAGGTGCCCTTCAGCGTGGGCCTCGGTCTCATCGACTGGCATTCGCTGCTCCTGGACGCGGCACTCGCGATCTTCGTCGTACCGGGGGCGTTCCTCGGGAAGTGGGCCGTGCACCGCATCAACCAGATCCTGTTCGAGCGGCTGGTCATCGCGGCGACGGTGGTGGGCGGGGTACAGCTCCTGCTGCGCTGACCACCTCGTAGGCTCGACGCCATGTCCCCCCACGTCCTGGTCCTCGGCGGCACCACCGAGGCACGCCGACTCGCCGCCGAACTGGCGGCGCGCCCCGGTGTCCGCGTGACGACCTCCCTGGCGGGACGCGTCTCCCGGCCGGGGGCGCTCGACGGGGACGTCCGCGTCGGGGGCTTCGGCGGGGCGGACGGGCTGGCGCGGTGGCTGCGCGAGCACCGGGTGGACGCCGTGGTCGACGCCACCCACCCCTTCGCCGCCGTCATCACGGCGAACGCGGCGCGCGCGGCGGCGGCCACGGGAATCCCGGCCGTGGTACTGCGCCGCCCCGGCTGGACCCCCGGCCCCGACGACCGCTGGCACTGGGCCGGCTCCCTCCCCGAGGCCGCCGCGCTCCTCCCGTCCCTGGGCCGCCGTGTCTTCCTCACCACGGGCCGCCTGGGCCTTGCGGCCTTCGCCCACCTCTCCGAGCTCCACTTCCTCGTCCGTACGGTGGAGCCCCCCGAGCCGCCGATGCCCCAGGACATGGAAGTGCTGCTCACCCGGGGCCCCTTCACACCGGACGACGAGCAGGCCCTGCTGCGCGCACACCGGGTCGACGTGCTGATGACCAAGGACAGCGGAGGAGAGGCGACAGCCGCCAAACTGACCGCCGCACGCGACCTCGCCCTCCCCGTGGTCGTCGTACGCCGCCCCCCGCTCCCGGCGGACGTGACCACCGCGCCGGACGTGCCGTCGGTCCTGGCCCTGCTGGATCTCGGCCCTCGATGACGGAGGGGCCGGTCAGCTCGCCTCGCCGGACTCCGGGTCCCGGGTCCGGTCGGTGGGGCGACCCGCCTGGCCGGTCCCGCTACCCGCGCGGATGTCTGCGCAGCAGATACGTGTCCATGATCCAGCCCTTGCGATCCCGTGCCTCGGCCCGCAGCCGCTCGATGCGCGGGGCCGTCTCGGCGATCGGACCGGAGGCGAGGATCTCGTCGGGCGTACCGATGTAGGCGCCCCAGTAGATGTCGATGTCCTCGTCGGCGTACTGCCGGAAGGTCTGATGGGCGTCGAGCATCACGACCACGTCGTCGACACCCTCGGGGAAGCCCTCCGCGAGCCGCCGCCCCGTGGTGATCTGGACGGGACGGGCCACCCGGTTCAGCCCGGTCCGATGGCGGGCGACCAGCGCGGAGACGCTGCTGATGCCGGGCACGACCTCGTACGTGAACGCCACCGCGCCCCGCTCCAGGATCTCCTCCAGGATCCCGAGCGTGCTGTCGTACAGCGCGGGATCCCCCCAGACCAGGAACGCGCCGCTCTCGTCCTCGCCCAGCTCCTGCGCGATCAGCCGCTGGTAGATGTCGGCGCGGGCACTGCGCCAGTCCCCGACGGCGGGGGAGTAGGCGGCGCCCCCGGCGGCCCGGTCGCGGTCCGGGTCGCGCGCCTCGACCAGGCGGTAGGACCCCTCCGGTATGTGCGCGTCGAGGATGTCACGGCGCAGCTGGACGAGGTCCGACTTCACCTCGCCCTTGTCCAGGATGAAGAACACGTCCGTGCTCCTCAGCGCCTTGACCGCCTGCAAGGTGAGCTGGTCGGGGTCGCCCGCGCCGATGCCGATGACATGAATCTTTCGCACACCCCGAGTCTGCCGCACGCCACTGACAGCGGACGCACCGCACCCGGGTGACGCCGCACGCACCGCGCGCCCATCGGCGCCGCCGCACCCGTCAGCCCCGGCGCTCCCGCACTCACCAGTCCCGGCGCCCCCGCACCCGTCAGCCCCGGCGCCCCCGCAGCCGGGGCGCCCACGCCACCGCGCTGATCGCGGCGCCCTCACGCTCCACGACCGTCGCCAGCTCGCGTGCCCAGGAGGCGAGTTCGGCGAGGTCCAGCTCATGTGGACGGGCCCGGCCGGCCGCCCCCGCCGCCCACTCCTCGACCGCCCCGGCCCCGCGCCGCAGCAGCCGGGCACCGCCCGTCGTGTTCCCACGGGCCGCGTGGGTGAGCCCCACCGCGAGCTGCGCCAGCCCCCGCCAGAGCGTGCGCTCACCCTCGGGGCCCGACTTCCAGGCGTCCTCGAAGACCTCGTGCGCGTGGAACGGCTTCCCCGCGTCCAAAAGCGCCTGCGCCTCGGTGACCGTCTCCTCGGGGCTGCGGACCACGCCCTCCGGCTGCCGCTCCACGCCGTCGGCGCCGTACGGCAGCGGCCGTCCCAGTCCGTCCCGCGGCCGGGCGTTCCGCGCCCGCCCCGTCATGTCCCGATCCCGCCCGTTGCCCCGCCGACCTCCGGATGTTGCGTTCATGCCCCGATTGTCGCGCGCCCCGCGCCCCCTGCGGAGCAGCCCCCGACGTGGGGTAAAGTTCTGTTCGCACGATCACGCGGAACACCGCGGGTGAACGCACCGGGACGTGGCGCAGCTTGGTAGCGCACTTGACTGGGGGTCAAGGGGTCGCAGGTTCAAATCCTGTCGTCCCGACTTTACGAAGTCGCAGGTCAGGGGCCGTTTCAGACAAGTTCTGAAGCGGCCTTTTGATCATTTTCGGGGACCGGGTGGGGACCAGTCCGCTTGAACGCGGCTGAAGCGCACCTTGACTCAGTCAGGGTGCGCTACACAACCCGTGTGCCAAGCTGCTTTGTGATTTCTGTATCGATTCGGGCTATGGGAGTTGCCCTCACCTGTTCGACGACGCGGCGAGGCGCTTTCATTTACAGGGCTCTTTCAGCGTGGCTACTGATCGGGTGACGGGATCGGTGCCCGCAACGCATGAGGCTCCCCTGCCCTTGGGGGAGGTGTTCGAAGTCTCAACCCACAGGCACAGGAGCCGAGGTGGTTCCGTATTCTGCTGCACTCGACCTGCCGCACGCCCTCGTCGAGTGGGTCATCTCCCACCACCGTGCCCTGCAGCGCGGCCTGGTCGAACCCCAATCGCCTGAACCGGAACCCGAGCCCGAGCCGCCCGAACCTGCGCCCGCATCCGCCGAGACGGCCACGGCGGATGCGCCCGAGCTCTACCCGACGGGGAAGTTCCTCGACCGGCTCCGCGACACCCACGCCGCGGTCCGTGCCCAGGTTGAGCAGGGCCTGAGTCTGCACGAGATCGCCCGCCGCCTCGGCCTGGGACGCAACACCGTGCGCGAGTACGCCCGCGCGGTCAGCCCGGAGACGATGCTGCACGGGCAGTGGCAGAACCGGACCAGCAAGCTCGACCCGTTCAGGCCCTACATCGAGCAGCGGATCACCGAGGGTTGCACCAACTTGTCCAGGCTCCACGGCGAGTTGCGCGAACGCGGCGCACGTTGCAGCATCCTGCGCGACTACGTCCATCCCCTGCGCCCCGGCCGTCGGCCCGGGGCGACCACACCGCCGATGGCCCGCCCTGCTTCGCCCCGCCAGGCCACCCGATGGATCATGGCCACGCCGACCATCTGCGCGAGGATGACCAGCAGCAGCTCAAGGCACTGCTCTCGCGCTCACCCGAGCTCACGGCAGCCGCAGGCCACGTCCGCGCCTTCGCGACCATCATGACCAACCGCGAAGGAGACAAGCTGCGACATCGGATCGCCGATGCCTGCACGGACGAAGTGGCTGGCCTGGCTGGCTTCGCCGCCGGGCTGCTTCCCGACCTCGACGCCGTCGTCTACGGCATGAGCACCGACTGGTCGTCCGGCCGGGTTGAGGGCCGCGTCAACGACCTCAAGGCGCTCAAACGCAGCATGTTCGACCGAGCAAAGTCACCGCTGCTGCGCAAACGGCTCCTCCTGATCGCCGCCAGCCGCCAGCCGCCGGCCACGGACCGGGTTGAAGAGCCCTTGATCGACTTTCAGGAGCGCCTGCCCGGTCAAGGCTGCCCTCCCCGCCTCGGAGCTGGCGGTCAAAGAACTCGATCAGTCCCGTCTCCGAACGTACCAACCGCTCGCGTTGCTCAGGAGGAAGGGATGCGAGGGCATCGACCAGAACTCGCTTCCGCGGGATGTGAACCATGTTTCCGGAGTAGAACCTGCAAGTTGAGCACCAGGCGAACCCGATGCAGCGCTCGAACATGGAGGACTCGGGCGGATAGAAGCGGTACTGGTACGAGCGGACGGGCGTCCCGCATGCGGCGCAGATCCGGCGTTCACCGTCCAGAACGGACCAGCCGCTCCCGACCTTGCGCCAGTGCTGCCGCCCGGCCGGTGCTCTTCAAGTCGTCATGTCCAGCATTTTGCCCGACCGAGGCTGCACCGCACAGCCGTCCGTACAAATCTTGGCCATCGAACACCGTGCCGACCGCGCCGAAGGCCGGCTGATCGGGGGGTGATCAATCGCATCGTGCTGGCGCAAGCGACGCCGTACGCGCCGCCGCTCGAACGGTTCGACCGCGCGGTGCTGTTCTGGGAGAAGACGGGCAGCCAGGCAGCGCATGTGTGGAGCTATCTACAGGTACTGCGGCATCCTCGATCGGATCTCCGGCATGGTCGTGGGCGTTCCGTACGCGATCGACGGACTCGACTTGCCCGACACCTCCCCGACCCTGCCCGAGATCGTCCTCGACGTCCTCGGCGACCGTGACATCCCGGTCCTGGGCGACGCCGAGTTCGGACACGTCGGCGCCAATCTGCCGATGCCGGTCGGTATCCGCGTCGCCCTCGACGCGCAACAGCGGAGCTTGTCGCTGCTCGAACCGGCAGTACGCCCACTCACGGTGACCGGACCGGGCGGATGAGCAACGTGGATCAGTGAGCTTCTTCATGGGGCCTGCCCAATCGGCTGGTCAGGCGGATGCCGATTGACCATTGGGTGACCATCACCCGATCGGTGGCCACTCTGAAGGAGCTCATTGAGTGCCCGGCATTGAGGAACTCCTCAGCAGGCATGGGGGGCTGGGTCGCCGGGCGATGAGGCGGGGACGCGGTTGGCCTGCAACGGACATCCCTCACAGCATCCTGAACATTGATCAGGTGCCCGCCAAGTCCTGGGAGGGGCGGGCGGCCTGTGCATCCGTGCCCAGGCCGCCCGACGCGATCAGCTGAAGAACGGATCGTCCACGACGTGAACCCAGCCGCCGCCCGGCTGGCGTCGGAGGATCTCGGTGGTGGTGGAGACCACCGGCTCCGGTCCGACCCCGGTGAGGGTGGCGATGTTCGACACCAGGGCGACGTCGTCGACCTGTCGGATCTCGCGCGGTTCGAGCTTGAGGTGGGCACCGCTGTCGACCAACTGCTGCATGGCCGTGCGGATGGCGTCCGTGCCCACCAGGTGGGTTCCGGGGGTGGGGACGAAGTGGGCGTTCGGTTCGTAGAGCGACATCAGACCCTCGACGTCACCGGCCTCCAGGTACTCCATGTACAAGGTCCCCACCTGCTGGGGCGTCTCGGCACGGCGCCGGGCGGTGACGCCGACCGGCTTGTCGCCCCAGCCGGCCGCGTCGATCAGGTCATACCAGTTGGGATAGGCGCCGTAGGGCAGGTGGCGACGCAGCAGGTCGCCGATGAAGGTCGTCGGGGACGCCTTGTGGGGCTTGGCCACAGCCTGGGTGATGATGAGGTCGCTGAACCCGTGGGCCAGGTCCTGACGCGGCAGCAGGGCGTGCACTTCGTCGGCGAGGCCGGCCGGAAGGCTCTCACGCTGGACTCCGAGGATGTCGGTGGCGATACCAGCCTGGGCCAGCGCCACCTCCGTGCCCTTCCGCGACGCGATGCCGTCCGAGGTGTGCAGAGCGATGGCGTCCCAGGCGACGGCGATACGCGCTTCCTCGACACCACGCTCGCGGAGGAATGCCGCGGCGAGGTCGGCGCCGTCGACCTCGAAACGCTGGTCGCCGTTGCTGCCCTCATCGCTCAGTCCCAAGTCGTGCAGGACGCAAGCGACGAACAGCAGCTCGTCGTCGTAGTCGGTACCGGCGCGCAGACCCTGGTTCTGGGCATGGGCGCGGGCGAAGACGTAGCTGCGGACGCAGTGATCGTGAATGAAGGCAGGCGTGGCCTGTGCCGCAAAGGCGAATGTGTCCCGGGTGAGGGTCGTGTCGGGGAGGTCGAGCTGCTCGAAGACGGACAGGTCTGCTTCGGTGGTCATGATGTGTCTCCTTCTTTTGGGCCCCGGTCGGGGGCGGATCGGCACGGTGGCCGGGCGGCATGTTCACGCGTGCCGGGTAAATGGGGGGTGCGGCTGCACGGCAGGTGGCGTGACAGCCGATCGCCCCACGGGGGGATGTGCGGCTGGGGTGCTGTGCTTACAGCTGGGCGACGAACGCGCCGATGTGCGCGGCCACTTGGTCGGGCACTTCAAGGGGCGAGAGGTGGCCGGTGTCCTTCAGGACGGTCAGCGTGGCGGTCGGGATCAGCGGCAGCAGGTGGTCGGCGAGCACGGTCGGCGGGTCGACCCTGTCGTGGCTGCCCGCGAGAACCAGCACCGGCACCTCGATGGCTGAGAGGTCGGCCGACACGTCCTGGATCAGGCCCTGGCGCGGCCACTCGAGACGGGCCTCGTCGCCGCCGCGCAGACTGTCCTCGACCACCTGCCGGCGCAGCTCGGGAGTCAGCCCGCCGCGGGTCAGCATCAGGTCGATGCTCTGGAGAACCGCCTCCTCGTTGTCGTAGGCGTGGGACACCGTCTCCTGCACCTGCTCGGTTACCCCGACCGGCGCGGGCGGCGCGGGTGCCACGAGGACGACTCCGCTCAGACCGGCGGGCTTGCGTGCGGCCAGCAGCTGAGCCACCTTGCCGCCCATGGAATGCCCGACCAGCACATAGCGGGAGTATCCGAGCGCGTCGACGACCCGCTGCGCGTCGTCCGCGAGCTGCTCCAGGTCATAAGGCCCCGGCACGCCCGTGGAGTCGCCCCAGCCACGCTGGTCGTAGGCCACGAAGCCCTGCCCGGGATCCAGACGCCGCAGCACCGGGATCCAGGTGCGCCGTGAGCCTCCCCAGTAGTGCAGGAAGATCAGCGCCGGGCCGTCACCCTCGCGGACGTGGGCATAGACCTGGCCGCCCTGCACGTCGAAGAAGCGGCCCACCACATGCTGCAAAGTCATTGCCGGCTCCTCGTCCGCGGCCGGGACTCTCGGACCGCTCCACGGGTGTGTGGAGTCGGCTGCCCCGCGCTCGCTCTTCGATCCTGCTCCGGAACCTCCCTTCCAGGCCACGGCTCATCTGCCAGCATCCGTATCTTTTGGGCCAGGTCATGTAGGTGGGCCCTTGCTTTGCGGCCACACGATCAGCTGCTTGATCTGGGGATTTATCCGGGGAACAGCTCTGGGTCAGGACACAGAGGCTCCCTGGCCCTCTCCGCGACGTTGGTGTCGGACGTAATATTGCGGCCATGAACAAGCATCGGGTCATGGTCCTGGCGGTCGACGGCGTGCTGCCCATGGATCTGGGGATCCCCACGCAGATCTTCAACGCCCGTCCGACCACTCCCTACGAGCTCACCGTGTGCGGCGACACCGAGGAGGCCGTGACCACGAGCGCCGGTTTCACCCTCGGGCTGGCCGCGGGTCTCGAGGCGCTCGCCGAAGCGGACACGATCATCGTCCCGGGCTTCGAGGACTTCCGGCGTCCTCCGCGTCCACGGGTGCGGGCCGCTCTCAAGCTCGCCGGCCGCGCCGGGATACGCATCGCTTCCATCTGCACCGGCGCCTTCGCCGTCGCCTCGGCCGGACTGCTCGACGGCCGTACCGTCACCACCCACTGGGCCAAGGCGGATGACCTCGAAGAGCTCTACCCCCGGCTGCGCGTCGACCGCAACGTCCTCTACATCGACAACGACACCATCCTGACCTCCGCGGGCTTCACAGCCGGCATCGACCTGTGTCTGCACCTGGTCCGCAAAGACCTCGGCGCGGCCGTCGCGAACGACATCGCCAGGGACATCGTCGCCGCCCCACACCGCGACGGCGGACAGGCCCAGTACATCAACAGGACCCTCCCCACCCCCCAGGCCACCACCCTCGCCGACACCCGTGAATGGGCCCTGCTCCACCTCGAAGAAGAGCTCATCATCCCCCACCTCGCCGACCATGCCGGCGTCTCCCCACGCACCCTGACCCGCCTGTGGCGCCACGAGACCGGTGTCAGCCCCCATCAATGGCTCCTGACCGCCCGCATCAACCGCGCGCGAGAACTCCTGGAGACCACCGACCTCCAGGTGGAGCAGATCGCCGTCCGGTGCGGCCTCGGCAGCGGCGCCAACATGCGCGCCCGCTTCCGTGACACCGTCGGGAACACCCCCACGGCCTATCGCCGCACCTTCCAGCACCAGGCCGCCTGACGGCGAAGGCCGGACCGCGCGGTCACAGAGTCGGTCGACCCAGGCGCGCGTCCGCCCCGGCCGTGTCCAGGGCGAGAAGATCGCCTCGCGGTAGGGCGCCGAGAAGGCTTGTGGCCCGTACGGGCATGATCGCGCACCTCGGCCCTGTACGGCAGTCCGGGCAAGGCTGGCGGCAACCCACACCGGCCGCTGGTCCACCACCGAAGGTCTAGCGCGCCTTCTACACCACCGCGCTGGTCAGCGTCCGCTACGACCCAAGGTCGCGGAAGTTCTACGACCGCAAACGCGCCGGAGGGAAGAAACACCTCCAAGGCTCGCCCTCGCCCTCGCCCGTCGGCGCGTCAACGTCCCGTGGGCCCTGATCGGTGACCGAAGGTGCTACGAAACGGCGCCCCCGTAGCTGGGACCGCTTGGCAACAGCATCAGGAGGCGAAGGTGCGGCGGTAGCTCGATGGGCTGGTCCTGGTCATCGCGGTGAAGTGGATGCGCAATGACTCCGCGGAGCCGAAGCCGCATCGGTGGGCGATGTCGTCGATGCCGAGGCGAGTGGTCTCGAGGAGTTCGCGCGCGCAGGCTACGCGTTGCATGGCCACCCAGTTCATGACGCTCGTTCCGGTCACGGCCCGGAATCTGCGGCGCAGGGTTCGTGTGCTCATGTGGCTGTGCCGGCTGACCGACTCCAAGGAGAGCGGCTCGCCGAGGTGTTCCAGGATCCAGGCGATCACGTCGGTGATCTCGGAGTCGCCGTCGGGCGGGATGTGCTCGATGAACTGGGCCTGTCCTCCTTCGCGGTGGGGCGGACTGACCAGGAAGCGGGCCATCGTGTTCGCGGCGGCCTGACCATGGTCGAGCCGCAGGAGATGCAGGCACAGGTCGGTTCCGGCGAGGACACCCGCGGAGGTGAAGACGCTGGCGTCCTCGACGTAGAGCTCCGCTTCGCGGACCTTGACCGACGGGTGGCGGTCTCGCAGCAGGCCGGCCCAGCGCCAGTGGGTGGTGGCGCTGCGGCCGTCCAGGATCCCGGCCGCCGCCAGGGCGAAGGCGCCCGTACAGATCGACACCATCCGGCTGCCCCGGTTGTACGCGTCACGCAGCCGCTCGACCAGCTCGGCGTCCGGAGCCCCGGTGGGGTCCTGCACCCCGGCGACGATCACGGTGTCCGCCGTGTCCAGCCGGTCGAGCGGCTCGACCTCCCGGGGCACCAGCGGGTTCTCCGCGGGAACCGCACTCACCAAGGTCAGCTCGTAGGGGGCGCCGCCGGGCCAGCAGGCGGTCACCCAGTCCGGCCAGCGGCCGAACACCTGCTGGGGAACGGCAACGTCCAACAGCACGTAGCCCGGCTGCACCACCACTGCGACCTTGGCCGGATCTTTGGGATTAATGTCCATCTGGCCATCGTACGGACGCCTCGGTCTTCCTAGGCTGGCCGCATCACGCTGATCGCGATTAGTGAGGAGATGCGCAATATGTACGTAGTCGTCGAGACGTGGACACCGAAGCCCGCGTTCTTCGCCGCCGACGAGAAGGCGCGGAACGACCTGTTCACAGGGATTCAGGAAGCCATGAAGCAGCTCGCGGACATCGGATTCGTGACGCTCGGCTGGGGCAGGGTGGAACCGGCCGCGCAATCCGCGTCCTATGACTGGTTCGCGGTCTGGCAGGCCCCTTCGAGGGAAGTGGCCGACGTGTTCCTGGCCGGTGTCGAGAGCTCCGGCTGGTACACCTACTTCGAGCAGTCCAACGTCGTGGGTGAGCTGCGGCTGGCCGATGCGGTCATCGCCGAGCACCTGGTACTGGGGGCTGAGGTCGAGTGAGCGTGCTCGAGAATCTGCCGGAGGAGATCGGAGGGTGGCCGCGTACGGCCGCCACGGAGGCCGCTGTTGCCTTCACTGCCGAGCACTCTCCGGAATGGCTGCTCAACCACACTGTCCGCAGCTATTTCTATGCTCGTAGTATCGCCGCCGCCAGGAACCTCGTTGCCGGGGTGGACTACGACGACGAGACGCTCTTTCTCGCCACGGTGCTGCACGACATCGGTCTGACCGACGCGGGGCAGGGTCCGAACAGGTTCGAGGTGGACGGTGCGTTCGGGGCCGCTCGATTCGCCCGGGAGCACGGGCTGTCCGATGTCGCCGCCGACCAGATCTGGGATGCGGTGGCGCTGCACACCTCACCGGGGATCGCGCCCCACAAGCATCTGGTCGGTGCTCTCGCGCATTTCGGTATCGGTGCCGACATGTTCGCTTTCGGTGTCGAGGAGGTGGACCGGGCGGTACTGGACGCGGCGCACGAGGCGTTTCCGTATCTGGATCTGAGGAACAAGATCCATGCGCAGGTGGTCCATCAGATCGACGAGCAGCCGTCGAAGTGGGCGCCGGTGTCGTTCGTCGACATCGTGTACCGCAAGCACCGGCCGGACAATCCGTTCCCCGGGCTGGACGAGCTGGTCGCCGCCCCGGTGCGTCCGGCCTGACGACGTCGCGCGGCGGCTGCGGCCGGGTTCCGTGGCCGTTTGTCGGCGGGCAGCTGTGACCAAGGAGACGCGGAGCCGGGCACCCCGTGTGCTTGGCTCCGCGCCTGTGTTGACCCGGCATCGCGTCCCGGGCCTTTGAGAGTTGGCATCCCGGCTGCAAGGAAAGCCAGGGCGGTCGCGATGCGGGGACCGATGCCGTCGGGAGCGGCGCCGAGTTCTTCGGCGAGGGCTTTCACGGCTGCGTCGAGGGTGGCGGTCATGGGGGAGGCACGCAGTTCCCGGTTGGCCGCGAACATGCGGTGTTCGAGCCCGTTGGTCTCGTCGTCCTGCCCTTCGGCCCGTAGCCATCGGCCCAGGATTTGCATGGCTGCGTCGTGCGGCCCGCGATCGCGCAGCTGGGCGGTCAGCCGGTCTATCGATTCGGTGAACCGACTGAGCGCGATGTCTTGTTCGGAGCGGAAGTCCAGGGGAACCGTGCCGGAGGGGGGACCTCGGCCGCTCCCGCGATGCCGGCGATCGTGGTGGCGCGGCGGCCCTGTTCGCTTCGCCCGCCGCCCGTGCCGACCTTGAGGCCGACTTGCTCGAGGTGCGCCGTCTGGGCGGCGATGCCTACCCGACGCTGCTGCATATCGCCCACGGCGCCGACCGCCTGGGCGGCGGCCCGGTCGCCTCGGCTGACGCGCTCACCCATGCCCTGGAACCAGCACGTGGCCGCCACCACGGTCGCCAGAAGCCACCCCCTCAGCACTCTGTGAACGAAAGCGCGCCCATGCCCGCCCTGACCCAGAACGTCCACACCGCCGGGGACACCGGCCTGAACAATGCGTCCGTCCCGAACACGGGCGAGCGAGACGCGCCGCTCCCGGTCGACGGCCGGTTCACGCTCGCCGAACAGCACCAGATCCTTGTACTCGTCATCGGCACCGGCGGGAAGCCAATCACCGTGGTGGGCACGACCGCCGACCCGGATTACCGTCTGAAAGAAGCGATGCTCGAGCGGTGTCCCGAACTGGGCCCGCTGGTGTTTCTGGACCTGGGCACCGGGGTCGCCATCGGCGTGACGGCCAGGGGCTGACCGTGTCCACGATTGCCTCTGTACCTGCGCGGCGGACTGCTGATGCCACCCCCTGGGGGGCGACGGTCGCGGAGTTCGTCCTTACTGGCGGTGTCCTGTTCGTCGTGGTGACCGCCGTCCGCTGGGTGTCGGCATCCCCACTCAGCCGGACCCTGCCACAACGGCATCTTCAGCTTGCGGTCGTGGCGGTGATGGTCGGCGCGGCGCTCGCGGGGGCACTGTCCTCTCCATGGGGCCGTAATTCCGGCGGACATCTCAACCCGGCGGTGACCCTCGGCCTGTGGCTGACCGGTGCTTTCCCCGGCCGCCGGGTTCCGGCGTACTTCGCTGCCCAGCTCACCGGTTCCGTGGCGGGTACCGGCCTGGCCCGCCTCGTGTGGGGCCCGGTCCTCGGGGACCGGATGGCCTACGCCGCGGTCGAACCCGCTCCTTCCTGCTCGCCGACCTTGCTGTTCGCCGTCGAAGCCGTGTCTACCGCCGCTGTCCTCACCGTCACGCTGCTGCTGATGTCCCGTCACGCGTGGACGCGCTGGATCCCGCTGGCACGCCCCGCCGCTTCCGCTGTGGTCATGATTGCCCTTGGCACCCTCACGGGCGGATCAGCCAATCCCGCCCGCCAGTTCGGCCCCGTTCTGTGGGCCCACCGGCCAGGTGACTGGTCACATCTGTGGCTCTATCTGGTGGCACCCCTTGCAGGCGCGGCCCTCACCGGTGGGGTCGCCCGGTACCAGGCATTTCGCCCCGTCCATCCTCCGAAGAGCCACGGCGGACGGTCGCGCGAGAGGCGATCGGAGAGTGGCCGATGAGCTGATGGAAGAACTCGCTGAAGTTCGGTGGCGCTGGTGAAGCCAAGCTGCGCAGCGATTTGGGAGGCCGGCGGGTCGCCGTGTGCCAGGAGACGTTCGGCTTCCAGAACGCCCCGCCGGTCGATGACTTTTTCGCCCCCGTCCTGGCTCCGGTCAGCTCGGCCCTGGAGAGGGCGCGGGGTGCGTAGCCCATGGCCGGGGTGTAGTTCTCCAGGCGGCGGGTGCGGGTGAAGCCGCGTTTGGCCGTGTCACGCGAAAGCTCGTGGGACATGAGGTCCGGGCGACACTGCCTCGATCACAAACGCCTGCCCCCGGTCAGCGAACCGCTGATCACGTGGGCGGCCATCGCGCTCATGCCCCGCAGGCTCACCCGCCGCAAGGCCCGGCCTGTCGAACGGTGGGACGTCAGCCCGTACTACCTGGCAAACGCGGCACGACCCGTCACGGCTATGCGCGAGGTCGGGTGTAGCCGGTGGTGGTGCGAGTGTGTCCGTCGGGTAGGGCGTGCCAGTGAGCGAGGCCCATGATGCGGGGGCGGTGCCGACCGCTGCGTGACGCGTGCCGCGGAAACTGATACCGGTCAGGTGGCCGGCCTGGCTGCGGGCACGGTCATCTGTGTCAACAGCCTGGGCGGCGCCGCCCTCACACAGATCACCGAGGTGCCGTGCTCGGCCCTGGCGGTTTCCATGGTGGTCATCGGCGGCATCGCTACCCACGCAGAGCGGCGTCTGGGACGGGTGGGCCGTGTCCCCGGTGCGGCACGAGTGGTGTCGAGTGCGCCGTGCCGACGTGGCCACCGACCGGCAGGCGGAAGGCGGCCGCGCAAAGGCTTGCGCCGGGCCCGTGGTCAGTGGGTCCGGGGCGAAGGAAGCTCGTCGCCGGTGTGGTCAGCCGCAACTGCGATCATTGGTGGATGGCTGGTATGGGAAGCCCGGATGTTGTCGACGTCAGCTATTACAACCCGGATCAGCCTCGGTTGGGGCTGGAGGTTTTGTCCTTCGCGACGCTGCGTGAGCGGCTGCTGCCGTCTGTCGCGGGGGCTCCCAGTCGTCCGGACTTCCATCAGCTGACCCTGGTCACCCGCGGTGAGGGTACCGCGTTGATCGACTTTGTGGATTACCCGTGCGCTCCGGGGACTCTGCTGCATTTGCGTCCTGGTCAGGTGCAGCGATTCCCCGCGGATCCTCAGGGGGGCATTGCGGATCTCGATGCGACCTTGGTGGTGTTCACGCCTGCCTTTCCACCGCCGGTGCCTGCCAGTTCAGCCGTCATCGACGAGGGGCTCAGTCCTGCCGCTTTCTCACTGTCCGCGGTGGACTACCGGGCCATGTCGGTGGCGGTGGCCGAGATAGCGGCGGAATACGCCACGCTGGCCGAGCGGGACGCTTCACAGGCGGAACTCACTGTGGAACTGCTGCGGCAGCTTCTTGCTGCGCTGCTGGTGCGCATGGCCCGGCTGCCGCATTCTGGTGAATGGAATCCTGCGGCGGGGGGCGAGGTGTTCAGGGTCTTCCGTGGCGAGCTGGAACGCGCGTTCACCACGAGGCGCCGTGCTGCCGAGTATGCCGCGCACCTCGGTTACTCGCCGCGGACGCTTACGCGAGCCTGTCTGGCCGCTACGGGCCGTACCGCGAAGGATCTCATCGACGACCGTGTCGCCCTGGAGGCCAAGCGGCTGCTGGTACATACCGGCCTTCCTGTCGCGTCCGTCGGGCGCATGCTGGGCTTCACGGAACCCACCAACTTCGGGAAGTTCTTCGAGCGGACGGTGGGTGCCACTCCCGGGGCATTCCGCGCCACGCAGCGCTGACAGCCCCGACCGCTCGGACAGCCAGAGACATCTGGGCCGTGGGGCGGAGACTGCGCCGAGCCCGGGCTCTCCGAGGCGCATGCCATGAGCGGATCGGCGAGTCCATTTTCGACCATGGCGCGTCTCTTGCACACCTCGCCTGCGCAGCACGCATCGCGCATTGTTTAAGCACGCAGTCAGCGCGTTATCCGCTTCCGGTCAAGCCCCTGACTGCCTGGTGAGGCCGGAAGGAAAGGAGAAAACAACCATGCCGTACGCAGACGTCAACGGTGCCCGCCTCTACTTCGAGGACAGCGGTGGTGAGGGCCCGGTCGTGGTCTTCAGCCACGGCAACCTCATGGACCATGACATGTGGGTGCATCAGATCCAGGTCCTGGCCGGGGACTTTCGGGTCGTCGTGTGGGACGAGCGGCTGCACGGCCGGACCGAGGACGACAGTAAGTCCTACACCTACTGGGACTCGGCCGCCGACTTGATCGGGCTGCTGGATCACCTGGGCGTGCGGCAGGCGGCACTGGTGGGGCATTCGCAGGGCGGCTTTCTGTCGATGCGGGCCGCTTTGCTGGCACCTGAGCGGGTCAAGGCCCTGGTGCTGATCGACACGACGTCGGTCTCCTGGCCGCTTGAGGCGCTGGAGCAGATGCGTGGTGTGTCGGAGGGATTCCGCGGCGCGGGTCCGGAGGCAGTGGCCCCGGTATTGCTGGGGATGCTGCTGGGACAGCCCGCGATCCACGATCAGTGGCTGGCGAAGTGGCGGGCGCAGCCGCGTGAACGGCTCGCCGACGCGGTGCAGGTACTGATGGGGGTGGACGACATCACCGACCGGCTCGCGGAGATCACGGCGCCGGCCTTGGTCGTCCACGGCGACGCGGACCAGCCGATCCCGTACCCGTTGGGCCAGGCACTGGCAGGGAAGATCCCCGGTGCCCAGGAACTGGTCACCGTGACCGGGGCCGGACACACGCCGAACCTCACTCATCCCGACCAGGTCAACCCGGCGTTGGCCGGCTTCCTTCGCCGGTATGCCTGACGGTCCCACACCCCCATGCGTGGAACCTGCGGCGGCGGTCAGCACGACCTGCTGCCCGCAGAGCATCCTGGCGGACATTCACACGCGGGTCGCAGCACCCGCCATTTCAACGATCTGCACAACATCCAAATCTGAAAGGAACGACCATGCCGACTCCCATTACCGACCCGGCGCAGCTCCCCCCGGCCTTCGAGAAGGCCATGAACTCCGGGAATCTTGACGAGGTCCTGAGCCTGCTCGCGCCCGGTGCCGTCATGCGTACCGTCACCGGTGAGACCGTCACCGGTCAGGCGCTGCGTGACTACACGGCCGGGTCGATCGCCGGCAACGCCCAGCTGTCCAACGGCCCGTCGCGCGTCGTGGCCGGCGACGACATCGCGTTTATCAGCGAGGACTGGACCCTCGAGATCACCGGTCCCGACGGCAACCGGAAGAGGGCCATCGGCACCACTGCCAACGTCGCCCGCCGTGGTCAGGACGGCACCTGGCGCATGGCCATCCTCAACCCCCTCGGCACCGCCGCCTGAGCGTCCGCGGGCTGCCGGGCTCCCTGGTGCCCGGCCGCCCGCTCAGCAACCGGCGCCCGTCCCTGGTTTTCGTTCACCACTGGGGTGGCTCGCAGCACACCCGGCGACCGGTCATCGAACAGCGCGCCGACGGCGCGCTCGGCTACGGCGAATTCGTCGTGGTGGGCTGCTTCGATGCTGTCCGTCCAACAGGTCCTTCGCGGGGCGGGAGTCCGACGGGCACAGTGGGCGACGGGAGCGGAAGGCCCCGGGTCGGGGTGGCAGGCACCGACCAGGACCGAGCCGGCGGTCACCCGTCTGATCGGCTCCGGGCTCACCAACGGAGCCGCCGCCGACCTGGGTCTGTCGCCGAACACGATCGGCACCCACGGCCGGTCGATCTTCGCCAAGCTGGGCTTTTACTCGCGCGTACAACTGGCGGACGCACTCCACAGACGGGGAGCCGAGTTGTCAGGTCGGAGTCCCGCGCCCCCGGTAACTCCGGATTGAACCGACCGCACTTGGCACAGACGGAGCGGTCGAAAATTTCGTCGACGTACGTGCGCGCATCCACCTCGGGCAGTGTCCAGGACAGGAGGACGACCCGGTAGATGATGGGTGTCACCACCCGGTCGCGCGGGCAGTCCGATCCGTCGGCTGAAGGGTCGCTGTACATCCTGAAGATCCTCTTCAGCGACTGGCGCGACCGGTCGGGCAAGGTAGAGGGCATGCGTGTGCTGGTGATGGACGACGACACCCGTCTCGTGGAGCTGCTGGAACAGGGCCTTCGCGCAGAGGGTTTCGCGGTGGACGCCGCGAGCGACGGCCTTGACGGACTCGCCAAGGCGGCGGCGGACACCTACGACGTGATCATTCTCGACGTCATGATGCCGGGCCTGAACGGCTACAAGGTGTGCGCCCACCTGCGGTCGATCGGCGACAACACCCCGATCCTCATGCTGACGGCGAAAGATGGCGAGTACGACGAAGCGGAAGGGCTGGAGACCGGGGCCGACGACTATCTGACGAAGCCCTTCTCTTTCGTCGTCCTCACCGCCCGGCTGCACGCCCTGATACGTCGCGCGCGCCCGGAGCGGCAGATCGTCCAGCACTTCGGGGACCTGGAGATCGACACAGGAGCCCGCCGCTGCCGCCGCGCAGGCACGGACATCGCCCTTACCCCGCGCGAGTTCGATGTCCTCGCGCTGCTCGCGGCAACGCCGGACATCGCCATCAGCAAGGCCGCCATCCTGGACCGGGTCTGGGACAGCGCCTACGAGGGCGGCCCGAACATCGTGGAGGTCAACGTCAGTGCTCTTCGCCGGAAAATCGACCGTCCCTTCGGCCGGGCCAGTATCCAAACCGTGCCCGGCGGGGCTTACCTGCTCCGCTCCGACGGAGCGTGACCGCGGACACCGCCGGCGCCTGTGGCTGCGGCCGCAGACCGTGCGCGTCCGTGCCACCGTCGCCGTCGCACTGGTCGCCAGCCTTGCCCTCGCCGCCTGCTCGGTGGTCCTGCTCTACGCCGTCCACACCAACCTGGTCACCTCCGCCCAGAACGCGGCTCGTGACCACGTCGACAAGGCAGCCCACCAACTCGGCTCAGGAACACCTCCGGCCGACGTACAGGCCGCCCTGCCGGACATCATCCTGGACACCGCGACCCCTGCCGACACGTCGTCCACCGCGTCGGCAGACCAGGGTGCCAGTGCGAGTGTGGGCACGCCCACGGGGCCGATCCTGGTGCAGGCGTTTCCGAACCGTGCTCCCGCGCATACCGCCGTCATCACTCTGACCTGGGCCCTGGTCCCCTGTACCACCCTGCTGGTCCTGCTGGTGGCCTACCTGGCGTGGTACGCCATGGGCCGGGCACTGCGACCGGTGGAGAACATCCGTGCCGAGTTCGCCGACATCACCGCCCACAGTCTCCAGCGGCGCGTCCCCGTCCCCGACTCCGACGACGAGGTCGCATCGCTGGCGGAGACGATGAACGGCACTCTCGATCAACTCCAGCGCGCCGTCGGCCGCCTGCGGACCTTCACCTCGGATGCCTCGCACGAACTGCGTGGCCCCCTGACCACTCTGAAGGCCCGTCTCGAGCTGGCCCTGGCCCGTCCCGACCGGGCTGAATGGACCGCGGTCGGCAGCGAGGCGCTGCGCGACACCACACGTCTTGAGGACATCGTCGCCGATCTGCTGCTCCTTGCCCGCCTGGACGCCCGCCAGCCCCTGAAACTCCAACCCTTGTGCGTGACTGACCTCTTGCGACGGGTCCTCGCCGAGCGCTACCCCGGTCAACCTGTCGTCCTCGTGGCGGACTCCGACCCCGATGAGGCGGTTCTGGGCAGTCGTACGGCACTCGCCCGCCTCTTCACGAACCTCCTCGACAACGCTCTGCGCCACGCACACAGCACGGTGACGGTGGAGGTGCGTCACACGGAGCACGAAGTGGTCGTCGAGGTGAGCGACGACGGTCGGGGCATCCCCGAACCCGACCGGGAGAGGGTCTTCGACCGCTTCACGCGTCTGGACAACGCCCGTACCCGCAGCGAGGGAGGCACCGGTCTTGGCCTCGCCATCGCCCGCGACATCGCGACTGCCCACGGGGGGACGCTCACTGCGGAATCGCCTCGGACCACCGACGGGGGTGCCCGTTTGCTCCTGATCATCGCCAGGCAAGAGGGTGACCGCGTGCCTCCGGTACCCCGGACCGGAGACCCGGGCACGCTCCGGTGAGAGGCGGATCCGGTGGAAGGGACAGCTCCGATGGCGCTGAACCACTCCAGGGCGCCGACCGGAACGCGCGGTGGGCCGCGGGATCGGCGCTGCTTTTGACGGGCCCGGCGGTGTGCGCCCTGGCACCCGGTCGGGTGACACGGGTGCGATCCGTGCCCACTGGGCGTCAGCCGACGGCGCACCGAGATCAACGATCCGATGATCCGTAAGAAAGTCCCAGGGTCCGGCTCCGAGGCTTCCTTGGAGTGCGCGACGGCCCCACGGCTAGCAAGTCCCGCCCTTCGCACGTGCGGGCCCGGCTTGTGGCGGACGGAGGCGGCCGACGCGAGGTTCCGGGCCGGAGGGCGTGCGAGACGCGGGGCGGCTCAGGGTCGTATCTGCGGCGGGTGGGTGCCTCCCACCACGGCCAGGTCCTCGAAGCGGATCTCCTCGCCGCAGGCTGCGCAGTCCGCTCGGGTGTGCAGGACGGCACCGCATCGGTGCTGGAACTCCGCTGTGGCGTTGCCGTCCCGGCAGTACGTGTCGCCCCACTCCTTGAGGGCGGCGAGCACGGGGAGCAGGGCCCGGCCCGCCTCCGTGAGGACGTATTCGTCGCGCGGCGGATGCTCGCTGTAGCGCCGCCGTTCCACGACGCCGGCCGTCTCCAGCCGACGCAGCCGTGTGGACAGCAGCGTCCGGGAGAGCCCGACGGCGTCGGCGATCTCGGAGAAACGCCGGTTGCCGTACAGCAGCTCGCGCACGATCGGCAGCGAATGGCGTTCACCGACGACGGCTACCGCGTCGGTCACAGAACAGACACGGGGTGTCGGTGCAGATTCAGTACTCACTGTGCTAGGTTAACGTCACTAGTGAGTACATTTTTTGTACTCACTTCTCCGGTGTGGCCGCCGCCCTCAACGGGGGTCCGGTGCGGCCGTTCGGCAGTCAGACCCCGCTTACGAACGACAAGAGGCGAACGCCATGAGCAACGAAGCCAACAAGCAGGTCGTCCTCGCGGCCATCGACGACACCACTGGGCGCAAGAACCAGGTGCACCGAGTGCTGGCACAGGGGGACTTCGTCGTGACTCACGCCACGACCACGTTCCCCGACGGCGGCCAGGCCGCAGCCTTCGATCTCTGGCAGGTCGCGGATAGGCAGATCACCGGCCACTGGGGTGACCAGGAGCCGATCGTGGAACGGACGGCCAACGGTCACACCCAGGTCGACGGCGTCGCCGTCATCGACACGGCGGCCGGCACGGACGCCACACGCAGGGCGGCGGAACAGACGGTGCGCACGATTCTGGTCGACAACGACTTCTCCGACCTGGACCGCTACCTGGCGGGCGAGTCCTACATCCAGCACAATCCCCGCTTCGCCGACGGCATCAGCGGACTGGCGGCCGCACTGGGGGAGTTGGCGAAGTCCGGCCAGTCCCTCAAGTACTCCGACGTACTGGACGTCGTCGCCGAGGGGAACTTCGCCTACGTCCGTTCGGTGGGCGTCTTCGCGGGCGCCGACTTCGTGTTCCACGACCTGTTCCGGGTGGCGGACGGGCGAGCCGTCGAGCACTGGGACGTCATGGTCCCGAGGTGAGAGGGGCGGCCGGGCTGTCCGGCCCCATCAAGGTGCCACCAGGCAACCACCACACGGAAAAGGGCGTGGCAGAGATGGTCTCCCGGACCGATTTGGCGTACGAAGTCTTCATCTCCGATCCGATCCCCACCAGCGTCACGGATCCCATTCCCAGCGGAGACCTGTTCTCCTGGTCGCCGATGTCGACCACGCTGATCCATGGGGAGAGGAACGCGGTGCTGGTCGATCCACCGCTGACGATCGAGCAGGCCCGGAGGGTGGGGGACTGGGTCGAACAGTCGGGCAAGCACCTCGAACACATTTTCATCACGCACGGTCACGGTGATCATTGGTTCGGCTCCGGTCCTCTGGTCGAGCGCTTCCCCGGCGCCGTGGTCCTCGCCGGCGAGGACAGCATCCGTCTCATGCGGCAGCAGAGTTCGGCGGAATTCAGAAAGGCACAGTGGGACAACCTGTTCCCCGGTCAGATCCCGCCGACTCCCGTGCTCGCACAGCCCGTACCACCGCAAGGGTTTCTTCTGGAGGGCAACGTTCTGCGCTCCGTCGAAGTCGGGCACAGCGATACCGACGGCACCACCGTGCTGCACGTTCCCTCGATCGGACTCGTCGTCGCCGGCGATGTCGTTTACAACGGCGTGCACGCGTACCTCTCCGAATCTGCGGATGGCGGGCGTGCAAAGTGGCTTCAGGCGCTCGACGCGGTCGAGCGCCTCGCGCCGCGCCACGTCGTCTGCGGGCACAAGAACAAGGCGCTTCCGGACAGTCCGGCCACCATCGAGGAAACTCGGCAGTACATCCGTGACGCGGACCGGCTCCTGAAGGAGACAACGAGCCAGATCGAATTCTTCGATGCCATGTGCTCCCTGCATCCCGAACGCCTCAACCGGGCGGTCGTGTGGCTCACGGCCACCGCGCTCATGGACGCGCAGAGCCGAACCTGAGACCAGCTCCGGCCGCAGCGCGATGCGAGGTGCCCCGTAGCCGTGTTGCGCCATGGCCTTGTGCCGGACCGTCGGTCGATCATCCTGACCTCGAACAAGAGCTTCAGCGAATTCGGTCAGGTCTTCGGCGACGAGGTCCTCGCCACCGCCATCCTGGACCGGCTCCTCCACCACTGCGAGGTCGTCCCGATCAACGGCCCTGGCTACCGCCTCACCGCCATCGACGGCGAAGCGGGCATCGCCTGACGGACCCGGCAGGCACTACTTGCTTCGAGCAGTGTCGAGCTTTGCCGCCAGCGCGGCCATCCCATGCAAGTGTGTGAAGTACTTGGTTGCGTACTCGTCATCACCAATAGACGGAAGGATCTCTTGAAGGACCGCGGTGCGTCCCTGAAGTATGTCTCGGCGCCGGTCATCCAGGGGGCCGTTCATGGCTGAGGAGACACAGCCGGCAAGCATCGTGTCCATCATCACCATGCATTCACCCGCGGGCTCTCGCTGGTAGAAGCCCGGAGGGAAGCGCAAGGTCCTGAACTCGTCCCACAATCGCACCAACTGATCCAGTCCTGCTTCCGCCATGCCCGTGATCATGCCTTGCGGCCAGGCGCCGAGGGAACGCGTTCCCCAACCTACGTAGTGCTCTGCTTCTGGTTCTCGGCGAAGTCCTCTGCAGACAACTCTGCGCGTTCACTCCTCAGCGAGGACGAGACCCGCACGCTGATCGACCTACTGGGCAAGCTGACCGCCCACTCCGTCGACTTCGACGCCAGGCATCGGGCCTGAGACATCAGGTGTTGAAGGAGATCTTCAGAACGTTCAGCGGATCTTCAGCAGGCCCGGGCGAGAGTTGCCTCGTTCTCGATCCCGAGGGAACGGGGGCCGGACGTGTGCCGGTACCCCTGTCTCCCTCCACCTGCGAAGGAGTTGATCACATGAAGGTGCGCAGGAACGGCATCTCGCGTCGTCAGGGTGCCGTGATGGCCGGCGTACTGGCCGCACTGCTCGCCTCGGGTGGGGTTGCTGCTGCGGCCTCGACCGGCGGCAGTACCACCAAGCACGACGGCAGCACGGTCTCCGAGGCGCCCGGCAACCCGCACCCGCACCACATCAAGCCGGGCACCGCCAAGAAGCTGCGAGACCTCCCGGTCGTCGAGGGCGGCCCCGTCACGGGCGAGGAGCCGTCCGTCGTCGAGGTGCCCGGCGCGAAGCCGAAGGGCTGGGATCTCGGCGAGGCCACGCCGGTGAAGGGTGCCCCGGTCGTCGTCGGCGGCGAAGGCAACACCACGCTGCGCTAGCCGCACGGTGACACGGCAGGCGTGGGGCTGCCGAGTCGTCACCGCGGAACGCCCGGCCGGAGAAGTCCGGTCGGGCGTTTTGCATGGCATCTGCATGACAGGCAGGACTTCGCGCGAAATCTTGCTCTTCTCCCCTGAGGGGATCGCCGGGCTGTCGGATTTTGACCATGGGGAGTCGTCTGCGCATCCGGTGACGACAAGCTTCTGAGCATAGTTTTGACGGTGTCGGCCCGGCCGGTGCAGAGAGCCGGGTGACGGATTCCGGAAAGGACGAAGCACGATGAGTTCTGTGGAGCGCATGCGGCTGACCTACGCTTTCGACGCCTACTGCGGCTGGTGCTACGGCTTCGGACCCGTCTTGCGCGAGTTCGCCACCGCCAACGCGGACCGGATCGAGCTGCGAGTGCTGTCTGGCGGTCTGTTCACCGGCTCGCGCGCCTTGCCGGTGTCGGCCTACCCGCACATCCCGGGCGCCAACGAGCGCATCACCGAGCTGACCGGCGTCACTTTCGGCGACGGCTACCGTGCTGCGCTGGCCGACGGCATGGTCGTGATGGACTCCGCCGATGCCGCCACGGGACTGGTCGCGCTGCGCAGCCAGCCGGGCGTGAACGCCCTGGATGCGGCGGCCGCGATGCAGCGTGCCTGGTACGTCGACGGCCGCAGCCTGTCCGGCGCCGCGGTCTACCGGGACCTCGCCGCCGAGCTGGGGCTGGACGCCGAGGCGGTAGCAGCCGTGTGCGCCTCGCCCGCCGCCCGTGCCGAGGCGGAGGCCGACTTCCTCGAGGTGCGTCGCCTGGGCGTCGACGGCTACCCGACGCTGCTGCTGCACACCGCCCACGGTGCCGACCGTCTGGGCGGCCCGGCCTCCTCGGCCGACGCGCTCACCCAGGCCCTGAACCAGCACCTGGCCGCCACCACGGCCGCCTGAAGCCACCTTCCACAACCCCTCGAAGGGCAGTACACCCATGTCCAGCCTGACGTATTCCGTTCACACGGCCGGCGACACCGGCCTGAGCAAGTCGTCCGTCCTCGTCACGGGCGAGCGCGAAGCACTCCTGGTCGACGGCCAGTTCACGCTCGCCGAGCAGCACCGGGTCCTGGGGGACGTCATCGACAGCGGCAAGGAGCTGACCACCGTCGTGGTCACCACCGCCGACCCTGACTACTACTTCGGCCTGGAAGTGATCCGGCAGGCGTTCCCCGACGTCGGGATCGTTGCCACCGCCACCACCGTGGAGCGGATCAAGAGCAGTTGGCAGGGCAAGCTCAAGACCTGGGCACACCTGGGCAAGAACCTGCCCACCGAGGTGATCGTCCCGGAGGTGCTGCAAGGAGACCACGTCAGCATCGAGGGCCACGACTTCGAGCTGCGCGGCGGCCACCCCGACCTGGTCTGGCGCACCGAGTACCTGTGGCAGCCCGAGGACCGCGCGGTGGTGGGCGGGGTCCTGCTCTTCGCCGGTCTGCACGCGTGGACCGCCGACACCCCTACGCTGCGTGAGCGGCACGCCTGGGCCGAGACGCTCGCCGAGATGGAGCGGCTCGCCCCGCGGTTCGTGGTCGCCGGCCACCGTTCCGCCGACTCCGCCACCGATGCTTCGGTGATCGGATCCACTCGCACCTACCTCGCCGAGTTCGAGGAGGAGCTGGCCAAGCACGGCAACGACTCCGAGGCTCTGAAGTCCGCGATGCTCCAGCGTTACCCAGACCTGGGCCTGGCGGTGGCTCTGGACCTGGGCACCAAGGTCGCCACCGGCGAGATGAACTGGGGCTGACCCGTACTCACGACGGGCCCGCGCGCCGGGTGGTGGGCCATCGCGACCACCACCCGGGGCACGACCGCCGCGGAGTTCGTCCTGACCGGCGGTGTCTTCTTCGCCGCGGCCACCACCGTCCGCTGCCTGATGGTGGTCTCCCCACTCGGCCGGGACCGGCCGTAGCCGCATCTTCGGCGCGCGGCCGTGGCGGTGATCGTCGGCGCGGTGCTCGCATGGGCGCCGCCGTCTCCATCGAGTCGTCACTCCGGCGGACACCTCAATCCTGCTGCCACCCTCGGCCTGTGGTTGACCGGCGTGTTCCCCGGCCGCCGACGGTGTGCGTCGCCCCTACTCGCTGGTTTCGTAGTCGGCAATGGCCCGCCTGGCCCGCCTCGTGCGGGGACCGGCGGCCGATCGACCACGCCGCGGTTGAGTCCGCCCCCGCCTGGCCGGACGCTGCGTTGTTCATCGCCGAAGCCGTGTTCTGAGCGGCGATCCTCGACGTCACCCTGGTGCCGATGCGCACCGGCCTGTCGGTGGGCGGGCTCTGTGGGTCTTTGTCTCTTGGTCCCGCTCCCGGGAGCGACGCTCACCGCCCAGGTCGCCTGGCGTCGGGCGCTTCGTTTCCGCCATCCTCCGAGGAGCGGCCGCGGACGGTCGCGCGGAAGGCGATCGGAGACTGGCCGGTGCGCTGGTGGAAGAACTTGCTGAAGTTGGTGGCGCTGGTGAAGCCCAGTTGCGCCGCGACACGGGCGGCTGATTGATTGCCGTGCGCCAGGAGGCGCTTGGCTTCCAGGACGACCCGCTGGTCGATGAACTCCTTCGCGCCCACCCCGGCTCCGGTCAGCGCGGCCCTGGAGAGGGTACGGGGTGAGTAGCCCAGAGCTCGGGCGTAGTCCTCCAGGCGGCGGGTGCGGGTGAAGTCGCGTTCGACCGCGTCACGGAAGCGGAGGAATGTCTCTCCTGGGTCCGGTGCCGGGCTGCCGACGGGCGCGGTGCGCTGCGAAAGGCGCAGCACGAGGACTGCCAGCAGGTGGCGCAACACCGCCACGTGCGCTTCCAGGGAGATGCCACGCAACGTCTGGAACTCCAGTGCCAGATGGTCCACGGCCATCTCCAGCGCGTGACGTTCCTCGGGACCGGGAACCTGGAGCGTGGGGGCGTAGAGATCGTCGATCCGCGCTGCGGCCACGGTGGCCGGATCCAGGAAGTCGCCCTCGAAGAGGACCATGGTGCCCTCGGCGTCGTCCAGATCACCCCACTGCTGCACCTGACCAGGCCGGATCCTGAGCCAGGAGCCCGGTTCGAGGGCGTAGCCGGTGAAGTCCACCGTGTGCCACAACGAGCCGCTGGAGAGGGTGATCAGGTGGTGGAACGTGGGTCGCTGCGGTGCCTGCAGCCGTCCTTCGCCCATGTGGACGGCGGCCCGCTCCCGCAGGTCGGCCAGAGAGATGATTTCGATGCCGGCAGGTGTGCCGACGGCGGGAGCGAAGCCGATGTCCGCGATCTCGCGTGATGTGCCCTGTCGTTTTCTCACCGTCACCAGTAGCCACCATCACGCAGGGAACCTGGCCGATGCCAGCCTAACCGCAGTAGCCGTCACCCCCAAGTGTCGGATTCTAACCATGATCTGTCAGCCTCCTACCTGGTTCACCTGCGAGGGCGCCAATAAGTTGAATCTCGAAGCTTTCGTTTTCAAGCGTAGGAGGTACTTGTGACTTCGCCCATCGTGTCCATCGCCTATCACTCCGGCTACGGCCACACCGCCGTCATTGCCGAGGCTGTCCAGCGTGGCGCCAAGGAGGCCGGCGCCGTCGTGAACCTGATCGCCGTCGGTGAGATCACCGACGCCCAGTGGAGGCAGCTGGACGCCTCGGATGCGATCATCTTCGGTTCCCCCACCTACATGGGAACCGCTGCCACCGCTTTCCACGGCTTCGCGGAGGCCAGCTCCGAGCGTTGGTTCGGACAGGCTTGGAAGGACAAGCTGGCGGCCGGATTCACCAACTCGGCTTCCAGGGCGGGCGACAAACAGTCGACCCTCCAGTACTTCGCGACGCTGGCGTCGCAGCACGGTATGCACTGGATCGCGCTCGGCCTGCCGGGGGGCTGGAACTCGTCCAAGGGGAGCGAGAACGATCTCAACAGGCTGGGCTTCTTCCTGGGTGCCGCCGCTCAGTCCAACGCGGATCAGGGGACCGAGGGGGTGACGGCCAGCGACATCGCCACCGCCGAGGCGCTGGGGCGTCGCGTCGCGGATGCCGCCGCCACGTGGGTGGCCGGCCGCGCCGTACGCGCCGCCTGATCGCGGGCCCTTCGCCCCGGCTGCCGGGTTTCCGTACGGCGCCGGGGCGGGCGGCGGATCCTTGGTCTCAATCGACCACCCGGCGGCGAACTCGCCCCGCCCCACCGCACCGTCAACCGGACATAGAGGGCCTTCGCCAAAAGCTTGCGCAGCTTGTCGGGGAGGCTGTCCAGGGCGGGCATTTCTGACATGACGCGGTGGGCGACCATGTGGGGCGTTCCCGTCCCGAAGGGCGGGCCGCTTGCGGAGTCGTAGCCGACGAGTGTGCCCCAGAGCGAAGATGTCGCCCTCGGGGGCAACGGTACCTGTGCGGCAGTGTCCGCGGCTGTCCAGCCGGTGGATCCTGGTCATGGTGTCGGCACGTCTCACGGAGCGTCTGGCGGCAGAGCTATGACCGCCAGCGGGGGACCAGTTGGGGACCACGCGGTGTGCGCGATAGTGCACGAGGGAGCCCTCTGCGCACATCCTGCGTCCTGGTTAAGTCTGCTATATCCAGAAAATACCTCCGACGCTCACTCCTGGGGGTCAAGGTACGGCCTCTTCCTCGTTTCCGGGGGTCGGCCCGGGGCTCAGCGGTAGTACGAGGCGACGGCCGGCTGGCCGGTGTAGTTGGGGCCGGCGTGCGGGTCGGCGCCGAGGTAGGCGAAGGGCAGCGTGACGGGGCGGCCGCCCCGCAGGCTGAGACGGTGGTGGCGGGCCGAGTACTGGAAGCCGGCGGCCCGCAGTGCCGCCAGGACCGGGCGGGACGCGTCGCTGCCGTCCGGGCGCCGCAGCGTCGAGGGATCGAGATGGGCGACCAGCAGACCGGTGCCGGTGAGCCAGGAGGCGGCCCGCTCCAGCAGGGCGAGCCGGTCGCCGATGTAGTGCAGTCCGTGGACGCAGGTGATGAGGTCGTAGCGGCGGCCCGGCGACCACCGGCCGAGGTCCGCGGTGACGAGTTCGAGGCCGTCGGGCAGTGCCGTCCGCAGCAGCGGGCCGACCAGGTCCACACCTGTGATGACGGCCTGGGGGAGTCGCCGCGCCGCCTCACGGAGGGCGAGTCCCTCTCCGCTGCACAGGTCCAGCCAGGACGGGGCGGGTCCGATGTCGTTCAGGAACTCGGCGGGGGAGAAGCCGAGTTCGCGGGCGTAGCTGTTGACGCCTGCCAGGACGCGTGCGCGGTTCATGGTGCTGTTGGCCACCACGGCATGGCCGGTCAGCTCGTCGTCCTTGACCAACTCGGGTGGCGGTGGGGCTGTTGTCGGCGAAGTACCGTCGATCATCGCCCCATTGTGCGCCAGGTTCGGACGCGCCGTGGGGCCGCGCGGACGGATGCGACGGCTTCGAACTCCGGGCCACCGACGCGTTCCAGCCCGTCGCGACCGGACGTTTCGAGCGTCGTCGAAAGAAGTTCCGCCCCCGGGCGTCGACCCGGCAGGGTGGGCTCGGGCGTGACCGGGTGGGCCGCACGGCCCGGCCCGGGAACACGCCCGGACTCCACCACGGGGAAGGACCGTATGACCATGAGGATGAGGACCAAGGCGTTCGCCACGGCGGGGGTCGGCGCGCTGGCCACCGGACTGCTGCTGACCGGCGCGGCCGGGGCGCAGGCCGCGGCGGCGGGACTGCCGTACGCTGTCACGCCGTATGTGAACGTCAACGTCCGCTCCGGGCCCTCGACCACCACCGACATCACCGGGCACGTCGCCGCCGGGCAGCCGCGCGGCGCCTCCTGCTGGACCCACGGCGAGACCATTCGCGACAACGGCTACGTCAACGACGTCTGGGTGCGACTGGCCGAAGGCTATGTGAGCGCCGTCTACCTCAAGGGCGACCAGTACGGCGGCCTTCCGGCCTCCGCCACCTGCTGACCGGCCCACACGCGGTGCCCGACCCCGACCCGGGGTCGGGCACCGCGCCGCGTTCAGGTACACCGCCGACTGCTCGAGGTGCCGAAGGATCTCCCACCGGGTAGAGATCGTGTGGGGCCTCGGGTATGGAGTCGCGGATCAGCATGATGGTGGGATGCCACAGGGCGCGGGCCCTGCGAGCAAAGGCGTCGGCGTGCGGGAGCACGGCGCCGCCGGTCTCCCGGTTCCCGGCCACCGCGCCGAACCGGACGCTCGGCCCCGTCGATCTCGGCGGCTGCCGTGGCACGTGTCATGTCCCCGACCGCCTGCGTCCGCCGGGCCGTCACTCCGGTCCCCGTCCGCCGCCTTCGTCGCGTGCCGACGGTATCCTGCGCCACACGACCCGGAGTGCCCCATGAACACACCCTCACTCGCGGTGCGCGACCGCATCCTGACCCTGCCGCCCACGGAACTTCCCGCTTATGTGTACGACTTGGCGGCACTGCGCGCACACGCCGCGTCGGTGCGGGCCGCGCTGCCCGAGCGTGTCGAGCTGTACTACGCGACCCAGGCCAACGGGGAGTCGGAGATCCTGACCGCGCTCGCCCCGTACGTCGACGGCTACAAGGTCTCCACCGACAGCGAACTGGACCACGTCACCCGGGCGGCGCCGGACCACCCTCTGGCCTTCGGCGGCCAGGACAAGACCCCGACGGAGCTCCTGGACGCGTTGGAGCGGGGCGTGACACGCTTCCTCGTGGAGAGCGAGTACGAGCTGTACATGCTGGCCGGGCTGGCCCAGCGGCACGCTCCGGACGGCCGGGTGTCGGTCCTGCCGCGCTTCGACCTCCCGGTGGCCGACCACCTGCTCGCCGACGGCGGCCGTGGCCGCAGGACCTCCGGCCTCGATCCGGCGCAGGCGGACACGATCGTCGGCCTGCTCACCGACGGCAGCTACCCGAACCTCGAACTGCGCGGTGTCTACGCCCACTTGGCCAACGGCCTGCACGCCCCCGAACACCTCGCGGTGGCCGAGAGCGTCGTCGCCTGGACTGCGGAGCTCGCCGCGCGGCACGGCCTGCGCCTCACCGAGGTGAACGTCGGGGGCGGTATGGCGGTGGACTACGAGCACCCCGAACGCCGTTTCGACTGGCAGGCGTACGGCGAGGGACTCGCCCGACTCGTCGCAGCGCACCCGGAACTGACGCTGAGTATCGAGCCCGGTCGCGCGCTGACCGCGTACTGCGGCTGGTACGCGAGCGAGGTGCTGGACGTCGAGCACGGCGCGAGCGAGGACTTCGCCGTCGTCCGCGGTGGCGGGGTGAACCTGCGCACGTCGGCGTCCAGGAGGCCCGACCAGCCGTGGCCCGACCAGCCCTGGTCCGTACTCGAGGTGGACGCGTGGCCCTACTCCTGGCCGCGGCCCGTGGTACGCCGCGAACGGGTCACGCTCACCGGCCAGTTGAGCACCTCCAGGGACATCCTGGTCCGGGACGTCCGGGCGCCGGGGCTGCGGGCCGGCGACCGTGTGGTGTTCTCCCTCGCGGGTGCCTACACCTCGTCCGTGCCCCACCGGGCGTTCGCCAGGTTTCCCGAGCCCGGCTTCCACTTCGTGGACCCGGGCACCGACGGCGATCAGTCCCGATAGCACCACGAGGAGCGGCATGACAGACGAACCGAACCGTTCGACGACGGCCGATGCCATGACCGATGCCACGACCGACTTCGCGCACGGCATCACCGACGCCGTCCTCGACAGCCTGCGGGACACGACCGATCCGCGGCTGCGCGAACTGCTCGGCGCGCTCACCCGTCATCTGCACGACTTCGTGCGCGAGACGGAGCCGACGATGGCGGAATGGGAACGCGCGATCGGCTTCCTGACCGCGACCGGGCAACAGTGCACCGACACCCGCCAGGAGTTCATACTGCTGTCGGACGTGCTCGGCGTCTCCATGCTCGTGGAGTCGCTGAGCGGCCACCGCGACCCGGGTGCCACCGAGTCGACGGTCCTCGGCCCGTTCCACCTGACCAGATCGCCGATCCGCGCACTCGGCGCGGACATCGACCTGGTGGGCAGGGGCGAGCCGTGCGTGGTCAGCGGCCGGGTACTGGGCAAGGGCGGCACCCCGCTGCCGGGCGCGGTCCTCGACGTGTGGCAGGCCGACTCCGAGGGCTACTACGACGTACAGCAGCCGGACGTCCAGCCGCCCGGCAACGGGCGGGGCCTGTTCACCGCCGACGCCGAGGGCCGCTTCTGGTTCCGCACCTGCGTACCGAGCCCGTACCCGATCCCCACCGACGGCCCGGTCGGCGAACTGCTGCGCGCCACGGCCCGGCACCCCTACCGCCCCGCCCACATCCACTTCATCGCCTCGGCCGAGGGCCACGCCCCGGTCACCACCCACATCTTCGTCGCGGGCGGCGACTACCTGGACTCCGACGCGGTCTTCGCGGTCAAGAAAAGCCTGGTCCAGGACTTCACGGAGACCGACGACCCGTCCCTGGCGCGGGAGTTCGGCGTCCCGAACCCCTTCCGCCACGCCCGCTTCGACCTCGTACTGGAACCGGAATGAGCACCATGACCGACAGGAACACCCCGCTCGACTTCTCGTACGAGACCCAGCCCGCGCGGATCGTCTTCCGGCCCGGCGCCGCCGTCTCCGCGACCCCCGACGAGGCCGCCAGGCTCGGGCTGCGCAGGGTGCTGGTGGTCTGCGGCAGCAGGGGCGAGGGCACGGCACGCGCGGTCGCGGACGCCCTGGGCGAGGCCTGCGCGGGGCTGCACGCCGAGGCCCGGATGCACGTACCCGTCGAGGTCGCCGACCGGGCCGTCGAGGCGGCGCGCGCGGCCGGCGCCGACGGGTGTGTCGCGGTCGGCGGCGGCTCGGCGATCGGCCTGGGCAAGGCGATCGCGCTGCGCACCGGCCTGCCCCTGATCGCCGTGCCCTCCACCTACTCCGGCTCCGAGATGACCCCGGTCTGGGGACTCACCGAGCACGGTGCCAAGCGCACCGGCCGCGACCCCGCCGTCCAGCCCCGCAGCGTCGTCTACGACCCCGAACTCACCCTCTCGCTCCCCGTCCCCCTCACCGTCACCAGCGGCGTCAACGCGCTCGCCCACGCCGTCGAGGCCCTCTACGCGCCCGACGCCTCGCCCCTCGTCTCGCTCATGGCCGAGGAGGGCGTACGGGCGATGACGCAGGCCCTGCCGCTGGTGGCCGCCGCCCCCGGCGACCTCGACGCGCGCGGCCGGGCCCTGTACGGCGCCTGGCTCTGCGGCGCCTGTCTCGGCGCCACCACCATGGGCCTGCACCACAAGCTGTGCCACGTCCTCGGCGGGACCTTCGGCCTGCCGCACGCCGAGACGCACACGGTCGTCCTCCCGTACGCCCTCGCCTACAACGCGCCCGCCGCACCCCGGGCTGTCACGGCGCTCTCGCGCGCCCTGGGCGGCGCCGACGACGTCCCCCATGCCCTGTGGGCCCTGGCCGGAAGCCTCGGCGCCCCCCGGGGCCTCGCCGAACTCGGCCTCAAGGAGACCGACCTGGCGGTGGCCGCCGAGCAGGCCGCCGGGCAGCCGTATCCGAATCCGCGCGAGGTCACCTTGGACGGTGTACTGGCGCTGCTGACCGCGGCGTACGAGGGCAGGGAGCCGAGCGTCGACGCGTAGCCGCGGGGCCGTACGGACCGCGCGGACCCCTCCCCCTGGGGCAGACCGCGCCCGCCGGGCTATCCTGACCGCCGAACCGGACACGGGGTGCCCCGCACGAGGGCTGAGATCACACCCGTCGAACCTGAACCAGTTAGGACTGGCGGAGGGATGTCTCATGTCGTTGCCGTATGCCCGTAACGCTCGCGCTGAGGTGGCCGTCGGAGGCCCGCAGGGCGTGTTCGACGGGCGGATGCCCACCGCCCCGGGGGACCTGCACGTCGAGGCGCGCGGAATCGCCCCGGTCCCGGAGGACCACCGCTACGGCGGCCCCGGCCGCCTGTTCACCGTGTGGTTCGCCCCCAACCTGACCATGACCGGCGTGTTCACCGGCACCGTCGGCATCGCGCTCGGCCTGGACTTCTCCACCGCGCTCGCCGCCGTCGTGCTGGGCACCCTCCTGGGGGCGGTGCCGACCGCGTACCTCGGCACCTGGGGGAGCCAGACCGGCGCCGGACAGCTGCCGCTCGCCCGCCTCGCGTTCGGCCGGGCGGTGGTCGTCCCCGGCGCCCTGCAGTGGCTGTCGTCCATCGCCTGGGACGCACTGATCGGCCTCTTCGGCGGGGACGCGCTGGCCCAGCTGTGCGGCTGGCCGTTCTGGCTGGGCGTGCTCGTCATGATGGCGGTGCAGGGGGCGCTCGGCGTCCTCGGCTACGAGGTGATCCACCGGCTCCAGACCGTGATGACCTTCGCTCTCGCCGCCGCGTTCGTGGCCCTGACCGTGAAGCTCCTGAGCGGCGCCCACACCACCCCCGCCGCCACCGCGCACGGCGCCGACCGGGCCGGGGCCTTCGTCCTGACCTGCACGATCGCGCTCAGCCTCGCGCTGTCATGGGCCCCGTACGCGAGCGACTTCAGCCGCTATCTGCCGCGTACGGCGTCCCGCCCGCGCATGTTCTGGTACACCCTGACCGGCATCGGCGTGTCCTTCGTGGCCGTCCAGGCCCTCGGACTGTGGGGCGCGGCCGTCTTCACCGACCAGACCGCCCGCGGCGTCGACACCCTGCTCGGCGGCGGCGCCCTCGGAGCGTTCGGCCTGCTGGCCGTGGCGCTCGCCGCGCTGAGCAGCAACGCCATGAACGACTACAGCGGCTCGCTCGCCCTGCAGACCATGGGCGTACGGCTGCCGCGCCCGGCCGCCGCCGCGATGGCCGCCGTCCTCGGCTTCCCGCTCGTGCTGTGGATGCACGCCGCCGACACCACGGCCCGCTTCCAGAACGTCCTGCTGTTCGTCGGCTACTGGATTCCCGGGTTCGTCGCGATCGTCGCCGTCGACTGGCTCGCCCGGGCCAGGGCCCGCGGCGGCGCACCCGTCGACCTGGCCACCGAGAGCGCCCGCCCGCGCCCGTGGTGGCCCGCGCTCGTGGCGTTCGCCGCCGCCTTCGCCGCCGCGGTGCCGTTCATGAGCACCAGCCTGTACGTCGGCCCGGTCGCGCACGCCCTGCACGGCGCCGACACCGCCTACGGCGTGGCGTTCCTCGCGGCCCTGCTGGTCTACGCCCCGCTGCGCCTGCGCCGCTGACCCCGCCCCCCTCTCACCCCCTTCGTACGGAGTGACAACCACGATGCCCGCGAACACGCCGACCACCCCGCCCCGTGTCCTGACCATCGCCGGATCGGACTCCGGGGGCGGTGCCGGCATCCAGGCCGACCTGAAGACCATGCTCGCGCTGGGCGCGCACGGGATGAGCGTGCTCACCGCCGTCACCGCGCAGAACTCCCTCGGCGTGCAGGGAGCCTGGGAGCTTCCCGCCGAGGCCGTGCGCGCGCAGTACCGCAGTGTCGTGGACGACATCGGTGTGCAGGCCGTGAAGACCGGCATGCTCGCCTCGCCCCTGCTCGTCGAGACCGTCGCCGAACTGCTCTCGGACGTCGGCGCGCCCGTGGTGGTGGACCCGGTGAGCGTCTCCAAGCACGGCGACCGGCTGCTGGCGGACGACGCGCTGGACGCCGTACGGACCGCCCTGCTGCCGCTCGCGACGGTCGCCACCCCGAATCTCGACGAGACCGCCGAGCTGACCGGGATCAAGGCCACCGGCGAGCGTGACATGTGCCGGGCCGCGGAACAGTTGCTGTCGTACGGGCCCCGCTGGGTCCTGGTGAAGGGCGGCCACCTGCCCGGCGAGGCCGTCGACCTGCTGACCGACGGCACCGAACAGCACTGGTTCCGGGCCCCGCGCCACGACAACCGCCATACGCACGGCACCGGTTGCACTCTGGCCTCGGCCATCGCGGTGGGGCTGGCGCAGGGGCGGGCGGTGCCGGAGGCGGTGCGGCTGGCGAAGGAGTACGTCACCGGCGCGATCGCCGCGGGATTCGCCCTGGGCGCGGGCCTCGGACCGGTCGACCACGGCTGGCGGACGCGCGCCTGAACCCCGCGCATCCGTCCGCACGTCGGACGAGGCCGCCGTCCGCCGGGTGCCGCGCACGACGCGCGGCACGCACGGTGGGACCGGCAAGGCCGTCCGACGTCAGCCGGTCGGCGTAATCGTTGTCTTCAGGAAGTCCGCCAAGGCCGTGGCGGGTCGGCCGAGCAGGCGGCCCAGCGTGGGGTCGACCGGCGTGAACTGTCCCTGCCGGCTCGCGGCGAACAGGCCGAGGAGCAGGTCGGCGCCGGCCTCGGGCAGACCGCGGGCGAGCAGGCTCGCGCGGTAGTCGGCGTCGGAGACGACCACCCGGCGGACTTCGCGGCCCGTGAGCCGCGTGGCGATCGCCGCGATGTCGGCCAGGTCGAGCGCCTCGGGGCCGGTGAGCGCCGGTGTCGTCCCGTCGAGGCCCTCACCGGTGAGCGCGAGCGCAGCCGCCTCGGCGAGGTCGGCGTGGGCCGTCCAGGCGACCGGTCCGTCCTCCGGCGCGGCCAGTTCGCCCGTCTCGAGCGCGTGGCCCAGCAGCATCGCGACTGAGGATGCGTAGAAGCCGTTGCGCAGTGAGGTGAACGGGACCCCGGACTCCCGGAGCGCCGCCTCGGTTGCGGCGTGGTCGCGCATCGGAGCGAAGGGAGAGGACGGGTTCGAGCCCATGTGGCTGGTGTAGAGGATGCGCTCGGCTCCGGCTGCCACCGCGGCCTCGACGGCGGTGCGGTGATGGTGCACGGCGTCAGCGCCGGTGCTGTCCGTCGACACGACGAGGACCTGCCCTGCGCCCTCGAAGGCGGCCGCGAGGCCCGCGGGGTCGCCGAAGTCGCCCTGGCGGACGCGCACGCCCCGGTCTTCGAGCTCTCGTGCCTTCTCCGGGTCGCGCACGCTGACGCCGATCCGCTCGGCGGGGACGCGCTCCAGCAGCCGCTCGGTGATCAGCCGGCCGAGTCCGCCGTTGGCTCCGGTGATGATGATCATGACGACCTCTTCCCTGTTTCCGTCGATAACGCAATGACGGTATCACTGGAAATTCTCATCGGTAACAGGATTCTGTTATCGTCGGAATCATGGAGAGCGAGGACGTCACCGCGGCGGACGGGCACCGTGAACGCATCGTCGCGGCCGCCGCCCGGCTACTGGCCGAAGGCGGGCCGGACGCGGTCTCGACCCGGGCGGTGAGCGCCGCGGCGGGCGTGCAGCCGCCGACCATCTACCGGCTCTTCGGCGACAAAGAAGGCCTGCTCGACGCGGTCGTCGCCGACGGCTTCACCGCGTACCTGACCAGCAAGACCGCCCGGAAGCCCACCGATGATCCGGTCGAGGACCTTCGCGCCGGCTGGGATCTGCACGTAGGTCTCGGCCTGGCCAACCCGGCGCTGTACACCCTGATGTACGGCCGGTACCGCCCCGGTGCGCCCTCGCCCGCGGCGATCGCCGCCTTCGAGGTCCTCGCCGAGCACATACGACGCATCGCCGAGGCGGGCCGGCTGCGCGTCCCCGAGGACCGCGCAGCGGACCTCGTCCACGCGGCCGGCTGCGGTACGACGCTCACGCTCATCGCCACCCCTGAGGACCGTCGGGACCCGGAGCTGTCCCACACCGCCCGCGAGGCGGTCGTCGCGGCGATCGCCACGGACGCCCCTGTCGCGCCCGCATCCGGGCCTGTCGCGGCCGCCGTCACCCTCCGGGCCCTACTCCCGCAGACCGACGCCCTGACGGCGCCGGAACGCGGCCTCATGGAGGAGTGGCTCAACCGAATCGCCGATCCGGGCTGAGGGCGGCTCGGGGTGAGAGCGGTTCGACCCGAGGCCGGTTCGGCCTGAGGGTGGCTCGGCCTGAGGGTGGCTCGGTTGGGTGGGGCGGCCGCCCCCGTGCCTACGCGGAATCGGGTACGACGGCCCACCGCATCCGAGTACGCGTACTCATGATCGATTTCCTTGTCTCGCGCAGGCTGGTCCCACAAGCCGTCCAGAGGGAGCCATCGTGCGTATGACAAGCCGAGTTCACCGACCGTCGTCCGTGATCAGCAGGGGCCCGGCGCGGTCCGCCCTGGGCCTCGCGCTGGCCTGCGTGACCCTCGCGATGCTGACCGGCTGCTCCACCGAGGACGCGAGTTGCGGCGGTGGTGAGTACCCGGTCATGACGGTGGGCAGCACCGGCAGCGCCTGCGTGTCCAACGGCGACGAGCCGCCGAAGGGGTACGTCCGCTATCCCGAAGGGAAAGCCCCCCAGCACGTCGGCGACAAGTGGGACACCTACTGGAGCACCCACACCATCGACGAGAACGGCGAGATCATCAAGGCTCCCGACGCCGGTGTGTGACCGCCGGCCGCTCAGCGATGCCTGGCCATAGTCGCAGCGGCCAACCGGTGCCGAGTACGGCCGTCTGTCCCTGAACGTCACACGAGTGACGAGTGGCCGTGCACTGGAAATCGAACACGTGCTTGAATTCGGGTATGACGTACCCACACTTCCAGGGCCGGGATGCAGGCCGGGACCGGAGAGGCGAGGCTGGATCCATGTCCGAACCGTTGCCTGTCATCGTGGCTCCGCCGAGTGACACCGGTGGCCGCCGAGTCCGAGTGCACGGCGAGAACCTCGGGTTGGCCTACAACCTGGAGGACCTGTCCGAATTCCTGCGACGCGCGGGTCTCGACGTGGACCCCGTGAACGCGGCGGTGTCCCCCCTCATCGACTGGCGCGGTGTGGGCCCGGAGTACTGGGGGCCCGAGACCCGCGGATGAGGGCGCGCCTGTGGCCGTCCCGTGTGGCCGCGCCGCGCGGACGGCCGCTCGTGCAGCCGTCGTACGTCCGTCCGGCGGCGCTCAGTGGTGCCGTTGATCGTGCGTCCTGTCGTGCCGATCGGTGACCGGTACACCGGCAGCGTGACCGATCCGTTCGCGCCACCCCCGGAGACGGGGTGCACCACCGTCACGTCGGAGCGGCGGTGCGCCAAGGAGTCGGCCGGGGGTTTCTTCGCGGCCACCGCCGCCTTCGAGGTCGTGCAGGCCCTGGTCTTCGAACCCGTCAGCCGGTTGCTTCCCGGACACGCGCACCGTGTCACCGCCCTGGCGGGAATCCTGGCCGCGACGCTCGCCCACCCACTCGCCACCCGGTGGCTCAAACGCCTGCCCTCGTCGGCTCCGCCGCAGTGACGTCCGGGGCGTAGCCGTCTCCTCGCGGCGCCATCGAGGACCACGTGCTGGGTGGGGCCGATGTGGCGCGGGTCGGTCGGAACGGCGCTCGACCGCGGGTAGTTACCGGACCCAGGTCCCGCGCCGCAGTCGCCGTGCGACTGCCGCGCTGCCGTCGGGTGGCCTCGCCGTACGCGTCGTACGCGCCCTGTGCGGCGCACTCGCAACACCGCTTCCTCGCGCGTGCCCCACGTCCCGGCGGCCGGGCGGGGAGCCGTCGCCCAACTCCGCCTCCGTATCCGTTGGTTGGCCCTTCACCATTCATCACTCAGACACCCCCTGACGCTTGCGTTGTCGACGAAAGGGGGAATGGTGATCTGGGCATGCCAACTCGACCGGGTGTGCCCGGCCCACCCCCACATCGCGGTCGATCAGGAGGACGCAGTGAAGAGAAGCTCGCGCATCCGCAAGGTCTCGCTCATCCTCGGCAGTGCGGTCGCCCTGGTCGTGGCCTTCCCCGGCAGCGCCCTCGCCGCCCCGCCCCAGGCCCTGCCGGCCAACGCGGACGGACTGGAGCAGACGTTCCAGCCGGCCTTCGACTATGACACGGACGGCTGCTACCCCACCCCCGCCATCGGCCCCGACGGGACGATCAACCCCGGCCTCAACCCGTCCGGCGCCCTCAACGGCCAGTGCCACGACGCCTCGGACCTCGACAACACCAACGGCTACTCGCGCGAGAAGTGCAACAACGGCTGGTGCGCCATCATGTACGGCCTCTACTTCGAGAAGGACCAGGCCGTGCTCGGCAGCGGCCTCGGCGGGCACCGCAACGACTGGGAACACGTCGTGGTGTGGGTGCAGAACAACGAGGCCCAGTACGTCTCCACCTCCGCCCACGGCAACTTCAACATCTACGGCCGTGACCAGATCCGTTGGGACGGGACCCACCCCAAGGTCGTCTATCACAAGGACGGGCTGAGCACCCACTGCTTCCGCCCCGCGAACTCGAACGACGAGCCGCCGGAGAACCACTACCACGCCTGGCAGTTCCCCGACCTGGTCGGCTGGAACGGCTACCCCGCCGGTCTGCGCGACAAGCTGAGCGCCTACGACTTCGGCAGTGCCGTCTTCGGCCTCAAGGACGGCAACTTCAACTACCACCTGGAGAAGGCGAAGCCGACCGGCATCCCGTTCGACCCCAATGCGTGATGCTCCGTCAAATGATGCGAAATGCGGGTGAGTTGGTGGGGTTATTGGCGGCTCTCGACGCGTGATCGTGGTGTACATCACCCTGGAGGGGGTGGAAACGTGAAGCAGGGCTTCACGTCTTCATGGCATGCTCACATCTAGTTACTCGCTGGTAATCGCATGCCACCCCCACCCCCCTCAGGACTGATCTTGCGCATCCGCAAGCGGCCCTCGCGCGCCCTCGTGCCCGCGCTCGCCGCCTCCGCCCTCTTCCTCGCCGTCGGCTGCTCCGCGGACCCCGGCCAGAGCTCCGCCGCCGCACGGACCCCGGACGCCGGCGCATCCGCGACCACGACCGCGAACAGCGACCAACCGCTCGCCGTCGCCGCCGCCCCCGCGGCGGCGGCCACCTCGACCGCCGTCGCGCGCCCCGGTACGGCCGGCGGGAAGGCTCGCAAGACCTCGCTCAAGGTGAAGTCGTACGACAGCCACACCCGACGAGCCGTCATATCCACGGTCGCCAAGGGGACTTCATCGCCGTCCCCGACCGGGACCCCGACCCCCGCAGGCACCGCGACGCCGGGCCGCACCGCCGTCGGCGACGTCATCGCCAGTGCCCCCGCGCCCGGCGCCCCGGACGGACTCCTGGCCAAGGTGACCAAGGTGATCGGTGAGACGACCGACGGCACCGAGGTCCAGACCGCGCCGACGACCCTGGACACGCTGCTGGGCGACGGCGACGCGAAGGGCACCGTCCCGGTCGACCCGGCCTCCTTCGACGTCGAGCGGCTGCTGCCCGACGTGAAGGTCTCCTGGGCGAAGACGGGAGACATCCACTCCGGTCCCGAGGGGACGAAGGTCCCGCTCGGCAGCCTGCGGGTCGATGTCGCGACGAAGGTCGCCACGGCCGAGGGGGCACCGGCCTCGGCGGACGCATCCGTGTCCGGCTTCGTCCAGGTCAAGCCCGAGGTGGACTTCTCCTACGGAGGCGGCGCCTCCACCGCCTCCACCGCCTCCGACGGTTCCACCGCCTCCGGTCCGGGGGCGGCCTACCTCGGCGTCTCCGGCGACTGGACCTCGCAGTGGGCGCTCAAGGGGCGCGCCGGCGCCACCGCCAAGCCGGTCCGGCTGCCGTTCGCGAAGCTGCACGCCGACCCGGTCCTCCAGGTCGGCCCCATCCCCGTCGTCGTGAACCTCGACCTGACCTGCTACTTCGAGATCAGCGGCGACGGCCGGGTCACCGTCGACGTCGAACAGGACCTCAAGGGCGACTTCAAGGCGGGCGGCACCTTCGGCACGGCGGCCGGCTGGACCCCGGTCAACGAGTCCCACATGGACAGCTCTCCGGTCCGTACGTCCGTCACGACCGCCGGGAGCGTGAAGGCGGCCCTCGGCGCACAGGCCACCGTCGGCCTGTACGGCGCCGTGGGCGTCACCGCCGACCTGGCCCCCTACCTGCGCGGTGAGGCCGCGGGCACGGTCGCCGCGACCACCCCGGTCGGCTCCGGAGCCAAGTCCGACGTCGCGGCGAGTGGTTCCTGGGCCCTCTACGGCGGCCTCGACCTGAGCGGCACCCTCCAGATCCAGCTGGCCATCTTCGGCACCCCCGTCATCCAGCACGCCATTCCCCTGGGCACACTGCACCGGGAGTGGAAGCTCGCCGACGGCAAGATGTAGGTCCTGCGGACGCGGCTCGCGCCGCGCCGTGACCAGCGCCCCCGCACCCGCCGTACCTCCGCGTGTGCGGGCCCGCCCCCTCACGTGCGGTAGGGTTTACCTGCAGGATCACGCGGAACACCGCGGGTGAACGCACCGGGACGTGGCGCAGCTTGGTAGCGCACTTGACTGGGGGTCAAGGGGTCGCAGGTTCAAATCCTGTCGTCCCGACGGTGCGAAGGGTCTTCGCAGGCGAGAGCCTGCGGGGGCCCTTTTCGCGTGGAACCTTCCGGCTTCGGGATTGAGCGTGCCGCTCATCGGCACCTTTCTCGGGGGTCGGCGAAGATGCCGTTGCTGGACCTGGAGAAGATGACCGCGGGTCTGTCGAAGACCGCTTTTCGCCACCGTCGTCTGTCACACGAGCCCGCCCCGCCCTGTCTATGTGGTGTCGACCAACAGGCAGAGGGAATCATGCGTGAGATTGTGATCATCGGTGGCGGCTACGCAGGCTTCTACACGGCATGGGGCCTCGAGAAGAGGTTGCGTGCGGGTGAGGCGCGGGTGACGGTTGTCGATCCCCGTCCCTACATGACCTATCAGCCCTTTCTGCCGGAGGTGACGGCCGGATCGGTCGAAGCGCGTCATGCCGCGGTGTCCTTGCGGCGGCATCTGCGCCACACCCGGCTGATAGCGGGGAGCGCGGTCGAGATCCGTGACGCAGACCGGAGGGTCGTCGTCCGACCTGTGAACGGAGCGGACTACGAACTGAGTTACGACATCCTCGTGGTCACCGCCGGCGCCGTGACCCGCACCTTCCCCATCCCCGGGCTTGCACAGCAGGCGATCGGCCTGAAGCACGTGGAAGAGGCGGTGGCCATCCGCGATCGCCTCATGACGGCATTCGATCAAGCAGCGTCACTGCCGCCCGACGCCGAGCGGCGGAGGCTGCTCACCGTCACGTTCGTGGGCGGCGGGTTCTCCGGCGTCGAAGGCTTCGGCGAATTGTTGTCCCTGGCGACCGCGATGCTCAGGTCATATCCGGAGCTGAGCATCGACGACCTGTCCTTCCACTTGGTCGAGGCTCGCGGCCGCATCCTCCCCGAGGTGGGCGACAAGCCCGGTGCTTGGGTGGTGCGCTCCCTGGAACGCCGTGGCGCGCACGTCCACCTGAACACACAACTCCTCTCCGCCACGGGCGGGCACGTCGTGCTGTCCAACGGAGAGGAGTTCGACTCGGCGCTGATCGTCTGGGCTGCCGGCAACGCCTCGAACCCCATCGTGCACAACCACACCGATCTCCCGGTCGACGAGCGGGGCCTGCTCGTGGTCCGGCCCGACCTTCGCGTCGGCACCGACAGCGAGCCTGTGCCGGATGTGTGGGCGGCCGGTGACGACGCGGCCGTTCCCGATCTGGCTTCCCCTGTGCCGGAGGCTCGCACGGTACCGAACGCCCAGCATGCCGTGCGGCAGGGCAGGCTCCTTGCCAGGAACATCGCGGCCGACCTGCGCGGGGGAAGAATCCGAAACTACCGCCACAGCAGTCTCGGAGTGGTGGCGACACTGGGGCTGGGGCAGGGCGTCTTCCAGTACAAGAGCCTTGTCATCAAGGGACTTCCCGCCTGGCTGATGCACCGGGCCTATCACGTCCTGGCCGTGCCTTCCTGGGAGCGCAAGATCCGGGTTCTCACGGTCTGGCTCACCGCTGCCGTGTTCGGCCGTGATCTTGTCTCCCTCGCCTCCGTGCAGCACCCCCGGGACGCGTTCGTCACGAGCGCGAATCCGGAGCGTTCCGGCGAGAGCCGGGCGAGTGACAACGCGGCTGCATGAGCGACGACAGGCCGGCGGCTCCACCGAACGCCGTCGGCTCCCCACGGCGGATGTCACAGACGGACGAGCTGTCCCGTCCATGGAGAGGCCGCCGCCACAGAGGACCAGATCATCTGGGCTACCTGCCCGACTCGGTATCGCGGTGACTGGTCCTCTCCACGCTCTCTGGAGGTACGCCATGGACGCGAGCAAGGAGGCCGCACGCGGCCTGCACGACATCGAAGACTTCCTGTACCGGGAGGCGCATCTCGAAGCGGCACATCGGCGCGTGGCGGATTTCACCGCGCGGACGGCGGGGCTGACCGATGGGCAGAAGAGGGATATCGAGCGGTGGTATCTCGAAGAGCAGAACTACGTCGCCGGCATGGTGACTGATCACATCGCCGCTCGCATCAGCCTGGTGGAAGGGCAACATCACCTCCGCTTCGGCCGATGGCTGCGGGGAACGCTGATAGCGATGGTTCTGATCACCGCGGCGATGATCACGGTGTGCGTCGCCGTGATCTTGGGGACGCCGGGCTGACCCACCGTGTGCTCAACTTGCTCGGCATGCGACGTGACTCGACCAGCCACCGCCACCCTGCGCTCTGACCCGCGGGATACCGCTCAGGAACGCGGAGCGCGGTAGAGGCCTCGGCCGGTTCTCTGGACGCGGTGCGTGCCGACAAGGCGATCGAGTGTGCTGCGGACCGCGTTGATGCTCCCGCTGTCGGTGTCACGGCCGAGAGCCGCGGCGACATCTCGGGCCCGCACGTCGCGGTCGCCGACTTCGGCGAAGTACTCCATGATCTGTTCGGTGAGCTTGCCGTACTGCTTCGGCCCCTCCGCGTCCGTGCCGGTATCGGCGGAAACGGGACGTTCCGTGGTCTTGCCGCTCCTGGACTTCCGAGCTGTGGGTGCCGCGGAGGGGGTTGCGGCGTCCTTGGATTCGGGGGAGGTGACGGCTGCCCGCGGGGCGGCCGGGGGCGCGGCCCGACCGTGCTCCGCAACCGCGGATCCGGTCGACCCCGTCGACGCCGCGGCAGCCGGGGCACGCAACAGCGACTCAAAGGCACTGAGGGTCCGCCGCACCGAGCCGAGATGCGCCACGACCGCGGCCAGTTCCCTTTCCAGCGCCTCCTTCTGAAGCTCCAGGCGGGCCAGTTCCTCTTGAAGGCCCTCAGCGGTGATCTCGATGTTGTGCGCCGCGTGGGTTACGGAGATGCTCTGGACGGTCCCACGGTTTCCCACGGCGAAGACACTGTGTGTCCAGCCGAGGTCGGCTCCTCCGACATCGGTCGGCCGGTATTTCTCCGCCCAGTCCTGTCACAGGGACGGGCCCACCCCGGTCTATGAAGGGGATGTGATCGGAGCAGTCGTGACCTTCAGTGACCACATGACCCGCGGCGCCCGACCCGGCGGAGGAACGGAGACCGAGGATCATGCATGACGAGCCGTCCCCCACGGCAAGCGACCTTGACGAGGCTGTTTCGGTCTTTGTGCAGCACAGGGCACGTCTCTTCGGTATCGCCTACCGCGTGCTCGGCAGCGCGGCCGAGGCCGAGGACGTGGTCCAGGAAGTGTGGCTGCGTTGGCAGAGGACCGAGCGCTCCGTGGTGGTCAGCCCGGTGGCCTTCCTGTCGAGCACCGCGACCCGACTGGCCATCAACGTCGCGCAGTCGGCGCGCGTGCGGCGGGAGACCTACATCGGACCGTGGCTGCCGGAGCCCATCGACACGAGCTCGGACCCGGAGGTGGGCGCGCAGCGCGCCGAGGCCCTGGAACTGGCTCTGCTGCTGGTGTTGGAGAAGCTGAGCCCCACCGAGCGTGCCGCATACGTACTGCGCGAGGCATTCGACTACAGCTATCCCGAGATCGCTCACATGCTTCGGCTCAGTCTCGTCAATGCACGGAAGATCGTGAGCCGTGCTCGCAAGCATCTGTCGGACGAGCAGCGGGAGAGCGTGGACACGGTCGAGCACCGACGCCTTCTGAACGCCTTCGTCTCAGCGGCTCGAACGGGGGACGTGGCGTCACTGGAAGCCCTGCTCACCCCCGATGCCGTCAGTCTGTCGGACGGCAACGGTGTCCGGGGCGCCGCTCGTGTTCCCGTGTTGGGCCGTGCCCGCGTGGCCAATCTGGCGACCGCGTATCCGCGGTTCTGGGGGAGCGTGGGCGTCGAGTTCGTCGCTGCCAACGGCCGTATGGGCGTGATGATCCACCGAGAGGGCGAGCCCTCCACGTTCATGACCATAGCGGCCGAGAGTGAGGGCATCTACAGGGTGATGTGGGTGTTCAACCCGAAAAAGATCGCCGCGTTCCTCAATTCACGGTCCCGCTCCACGACCGCCCTCAGGCCTGCGCCGAGTGGCGCGTGAGTGCGGCAACCGCATGGCTCAAGGTTGGTTCCAGGAGCGTAGTTTGTCGGGGTTGAGGATGACCCACACCTGTATGACGCGGCGGTCGGCGACGTCGAGGCTGATGACCGCGGCGACCTGACGGCCGTAACGGGCGACCAGGCCGGTACGACCGTTGACGGACTGAGCCGTCAGATCGGTGCGCGGTCGGCGGGCCAGCAACGTCAGCAGACTCTGCGCCACCTGCCGGCCCCCGTGCACCGGCCTGCTCAACGCCCGCACCTTGCCCCCGCCGTCGAAGAACGCCGTGACGTCCGGAGACAACAGCGACACCAAATGCCCGGCATCCTCGTCCAGGCAGGCCCGACCCACCGCGCGAACCAGGGCATCGTGCTCCCACGGCGCTACGGGATCCGAACGCCGCACCCGAAGACTGGCACGGGCCCGCTCGTCCGGCGACAGGCAACCCAGCGCGTCCAGCAGAACCCGACTCACCTCCACCTCCAGCCCCGCCTCAACCCCCTCGGCCCCCGCCTCAAAAACGGTGTCACCAGACCGCTCGACCAGGGCAAGCCGGCTCAGGCAACTCCTGCCCGCACTCCTCGCAAGCCAGGACCGGGGCCGTGCGATCTCGCGGCGCGCCGCACCCGACAACCCGTACCACCGGCGGTAGACCTCATCGACCACACACTCCGCCTCACCGGCACTGCCCAACATCCAGCAAGCCACATCCAGGAGATATCGACGCTCGTCCAGCAACTCGGCGATCGACACCACGTCAGCCTCGTCCATACGTCATCCCTCCTCCCACGCAACCCCAGCCGAGCGAGCCTTTCGTCGTCTCGACTCATTCCGAATGACCAGGCACACACGGGTCTTGTGACATGGCGCCCCTGTGGATCACGGCCTGCGGTGACGCGCTGAACTCGGCGGCGTGTCACACACGCGCCGGTTGTCCGGTCTTATGTGACAGCGTCCGGAACCTCATCGACGAGGCCAAGGCCATCTGTGCGGACAGTTCAAGGAATGGTGGTGGGGGTGTGGGTGGGGCGAGTCGGGAAAACGAAGTGCGACCACGGCACAAAGGCGAGCGGACAGCGGAATGGGCTGATGGGCGCCTGGGTCTCTACAGTCTGGTGAGGGCAAGGGCGCGAAGAGCGTTTCCGGACCACTGGTCGTTCATGCTGGGAGAGATCAGCCTCTACAGCTTCGTCATCATCATCGTCACGGATGTATATCTGACGCTGTTCTTCCACCCGTCCATGAACGCGGTGGAGTACAACGGCAGCTACTCACCGTTGCGCGGTCAAATGGTGTCGGAGGCGTTCAATTCGACGATGCGCATCTCCTTCGATGTCCGTGGCGGCCTCCTGATGCGGCAGGCCCACCACTGGGCCGCGCTGGTCTTTGTCGCCGCCATGCTCGTCCACATGATGCGCGTGTTCTTTACAGGTGCCTTCCGTAAGCCTCGCGAACTCAACTGGCTCTTCGGATTCCTGCTGCTGATCCTCGGGATGTTCGGTGGTCTGACGGGTTACGACCTTCCGGATGACCTGTTGTCCGGGACCGGACTCGCGGTAGTGAACGGAACGATCCTTTCCATCCCGATCGTCGGAACCTACCTCTCCATGTTCCTCTTCGGAGGCGAGTTCCCGGGGGAGGATCTGGTGGCGCGCTTCAACACGATCCACGTTCTGCTCATCCCCGCCCTCATGGTGGGACTGCTTGCTGCTCACCTGATGCTGGCCCTCCGCCACAGGCACACGCAGTATCCAGGTGCGGGGCGGAGCAACCAGAACGTCGTGGGTCTGCCGCTCAAGGTGCGTGCCGTGAAGTCCGCAGGCTTCTTCTTCCTGGTCGCCGGCGTCATCTTCGCCATCGCGGCGGTCGCCCAGATCAACCCCGTCTGGCAGTACGGCCCCTACCGGGCCGACCAGGTTTCGGCCGGATCGCAGCCCGACTGGTACATGGGCGTTGCGGACGGACTACTGCGGGTCATGCCCGGCTGGGAAATCACCTTCTGGGGCCACACCCTGGCTCTGGACAACCTGATCCCGCTGTTGGCGGGTGTTGGTCTCTTCCTCGCCATGGGCGTGTACCCGTTCGTCGAGGCCTGGGTGACCGGTGACGGCCGCGCGCGGCACCTTCTCGACAGACCGCGCAACCGCCCGGTGCGAACGGCACTTGGTGTCTCGTGGATCAGTTTCTATCTGGTGGCTCTGATCGGCGCCGCGAACGACATCATCGCCATCCGCTTCCATGTCTCGGTCGAATCAGTGACGTGGGCCGTGCGCGTCAGCCTTTTCATCGTGCCTCCCACGGCCTATGTCATCACGAAGCGGTGGGCACTCGGCCTGCAGCGGCAAGACCGGGACAAGGTGCTGCACGGCCGCGAGACCGGCATCATCAAGCGCTTGCCGAACGGCGCGTTCATCGAGGTGCACGAGCCGCTCGGCCAAGACCGACTCCACGTTCTCACACAGCACGAGCAGTACCGGGCGATCGGTCCCGATCCCGCGGCCGACGGAGAAGACCCGGACGGCGGATTCCGCTTTGCGCGCCGCCTGCGTGCCGTGCTCAGCCGGAACTTCTACGGCGAGGGCACGCAGATCACCAAGCCGACCGCGCGTGAGTACCAGGAGATCACCAGCAGGCATCGGCGCTGATTACCACTGTGTGTGTCACACCTACAAAAGGTGCCTTGTCATATAGATGAAAGCAGGCAACGGTCTGCCAATCCAAGGAGTGCAGTGATGACTGAGCCCGTGCTTGAGCCGGCGGCGCAGAAGCTCGCGGACGCGACGAGCAACCCGCCGTTCCTCTACGAACTCGGCCCGGAGGGTGCCCGGAAGGTGCTGGACGACCTGCAGGCGGCGCCCGTGGGAAAGCCCGACGTGGACGAGAAGTGGATCACGGTGACCGCCGAGGTCGGCGATGTGCGGGTACGCATCGTCAAACCCGTCGGCAGCCAGGGCACGCTGCCGGTCGTCCTCTACGTGCACGGCGGCGGTTGGGTCATCGGCAACGCCGGTACTCACGACCGCCTGGTGCGCGAGCTGGCCGTCGGGGCGGACGCCGCTGTGGTGTTCGTCGAGTACGACCGTTCGCCCGAGGCCCGGTACCCCGTCGCCATCGAGCAGGCGTACGCGACCGCTCGCTGGATCACCGCGAAGGGCGCGGAGGAGGGTCTGGACGCCTCCCGTCTGGCCGTCGCGGGTGATTCCGTCGGCGGCAACATGACCGCGGCGCTGACCCTCATGGCCAAGCAGCGCGGTGACGTGACCTTCGTGCACCAGTCGCTGTACTACCCCGTCACGGACGCGGCCCAGGACACCGAGAGCTACCGGGAGTTCGCGAACGGGCCCTACCTCACGGCCACGGCGATGGCCTGGTTCTGGGACTGCTACACCACCGATCCCGCCCAGCGGGCGGAGGTCACCGCCTCTCCGCTGCGGGCGAGCCTGGAGGAGCTGCGGGGGCTGCCGCCCGCGCTGGTCATCGTCGACGAGAACGACGTGCTGCGGGACGAGGGTGAGGCGTATGCCCGCAAGCTGACCCAGGCCGGCGTTCCCACCACGAGTATCCGCATCAACGGCACCCTGCACGACTTCATGATGCTCAACCCCCTCCGGCCCGCCCAGTCCACGACTGCCGCGGTCCGGCAGGCCATTCACACCCTGCGTACCGCCCTCCGCGGCGACTGAGAGTTCTCCGCGGCTCAACCGAGGCATCCGCGGGACCCAGCGCACCGAAGCGCCTTCCGAATCCCGGTGCGCGGGCTGAGCAGCGACGCCGCTCATGCGCCGACAACGTCAAGGCGCTCTTGTACATCGCCGCGTTCCTCTCGGAAAGGGCGAGAGCGCGGCCAAGTTCCCGGGCAGCACCCTCGGCGAGGCCTTGCACCCCGTTCCGGTCTCCCTGCCGGACGGCTCCGAGGGTACGGACCTCTACATCGAACAGAGCAGGTTCCACGACCAGAGAAAGCGGCACGGACGGTCCGCTGACCGGCGTACCCACGGGTGGGGCGACACCGAGCCGACGCCCGCGCAGACGTTGTGTCTCCTTCGGCAGCGATCGGACGCGCTGGAGGAAGCCCTGCTCGATCCGGCTCGGCACAGGCCGTGCGTCCAGAGGCCCGAACCCGCAGCCCAATTCCTCAGCCGACGACCCGCGTGACATCTCGAGCAGGGCCAGTGGGGGCCGGCAAGAACCTCGCCGGAAGTGGGCTCACAGACGGCGAAGATCGGTCTTCCCGATCCCCGCCTCACCGCGCAGGACCAGGACCCCGCAGACACCGACGCAACGCGCCGCCTACCTCCTACGGGAGGGTATCGGCTGTCCGTACGCCCGGATCTCCGAGTTGCTGCACATGAGCGTCGCCCATACGAGGCAGCAGGTGGCACGCGCCCATCAGCGTCTCGTCTCGCCGGCAGCCGCCGCAGGCAGCCGGTGGACTCGGTCGCGTACCGGCGGCTCGTTCAGGCGTTCTTCGCGGCGGCCCGGTCCGGCGACCTCGGGCACCTGGAAAGGGTCCTGGCCGCGGGACGGCGGTCAGCCGTTGCCGTGCAACGCGGCTCGGCAGCTCACGTAGGGGGAATCTGACCCAGAGCGGTGGAGACGGCCTTCATCCTCTCCTTGAGATGCGCGAGTTCTTGGCGCAGCTCGTCGACACGAGTCTCCAGCTCTGTGGCTTCCGCGGCCAGCGACACGACGGCGGCCGCGATGTCGGTTCGGTTCTCGGCGGTGTGAGTCATCGGGTGTCCCTCCGCGGTTCTAGGCGGCGTCTGTCTGCCTCCGGCCAGTGCCGTGTTCCAGTCCAGTCCCCAGTCGGAACGTCGCAACGTGGCCGTGCCCTCGAAGTCGACACGGTCGAGTCCGTCGGGGTCCCGGCTCGCTCCAGCGAGCTCGAGGTCGATGTGAACGGGGAGTTCGAGGTCCTTGATCCGAAGGTGTCCGGCCATACGGAACCGGTCGTCGCCGGCGTCACGGACTTCGGTGGAGCGGAAGCGCTCCGGAGATCCCGTCTCCAGGCTGCCGGTCCGGACGCTGAGGTAGGCCTCGGAGCGGGTGGGACGGCGCCCGTCGAGCTTGAGGAGCCCCTCGAAGGCAGTGAATTCGGCCCGCACGTTGGTGACCATGGCGTGCCGGACGGAAAGACCGATCGTGCTCCTTCATGTACAAGTCTCGGACAGGGGTGAATTCCGGCACGCTGTGGCCCTGCAACTGAATCCGAGAATTCCGGTCGAGCGAAATGTTGCCCGTCGTGAACGCAGAAGCCGGGCTCGTGGCCCGTGGCCGGAGAAAAGAGGTGGCCCCCGCCTGCTGACAGGGGCCACCCGCGGGGAAACTACTTCTGCTGCGCGAGCCAGTCGGCGAACCCGGTCTCGGCGATGTGCGCGTCCGGACCCGGCAGGAGCGTGGTCTCCTGCAGCTCGGCACCCCAGTACGTGGCCTTCGGGTCAGTGACGATCTTGCGGGCGTCGTTCTTGGCGGCGAGTCCCATGCGGATGAAGTCCTCGAGCTCGAACGTCTCCGGGCCCGCGACCTCCACCACGCCGTTGACCGGGGAGCCGACCGCGGTGCGGCCGACGGCCGCGGCCACGTCGCCGGAGACGATGGGCTGGATCTTCCCGGCGGGCAGACGCACGGTGTCGCCGTCGGTGACCCCGTCGGCGAGCCCCTTCGCGAACTCGAAGAACTGCGTGGCGTGGACGATGGAGTACGGCATGCCGGACGCCTTGATCAGTTCTTCCTGGGCCTGCTTGGCACGGAAGTAGCCGCTCCCCTGGAGACGCTCGGTGCCGACCACGGACAGCGCCACGTGGTGCTGCACGCCGGCGTCGGCCTCCGCCTCCAGGAGGTTGGCCGTGGAGGTGCGGAAGAAGTCCATGACGGCCTCGTCCTCGAAGGAGGGGGAGTTGGACACGTCGACGACGACCGAGGCGCCCTCCAGGACCTCGGCCAGACCCTCGCCCGTCAGGGTGTTGACACCGGTGCTGGGCGCGGCAGCGACCGCGTCGTGCCCGTGCTCGTCGAGCTTGCCGACCAGCTTCGAGCCGATGAGCCCGGTGCCACCGATCACTACGACCTTCATAACGGATTCCTCTCGAGGTTTTCCTGGGAAACTTCGGTCTGCACCAGAAGAGACCGGGCGGCCGCCCTGCCTGTGACACGTCGTTCGCGGAATCTGCCTATTCGGCAAGTTTTCCGTCGGTCGAGACCTCTTCCATCAGCGCGGAAATCTCGTCCGGGACGGCCGGAATGGTCTCGTGGGTGATGCCCGTCGTCGGGGACCACACGAGATTGACCTGCAGGGCGGGATCCGGCTCGGGATAGTCGCTGCGGTTGTGACAGCCACGCGTCTCACGACGTTCCAGCGCCGCTTCGAGAGTGGCCCGGGCCGCCAGGGCGGCGGATTTGAGATCAAAGGTGTGCGCGAGGTCCTGATAGCCGGCGATGTCCGGGTGGACGCCGATGTCCGCCATCCTCTTCTCGATCACCGAGAGCTCCGCCAGCCCGGCGCGCAGGCCCTCTTCGTCGCGTACGACTCCCGCATGCTCGGTCATGGTGTTGCGGATGGCGCGCTGCAGGGCACGGACGTTCTCCGGCCCGTCGGCGGCGAGGAGGTCGTCGATCTCCGCGCGGGCCTCCGCGATGGCCGACGCCGACCGCAGCTGCGCGGTCAGCGACTGCGAGTAGGCGGCCGCCGCCCGGCCCGTGATGCGGCCGAAGACCAGCAGCTCGATGAGACTGTTCCCGCCGAGCCGATTGGCGCCGTGCAGCCCGCTCGACGCCTCACCGATGGCGTACAGGCCACGCACATCGGTGCTGTGGTCCTCGGGACGCACCCACACCCCGCCCATCGAGTAGTGCGCGGTGGGTGCGATCTCGATCGGTTCGCGGGTGATGTCCAGCATCTGCAGGTCCAGAAGTGTCTGGTAGACCCGGGGCAGCCGCGTCATGATCGTGTGCCGTGGCAGGTGCGAGACGTCGAGCCACACGCCTCCGTTGGGCGTGCCGCGCCCTTCCTTGATCTCCGTGTAGGAGGCCAGCGCCACGCGGTCGCGGGTGGACAGTTCCATCCGGACGGGGTCGTAACGGCTCATGAACCGTTCCCCGAGCGCGTTGCGCAGGATCCCGCCCTCACCCCGGGCGGCCTCGCTGACCAGCGTTCCGGCCGCGTTCTCCGGCTCGATGATCCCTGAAGGATGGAACTGCACCAGCTCGGCGTCGCGCAGACGGGCTCCGGCCTCCACCGCCAGGCGGAAGGAATCGCCCGTGTTCTCGTCGCGCCGCGAGGAGGTACGCCGCCAGATACGCGTATGGCCGCCCGCGGCAAGAATGACCGCGTCCGCGTGGATCAGGTAGCGCCTGCCGCTGGTGAGGTCGAACCCGTAGGCGCCGAAGACAGCGCCGTCGTGTACCAGGAGCCGGGTGATGTAGACGCCGTCGAGCACCGGAATGTCGAGCTGGTCCGCCCGCCTGATCAGCGTGCGCTGGATCTCCAGACCGGTGTAGTCACCGGCGAAGGCGGTCCGCCGGAACTTGTGCGCGCCGAAGAAGCGCTGGGAGATCCGGCCGTCCTCTTCCCGGGCGAAGGCCATGCCGTAGCGGTCCAGGTCGTCGATGCCTCGGGCGGCGCCCTGGGTGACGATCTCGACGGTGCGAGGGTCGGCCAGCAGATAACTCTCCTTGAGAGTGTCGGCGGCGTGCTGCTGCCAGCTGTCCTCGGGATCCATGGTGGCCAGGGCCGCATTGATTCCCCCGGCGGCGAGCGCGGTATGGGCGTCCTCCTTGGGACGCTTACCGACCGCCAGGACGTCGACGCCGGCCTCAGCCAGCTCGATCGCCGCTCGCAGCCCGGCTCCTCCGGTGCCGATCACCAGCACCATGGTGGCAAGACGTTGTTCGGTGATAGCCACGGTTTACTCCGATCGCCAAGGTTGTCACTCACTACGACCGGGCCGCCGAGGTATCTGTGACACGCTCGGCGCCATCGGGGTGAGGCCGCCGACGTCGACCTGTGGTTTCCCTCCTGACAAGCCGCCCGTCCCGCTCCGGCGACCGCCTGTAGTCGCTCCATGCGGGCCGGCTCCAGGCTAGGAGGCCAGCGTGATGGTGGTCGGTGTTCCCTGCCGTGCCATCCTCGCGTAGGGGCACAGCGAATCCGCCTTCTCGAGAACTGGAGCGGCGACCTCGGGATCGATGTCCGGCCATGTGACCACCAGGTCGACATGCAGCACGTAGCCGCCGTCTTCCGGATCCCGCCCGAACGCCACGGTCGCCTCGACGGAGATCGGGGTGGGGTCGAGCGCGGCCTGTCGTGCCACGAGAGTGACGGCGCCATGGAAGCAGGCCGCGAAACCGGCGGCGAACAACTGCTCGGGATTCGTTCCTCGGCCGTCTCCGCCCAGCTCGGCAGGCATGCGCAGGTCGAGATCCAGGACTCCGTCGTCCGAGCGGGCCCTCCCGGAGGCTCGGCCATGAGCCGCTGTCCCACCGCTCACCGTCACCGTCGTGGTGTAGATGGGCGCAAAGGAATCGCCGTCGAAGTCCTTGTCGGTGGACAGACCGGGCAACCGGAACTGGTCGTTCACCGCGCGACTCCGGCAGTGCTCCAGGACACGGGCGGGCGGGTAGAAGCAACTGCGGAAAGCGTCATGTCTGTGATCTACCTTCGCGTCTCAGAGAATCCGAGATTCCGGACAACGAGTTGACCGAACAACGAGTTGACCGACAAGTCACTCCTCTTGTGACGCCGGCGGGTAGCTCCCGCGCAGCACCGATCGCCGAGTTGCCTCAGCTGTCCAGCGAGGCCACGTAGGGTGCCAGTTTCGCCGGATTCAGGACCCACATGATGCGTTCGATGCCTCGCTCCGACACATCGACGGACAGCAGAGCCACGCTGTTTCCATCGGCCGAGACAAGGACGGCCGGCCTGCCGTTGGCCTCCACCCAGCGAACGTCCGTCTGGGGCCAGAAACGTGGGGCGAAGGCGGCGAGGTACCTGGAGACATGAGAACGTCCGACGACCGGAATCCTGGATGCTCCGCGCATCCCTCCGCCGTCGCTGTAGCTGACCACGTCCGCAGTGAGCACGTCCTCGAGGACCGACAGGTTGCCGGTCTGCGCCGCGGAGAGGAACACCTCCAGCAGCCGCCGGTGAGCGGCAGGACTCACGGGCTCCCTGCGTTCCGCCGACAGACGTTTCCGGGCACGGCTCACCAACTGGCGCGTATTGGCTTCGCTCGTCTCCAACATGTCCGCGATCCGCTTGTACGGGTAGTCGAAGGCCTCCCGCAGAACGTAGGCGGCCCGTTCCACAGGGTTCAATCTCTCCATGAGGTGAAGAACCGCCAGGTCGAGCGCCTCCGCTCGTTCCGCACCCAGCTGCGGATCCACACGTGTGTCGACCGGCTCCGGCAGCCACGGCCCGATGTACGACTCACGTCGCTTCGGTGCCGACTGGGCCAGGTTGATCGCCAGACGGGAAGTGACCGTGGCCAGAAACGCGGTCGGCTCCACGATGTCGGCACGGTTGGTGTTCTGCCAGCGCAGCCACGCATCCTGGACGATGTCCTCGGCTTCCACGACACTCCCCAGCACGCGGTAGGCGATGCCGAAGAGGTGGGGACGCGCCGCCATGAATTCCCTCGTTGCCTGGTCGAGAGAGTCTGCGTCATCCCGGGCGCGCATAGGTGTCCTCCAGAAGTGCAGCACCATGCTACAAGCTGCCGCAGCGGTGCGCGCCTCCTCTGGAGGATCTTGAGCGATGCGAGAGTGGCTGCCGACCTCGGGCGACGGTCACCGCTGGCACGCGCATCGGCGCCCGAGCCGCACTGCCAGGACGGCGGGAACCAGAGCGCACGGCGCGTCGCGCCGCCAGCAGCTTCGCGGTCAGCTCGTCGAGGTGGTACTCCTCCGGGCCGGCGACCTCGAGCACGCCGAACAGCGGCACTCCCACGGCGACATGAGCGAGCGCGGCGGTGATGTCGTCCGGCGACACAGGTCGCATCAGCACGGGCGCAACATGCACGCCCTCGCCGCGTGATACCGGTACGACCTCGACACTGTGGTCCCGGAGCCTGGCGACAGTCCTGGAACCGATCAGGCCGGTGGCTCCTGCGACAACGACTCTCATCCGGGTCTCTTCCTGTCGCGGGGTGCAACCCCACTGGCGTCTGCGTGAGGTGACGGTGCCGTCAGCGATTCACTACACCTGGACGGCGTTGGCCCCGATGTTGTGACACCGCTCGACAACCTCCGCCGCCGAGCGGTCCTCCCGAGGGTCGGATACGGTCTCTCATGTCACAGATCCGCCGTGCGTCTGGTCATCAGTGGGAAACGGCCATGGGACCTGGGTGCGCGAACACGCGTCGGGCCGACGGTATGCCGATCCCATGGCGTGATGGATGCATGGAGGTGCAACACGGTGTCGAACCAGGACTCAGCGCACGGGACCGGCCGGCAGACACGGTCGGAGGGGTGGAAGACGGCGGTGACGATGCTGCAGGACGCCGCACCGATCTCCGTCCCGGAGGGTGCCTCGGCGATGACCATTTACGTCGAGTGGGAGCCTGGAGACCCGGGAACTCCGCCGCACCGCCACTCGGGACCGGCGTTCGGGTACGTCATCGAGGGCGCTGTCCGTTTCGAGCTCGAGGGCGAGCCCGAGCGCGTGGTCGAGGCCGGCGGGACGTTCTGGGAACCGGGTGGTGACCCGATCCACTACCAGGACGGCAACGCGCTGGCCGATGCGCGGACCCGGTTCGTCGTGACCATGATGTGCGCGCCGGGCAAGCCCATGCTCGAACTGGTCGATGAGGAGGAACTGGAGAAGCGGGCCCACCTGCGGGCCCCGCGACCCACCGACTGACCTGCCGGCTGCTCGCACAGGCCGGTTCGGAACCGAGTCCGAGCGCTCCGTGGGAGGGCGCGATCCGGCATGAGCGCCACTGATGTCGTGTGCTGCATGCTGACAGCGCTTTGGCCCTGGCCATGGCGGTGATGCCCTGGAACGGGGCGGCATGCTGCCGGAGGTGCAGATAACTTTCTTCGCAGCCGCCGCACTGTGGTTCCCGCTGACCCCGTCAGCCGTCAACGGCAGTTCGAACTGACCGATGTCGCACGGAGGTTGGGGATCGATGGCCCTGGGCACGGTCATCATGCTGCTCATGCACCACTGACGGCCGTGCGACCATCTGACAGCAACGTGTGCCACGACGGGCGGAACAGTGTCAATGCCGTCAAGATCATCGATCTCGCCTCGGTCAGCCACTCAACCCGGACGACGGCCGTAGCGCCACGCTCATCGGCTGAACAATTCGAAGACGACGGCCGGCTTCCCGCCGAAGCGCGCACTGTGCTCGCCGGTGCTGTCCATCAGGAAGCGGCGCGTGTACGCCTCGGGATCCTCGTCGCTCAATGCCTCGATGTACGTACGATGCTGAAGCAGCGACTGCACTGCCTGTTCGAGGCCCCGGTCCGCACGTACCGCGTGGGTGGGGTTCGGGGAGTTGGCGACGGCGACCCATCGCACGCCGTTCCAGGGTCGCAGCTCCTGCTCGGCGAGTTCCGGGAAGATCCAGCGGTTGCCCGCGTCCGCCGCCGCGTCGAGGACGGCGCGCCCGACGGCCACGTGATCCGGGGTGTTCCAGACACCCGAACCCCAGGTCGCATGATGGTTCAGAGTGATCAGCAACTCGGGCCGGTGACGGCGGACGGCAGCGGCGATGTCGCGGCGCAGGGAGATGCCGTACTCGATCGTGCCGTCCCGGTGGTCGAGGAACTCCACTGCGGAGACCCCGACGGCGGCGGCACTGGCACGCTGCTCCCTTTCCCTCAGCGGTCCGGCCTCGGCCGGTGCCAGCGTGTCGATGCCCGCTTCGCCGCGGGTGGCGAGGACGTAGGCGATCTCACGGCCGTCCTGGATCCAGAACGCGACAGCGGCCGAGCACCCGTACTCGAGATCATCAGGATGGGCCACCACGGCCAGCGCACGTTGCCAGTCGGTCGGCATCGGCCGCAGTTGCGCGAGAGGCGAATCGGTCACGGCGCCTGCTTTCATGGATTGTTCCCGTGGACGTGCGAAAACCGCGGCGCAAGAGGTGGTTCATGCAGCATTCCCGCCGCGCATAAGAGGGGCCCACCGTGAGTGGGGTGCGGGGACCGAGACGTTCCCGGCATCACCTGTTGGACTGCGTTGAGATCAGACGAGCTCGAGACCTCCGTCGAGCGTCAGCACTTGACCGGTGATGAACGGGCCCGAGGGATCAGCGATACGCAGGATCCAGTCCGCGACGTCTTTGGGGTCGCCGATTCGGCCTGTGGGAATGCGGTCACGGTCGTGGCTGAGCAGCTCGGCGATGGCGTCCTGCGGCAGGCCGGCCGCGGCCAGGACATCCGTCCTGGTGGGGCCGGGGGCGATCGCGTTCACCCGCACTCCTTCCGGCGCCAGTTCGAGTGCCCAGCTCCGCGTCAGCTGCTCCAGGGCGCTCTTGGTGGCGGCGTAGTGGGCTCCACCGGCCAGAGGACGGTGACCGTAGGTGCTCGAGACGTTGACGATGGAACCCGAGGAGTCGCGCAGGTGCGGCAGCGCCGCATGGGCGAGCATGCTCGGTGCCGTCACGTTGAGGTCGAACAGGCGGGTGATCACCGACCGGTCGGTGTCCGCCAGAGGCATCACGGCAGTGACACCGGCGTTGTTCACGAGGACGTCGATGCGGCCCCACCATTCCACGGCGGTGGCCACGACCGTGTCCGCGGCGCCCTCCTCGCAGATGTCGAGCGGCAGGACCGCGATGTTGGAGTGGGCGTGAGCCGTCTGTTCCAGGGCTTCCTTCCGGCGGCCCACGCCGAGGACGCGTGCCCCCGACTCGGCCAGGGCGATCGAGGTGGCTCGGCCGATGCCCGATCCCGCCCCTGAGACGATTGCGACACGGTCCACGAAGCGCTGGGCGGTAGTGCGGGGCATGATCCCTCTCGGCTTGTGAAGTTCGGGTCCGCCGATGGCGTCCCGGGCTGCGGGGTGGCGAAGTCCTCCGCGCGGCCCGCCATCGTGGGTGGTGGCGGTCCGTCTCCGCGCCATGGGTCGGGGCGCGCGGAGGCGGACTGTGCGGGCCGGGCGGGGCGGGCGGGGCGGGGGTCGGTCAGCCGAACTGGCCGGGCTGGTAGTCGCCGGCCGGCTGCTGAACGATGACGTTCACACGGTTGTATGCGTTGATGACGGCGATGAGGGAGACCAGCGCGGCGAGCTGGTCCTCGTCGAAGTGCTTGGCGGCGTTCTCCCAGGCCTCGTCCGTGACCCCGCCGGCCGCGTCGGCGATGCGGGTGCCCTGCTCCGTCAGCTCCAGGGCGGCGCGCTCGGCGTCGGTGAACACCTTGGCCTCGCGCCAGGCCGCGACCAGGTTGAGGCGCTGCGGGGTCTCCCCGGCGTGCGTGGCGTCCTTGGTGTGCATGTCGGTGCAGAAACCGCAGCCGTTGATCTGGCTGGCGCGGATCTTCACCAGCTCCTGGGTCGCGGCCGGCAGCGTCGAGTCCGCGATCACCTTGTTGGCAGAGTTGATGTGCTTCAGCACCTTCCCCGCGAGCGGGTGGCCGAAGAAGTTGAGACGCGATTCCACGGTGATCTCCTTGCAGTGTTGTGGATACACAACTATTGACCGGGGTGACCGAAGACGTGTGACAGCGCCCCTGCGTGACCTGAGTCTCATCCGTTCGGTTGTGGATACCGGCGCCGTGTGCGGGGGCGACGCAACCTCAGTAGCTCCGGTCGGGCCAACTCCCCACGACGGACAGCAGCTGCAGGCGTGCATGGCTCTCCGAGCCCGGTGCCGCGGTGAACACGAGAAGCCGCTGTGACTGGTCGGGGTCGACGAGCGTCTGGCAGTGCAGCTCCAAGGTGCCCAGCTGCGGATGCTGGAGGCGTTTGGGTGCGCAGGAGGGCCCGAGAACCGGGTGCTCACGCCAGAGCGCCGCGAATTCTGGGCCGGCTGCCTGCAACGTGTCGACGAGGTCGGCGGTACGGGAGTCATGGCCGTCCGTGCGTACGCGCCATGGAGATCTGCCACCAGCAGGCGGCTCTGCGCGGCGTGGTCGCTCTCGGGACGGAGCAGCCGGGAGGCGGGGTCGGTGAACCACCGGTAGTGCAGACTGCGGGCCCGTCCGGTGAAAGCACTCTCGTCGCCCAACAGTGCGACGGCCATGCTCGTCTGCCTCAAGGTCTCGCCCAGATGGTTGACCACCTGCGCGGGAGTGTCCTCGAGCCGGGCGAGGATGCGCATCATTCCCGGGTTGATGTGATCGCCGCGCAGCACCCTTCGGGGAACGGCGTGGCCGGCCAGTCGGAAGAGATGATCCCGTTCCTCCAGGGACAGACGCAGGCCGCGGGCGAGGGCGGCCAGCATCTGCTCCGAAGGGTTGGGCCCTCGTGGTTGCTCGAGTCCGCTGTAGTAGTCGACCGACATGTCGCACAGCGCGGCGACTTCCTCTCGACGCAGCCCGCCGGTCCGACGGCGCCGCCCGCGTGCCAGCCCGGCGTCCTCCGGCTGCAGGGCCTCGCGCCGTGTTCGGAGGAAGGACGCCAACTCGGCTCTGTCCACTGTTGCTTGTGCCCGAGGCCGTCAGGGCCGTGGAGGAGGCCGCCCCCGGCCTGGGGGCTCGTGGCCGCGTACAGCGGCGGAAGCACCCCGGCGTCGGCGGAATGTACGAAGACGCCCCAGCGGGCGAGACGCTTCATGATCCCTTCATGGGGAGCAGGACGGCTGCGGCCGAGGTTGGGCCCGGATGCCTAGAGGTTGGTCAATGTCGTGCCGGGATGAGCGGCGTTGCTGACGATGCCCCACCCGTTGGCCGTGCTGAGGCGGTCGAGTTCGAGCGCGAACAGCAGATTGGCCAGCTTGGAGAGGTTGTAGGCACGCACCGGTGAGTAGTGTCGCTCGCTCTGCAGGTCGTCCCAGTTGATCCGGCCGCTGCGTGCGGCACTGCTGGTGATGGTGGTGACGCGGGCCTGGCCGGCTCGCAGCAACGGCATCAGACGCCCGGTGAGAGCCGCAGGGCCGAGATGGTTGGTTCCGAACTGCAGCTCGTATCCGTCCGCTGTGGTGTGCCGGGTGGCCGGTGCCATCACTCCCGCGTTGTCGATCAGCAGGTCGACCGGCCTGCCTTCTGTCAGCAGCGTGTCAGCGAGGTCTGCCACCGATGCCGGCGAAGCCAGGTCGAGGACACGAGTGGAGACACTCGCCCGAGACGTGGCGGCCCGGATCTGCTCCACAGCCGCGGCACCTTTGGCCTCGTTGCGGACCGGCAGCACGAGTTCGGCGCCTGCCTGGGCGAGCCGTCTGGCCAGCCCGAGCCCGATTCCATCGCTCGCGCCGGTCACCACCGCGAGCTTTCCGTGCAGATCGGGCTCGGGCCATGCCCACCGTCGGCGCCAAGGCTCGTAGCACCCAACTGAGGGCTTACCTCGTCTCCGGGGAGCGGCGCCGGGTGACGGGTTGCGCTTCCGCGCGCCGAGTGACGTGGGTCTCCGCGCCCTGACACCACCGCCGCGGGCGCCCGCACCCTGCTGTTCATGGAACTGCATCGTTATCGGTTCAGAAGCGTGTGGGACTTCACTCGACCGCCGGACGAGGTGTTCGCGGTGCTGCGCGTGGTCGACGACTGGCCCCTGTGGTGGCCCGGAGTGCGGCGGGCGCGCCGTGTCGATGAGCAGTCGAGGGCGTTCCCGTTGCGCTCGCTGCTGCCGTTCGACCTCGACCTCACCATCACCGGCGCGTTCGAGGACACGGAGTCGAGGGTGTTGCGCGGGGTGGTCGGCGGGGACCTGGAGGGTGTGTCGGGGCGGAGCGTGCGCCCGCACGGGACCGGCAGTCGGGCGGTCCTCGAGCAGGACATGGTGGCGCGCAAGGCACTCATCCGCCGGCTCGAGGTGCCGTTTCGCCCGCTGTTCCGCGCCAACCACTATCTCCTGACGTACCGGGGACACCGTGATCTGAAGGCATGGCTGGACGGCGGTCAGGAGGCTCGCCGCGCACGCGAGGAGGAGCGGCGGTCGGATACCCGCTCCGAGCGAGACCCTCGGCTCACCCGGAACGGGTACCGGCGCGCTGCGCCGACGCGGACGTCGGGATCACGGTGTGAACGGAGCCGTCATCCCCGGTCCAGGATCGCCGTGAGGGCCTCCCGCAGTGCCGTCTCGGGGCTCGCCGACGGGCCCTCGGAGCGCCAGGCGACGAATCCGTCGGGGCGGACCAGCACCGCTCCGTCCTCGGTGACGCCGTGCACCTCCGCCCAGTCCGTGTCGCTCGCGGGGGAGAGCTCCGCGTCGGCGCCGCTGCCGATCCGGTAGGCGTCGAGCGGGACGGACAGCCGCTGGGCGACGTCCTTCGCCGCGCTGTGCCACTTGTCCGACGAGGTCAGGAGCACCATGGACCGCTCGTACAGGTCGAGGGTGGAGACCCGGTCGCCGGCGCGGTTCAGCCACATGTGCGGTGCCCGGCTGCCGGGTTCGCCGGTCAGGCGCAGGCCGTCGGGGACGATCGGCGCCGACTGGTCGGCGCCCAGGACCGCGCCGCGCGGATAGCGGTAGGCCAGCGCCACGTTGAGGATGCCGCCCTTCTTGCCGCCGGGGCCGGCGGCTCCCGGGCCGGGGATGTACCCGGGGTGGCTGTGCTCGACCGAACGCGACGAGGCGCGGGCGCTGGTCGCCTCCGCGACCGGGCGGCGCTCGGCGTCGTAGGACTTCAGCAGTCCGGGGCCCGCCCAGCCGCCCAGCACCGCGGCCAGTTTCCAGGCGAGGTTGTGCCCGTCCTGGATTCCGGTGTTGGAGCCGAACGCACCGGTGGGGGACATCTCGTGGGCCGAGTCGCCGGCCAGGAACACCCTGCCGTCCGAGTAGCGCTCGGCGACCCGCTCGGCGGCGTGCCAGGCGGCCCTGCCGGTGATCCGCACATCGAGATCGGGTACGCCCACGGCGCGTCGGATGTGGTCCGCGCACCGCTCGTCGGTGAACTCCTCCAGGGTCTCGCCGTGTTCGGGGTGCCAGGGCGCGTGGAAGACCCAGTGCTCCTCGTTGTCGACCGGCAGGAGCGCCCCGTCGGCCTCCGGGTTGGTCAGGTAGCAGACGATGAAGCGCCGGTCGCCGACGACGTCCGCGAGGCCCCGGGAGGTGAACGTGACGCTCACGTTGTGGAACAGGTCGCCCGGTCCGCTCTGCCCGATGGCGAGCCGCTCGCGGATCGGGCTGCGCGGGCCGTCCGCCGCGACCAGGTAGTCCGCGCGGACGGTGCTGTGCTCGCCCGTCTCCCGGCTCTTGAGCTGCGCGGTGATCCCGTGCGCGTCCTGCTCGAACGACAGCATCTCGGTGGAGAAGCGCAGGTCCCCGCCCAGTTCCCGGGCGCTCTTCAGCAGCACCGGCTCCAGGTCGTTCTGGCTGCACAGGCACCACGCGCCGGGGCTGAAGCGGGCGAGCCCGCCGCCCGGGTCGATCTCCTTGAACAGCCACTCACCGGCGTCGCCCACCAGCGTCGGCGTCTGCATGATGCCGTGGTTCTCCGCCAGGACCGAAGCGGCCTCCTCGATGCGCCGCTGCACCCCGGCCACCCGGAACAGCTCCATCGTGCGCACGTTGTTGCCGCGTCCGCGCGGATGGATCGAGGTGCCCGAATGGCGTTCGACCAGCAGGTGCGGCACACCGAGCCGGCCCAGGAACAGCGAGGTGGACAGGCCCACCAGGGAGCCGCCGACGATGAGGACCGGCGTGTGCTGACCGACCTCGCCGGCCTCTTCCAATCGGTTCATTGATTGCCTCCAGCGTCACCCGCGAGGTGAGTCAGGGATGGGATGCCGGCCGCTATGAACGGCCATCAGTTTCCATGCCCTGTGCGGAGAGGATCGCGCGCTCCGGGCACCCGGATGGCACACAGTTCACTCGTCCGCACCGGCGGGCTCGCGCGCCTCGGGGGTCGCGTCAACGATCGGCACATGGCGACCCCGGTCTTTGGGACACGGCGGTCGTTCCTGACCTTCCGTGAAGAAGAGAAGAGGTGTGCCGGATGACTACTTCGGGACGTATATCGCAATCGGCGTTCGACGGCTCCAGGCTTCGGGTGATCCTGCTGCTCGACCTGTACGAAGGAGCCCAGGAGCAGTTCCTCGACGCGTACGAGCACATGCGCAATCAGGTCGCGTCCGTCCCCGGACACATCAGCGACCAGCTCTGCCAGTCGATCGAGAACCCCTCGCAGTGGCTCATCACCAGTGAATGGGAGAGCGCCCCGCCCTTCCTCGCCTGGGTGAACAGCGAGGAGCACGTCGAGACGGTCCGGCCGATGCACAACTGCGTCCGGGACACCCGCTCGATGCGCTACAGCATCCTTCGGGAGACCAGCCCCGCCCAGCCGCACGGCCAGAAGTCGGCCAAGGCGGGTATGCAGGTCGAGGCCCGGGTGGGCGAAGGTGTGGCACGCCATGCCCTCACCTTCACCGTCAAGCCGGGTACCGAGTCGAAGGTCGCGGAGATCCTCGCCGGGTACGAGTCCCCCCAGGCCCAGGTCGACGACACGACGCGGCTGCGGCGCACCTCCCTCTTCATGCACGGCAACCGTGTCGTGCGTGCGGTGGAGGTGGAGGGCGACCTCATGGCGGCACTGCGTCACGTCGCCCGTCAGCCCGAGGTACGGGCGGTCGAGGAGGCCATCAACCCGTACCTGGAGCAGGACCGGGACCTGAGGGACCCCGACTCGGCGCGGGTCTTCTTCACCCGGGCCGCGCTGCCGTCCGTGCACCATGTGACGTCCGGCCGCAAAGCACCCGAGGACGTGCGCCGCCACGCGCTCTACTACCCGGCCAAGCCAGGCTGCGGGATGGAGCTGGCCAGGTTGCTCGCCCACCAGGACGAGGCCGCGGCGGAGGACCCGAAGAGCCCGGTGTACCGGAGCACGGTCTTCCAGCGTGACGACATCGTGGTGCGTCTCATCGACGTGACGGGCGAGCTGGACGCGGACCCCGTCGCCGCGCTCGGAGTCAAGGGCGCGAAGAAGGCCGCGGAGCTGGAGCGTCTCCTCGACGGTGCCGCGATCGGCGTCGAGGGCTCCCTGGAGACGGAACGCAACATCAACCGCCTCCTGTCGCACGTCGACATGATGCCCGTCACCGACCGCTCGGCGGATTCCTGACAGAGGGCCGCGGCTCCGTCCGCGGCCCTCCCTCCCCGGACGTCACTGCCCCACCCGGAGGTATCAAGCATGTTCAAGAAGCATCCACGCATCGTGGACCTGAGCGAGACGGAACCCAACCGCAGGCGCGGAGGCGACATCCGGGCCATGCTCACGCCCGCCACGGCGGGGTCCACCAGCGGCTTCATGGGCCTGGCCCTCATCCAGCCCGGCGAGCGCATCGGTGAGCACTACCACCCGTACTCCGAGGAGTTCGTGTACGTCGTCAACGGCGCCCTCGAAGTGGACCTGGACGGCGACACCTTCGCCCTGCGGCCCGATCAGGGTCTGCTGATCCCGATCAACATGCGGCACCGCTTCCGCAATGTCGGCGACACGGAAGCCCGCATGGTCTTCCACCTGGGCCCGCTCGCTCCGCGTCCGAGCCTCGGCCACGTCGACACGGAGGTGACCGACGACACCGCGCCCGGCCCCGAGTTCGCCACCGCCGGGGCGGACCTGTCCGCGCCGGACCACGGACAGCCGTCCGAGCGAAGTGGGGCCATAAAGTGACCCGGCGGGTGGCCGTCACCGGTATCGGTGTGGTCGCTCCGGGCGGCACCGGGGCGACGGCGTTCTGGGACCTCCTGTCCAACGGCCGCACCGCGACCCGCGGCATCTCGCTGTTCGACCCGGCGGGCCTGCGTTCCCGCATAGCCGCCGAATGCGACTTCGACCCGCTCGCGCACGGCCTCGACCCGGAGCTGAGCGAACACGCCGACCGCTACATCCAGTTCGCCGTGGTCGCGGCCGGGGAAGCCGTCCGCGACTCCGGACTCGACACCGGCAAGGAGGACCCCTGGCGGGTCGCGGTCTCCCTGGGCAGCGCCGTCGGCGGCACCACCCGCCTGGAACACGACTACGTCCAGGTCAGCGAACGGGGCCGGCGGTGGGACGTGGACCACCGCGCGGCCGACCCGCAGCTGCACCTGGCGTTCTCGCCCAGCACGCTGGCCTCGGTCGTCGCCGAGGAGTTCGGTGCCCAGGGACCGGTGCAGACCGTCTCCACCGGCTGCACCTCCGGACTCGACGCGGTCGGCTACGCCTTCCACACCATCGAGGAGGGCCGGGCGGACGTCTGCATAGCCGGGGCGTCGGACTCTCCGATATCCCCGATCACCATGGCCTGCTTCGACGCCATCAAGGCCACCTCACCCGACAACGACGACCCCGAGCACGCCTCCCGGCCCTTCGACGCCCACCGCAACGGCTTCGTCATGGGCGAGGGCGGCGCGGTACTGGTTCTGGAGGAGTACGAGCACGCCCGAGCCCGCGGCGCGCACATCTACTGCGAGATAAGCGGCTACGCCACCTACGGCAACGCCTACCACATGACCGGTCTGACCAGCGAGGGGCTGGAGATGGCCCGGGCGATCGACACCACGCTCGACCAGGCCCGCCTCGACCCCACCCTGATCGACTACGTCAACGCGCACGGCTCGGGCACCCGACAGAACGACCGGCACGAGACCGCCGCGGTCAAGCGGTCCCTGGGCGAGCACGCCTACAAGACGCCCATGAGCTCCATCAAGTCCATGGTGGGGCACTCGCTGGGCGCGATCGGCGCGATAGAGGTCGTCGCCTGCGTCCTCGCCCTGAAGCACCAAGTGGTGCCGCCCACGGCGAACTACGAAACTCCCGACCCCGAGTGCGACCTGGACTACGTGCCGCGCACCGCACGCCCGCGGAAGCTGAACAACGTGCTCTCCGTGGGCAGCGGATTCGGCGGATTCCAGTCCGCGGTGCTCCTGACCGGGCCGGGTGGGAGGAACCGATGACCACTCAGCGCACTCAGCGCCCCCGGCGCGCGGCCATCACCGGCATCGGTGTGATCGCGCCCAACGGACTGCGCGCCGACGCGTACTGGAAGTCCGTCAGAGAAGGCCTCGTCGTCCTGGACCGGATCTCCCGCGAGGGATGCCAGCATCTGCCGCTCCGTATCGCGGGCGAGGTCCGGGCCTTCGACGCCGCGGCCCTCATCGAGGAGCGGTTCCTCGTCCAGACGGACCGCTTCAGCCACTTCGCGATGGCAGCGACCGTGCTCGCCCTCGACGACGCCGGCCTCGGCCACGGTGACCCCGCGGACCCGTACGACATCGGCGTGATCACCGCCGCCGGATCAGGTGGCGGCGAGTTCGGACAGCGCGAGCTCCAGAAGCTGTGGGGCCAGGGATCCCGGTACGTGGGCCCGTACCAGTCCATCGCCTGGTTCTACGCCGCCAGCACCGGCCAGATCTCCATCCGGGGCGGCTTCAAGGGACCGTGTGGAGTGGTCGCGAGCGACGAGGCGGGTGGCCTGGACTCCATCGCGCTCGCCGCCCGGGGTGTACGGCGCGGCACCGGCGCGGTGGTCGTCGGATCCGCGGAGGCCCCCCTCGCCCCGTACTCGATGGTGTGCCAGCTCGGATACCCCGAGATCAGCACCGCCGAGGATCCCGGTCAGGCCTATCGGCCCTTCACCGCGGGAGCGTGCGGCTTCGCTCCCGCGGAGGGGGGAGCCATGCTCGTCGTGGAGGACGAGACCCGCGCCCGTGAGCGCGGGGCGGCCGTCCGGGCCGTCGTGGCCGGCCATGGGGCCACGTTCACCGGAGCCTCCCGTTGGGAGCGGTCCAGAGAGGGTCTCGCCCACGCGATCCGTGGCGCCCTCGACGAGGCCGGCTGCGCCCCGGAGGAGATCGACGTCGTGTTCGCCGACGCCCTGGGCGTTCCGGAGGCGGACCGCGCCGAAGCCCTGGCCATTGCCGACGCCCTCGGTAAGCACGGCACCCGGGTCCCCGTCACGGCGCCCAAGACGGGCATCGGGCGGGCCTACTGCGGGGCACCCGTGCTGGACACCGCGGCCGCGGTGCTCGCCATGGAGAACGGTCAGGTACCCCCCACCCCCAACGTGTTCGACATCTGCCACGACCTCGACCTGGTGATGTCGAGCGCTCGTCCCACCGAGCTGCACACGGCCCTGGTCCTCAGCAGGGGACTGATGGGCTCCAACGCGGCGCTGGTAGTGCGCCGTGGCGGCGACTCCGCCCGATAGGACCGGGCGGGAAGGAGAACAGACTCATGATCACCACTGAAGTGACCCTCATCGAACTGGCCTCGCTGATGAAGAAGGCGGCCGGTGTCTCCGTCGACCCCGAGGACCTCGAGAAGTCGTCCGACTCCCCGTTCGGCACCCTCGGCCTCGACTCCCTCGGCCTGCTCGGCATCGTCGGTGAGCTGGAGAACCGGTACAGCCAGCCGCTGCCCCCCGACGCCGAGCGCTGCAAGACCCCCCGTGAGTTCCTCGACCTCGTCAACAACACCCTCAAGGCTGGAGCCTGAAAGTGGCAGGACACACCGAGAACAGCATCACCATCGACGCCCCTCTCGACCTCGTCTGGGACATCACCAACGACATCGAGAACTGGCCGCAGCTCTTCAGCGAGTACGCGTCCCTGGAGGTGCTCTCCCGCGACGGCGACACGACGAAGTTCCGCCTGACCATGCACCCGGACGAGAACGGCAAGGTCTGGAGCTGGGTCTCGGAGCGGACCGTGGACCGCGCCAGGCGGACGGTCCGCGCCCGCCGCGTCGAGACGGGCCCCTTCGACCACATGAACATCCGGTGGGAGTACGAGGAGACCCCCGAGGGCACGCACATGCACTGGGTGCAGGACTTCGCGATGAAGCCCGAGGCCCCGGTCGACGACGCCTGGATGACGGACAACATCAACCGCAACTCCCGCGTCCAGATGGAGCTCATCCGGGACCGGATCGAGAAGGTCGCCCGCGACCGTCAGAACGCGCCGATGCCCGGCTGACAGCCGGAGCTCAGGAAGGACATCCGATGCACCACGCCCTCATCGTCGCGCGCATGGCGCCCGACTCGGCCCCGGCGATCGCCGATGTGTTCGCCGCCTCCGACCGCGGTGAACTGCCGCACCTGATCGGCGTCAAGCGGCGCAGCCTCTTCCAGTTCGGTGATGTGTACATGCACCTCATCGAAGCCGACAAGGACCCGGCGCCCGCCATCGCGAAGGTGGTCGGGCACCCCGAGTTCCGGAGCGTCAGCGAGCAGCTGTCGGCGTACGTCAGCGCGTACGACCCGCAGACGTGGCGCAGTCCCAAGGACGCCATGGCCCAGTGCTTCTACCGCTGGGAGCGGGACGCCGTCTCCTGAGGCGAACGCCCGGACACAACCCGAGGCCGCCGACCCCGCGATGGACGCGGAGCCGGCGGCCTCGGGTTTTTCCCGGTGCGCCGGGTCAGCTGGGGATGGTGCACTCGAAGGCGTGCAGATACGCGTTGACCGGACGGAACTCGTCGATGACGAGCCCCGCGTCCGTCAGCCGGTCGACCATGCTCTGCCGGGTGTGCTTCGCACCGCCGACATTGAGGAGCAGCAGCAGGTCCATGGCCGTGGTGAACCGCATCGACGGGGTGTCGTCCACGAGGTTCTCGATGACGACGACGCGGGCACCGGGCCGCGCCGCCTTGCGGATGTTGGCCAGCGCCCTGCGGGTGCTGTCGTCGTCCCACTCCAGGATGTTCTTGATGATGTACAGGTCCGCCTGGACCGGGATGTCCTCACGGCAGTCCCCGGCCACGACGCGCACCCGCTCGGCCAGCGAACCGCCGCCGCGCAGCCGGGGATCGGCGTTCTCCACCACTCCCGGCAGGTCGAGCAGCGTGCCGTGCATCCCGGGGTGCTTCTGCAGCAGGCTGACCAGGACCTGGCCCTGACCGCCGCCGATGTCCGCGACCGAGGACACGCCTCGCAGATCGAGAAGGTTCGCCACGTCCCGCGCCGACTGCTCGCTGGACGTCGTCATGGCCCGGTTGAACACGTACGCAGACTCCGGGGCCTCTTCGTTGAGGTAGTCGAAGAACTCCCGCTCGTACACGTCCTCGAAGACGTTCCGGCCGGAGCGCACCGCCTCGTCGAGCTTCGGCCAGACGTTCCACGTCCACGGCTCGGTGCACCACAGGGCGATGTAGCGGAGGCTGTGCGGGTCGTCCTCGCGCAGCAGCCGGGACATCTCCGTGTGCGCGAAGGTGCCGTCCGGGAGCTCGGTGAAGACCCCTTGGCAGGACAGCGCGCGCAGCAGTCGCCGCAGGGTCTTCGGCTGGGCCTTCACCGTCGCAGCCAGGTCCTCCACGCGCGTGGGCGTGTCGCCCAGGGCGTCCGCCACGCCGAGGCGGGCGGCCGCGCGTACGGCGGCGGCGCACGCCGCTCCGAAGGCGAGCTCCCGCAGCCGCATGGACGGCGGTGGGGGAGCCGGATCGACCGTGCTCGGGGGAGCCGGATCAACAGTGGTCATGGTGGTGCCTCGCTTCTGGGGTCGTGCTGGTGGGGGGTGGGGGAGGGGTCAGCACAGTCCGGCGGGCTCGGAGTGCGCGCAGGTGTTGCCGTGGAAGGTGTTGCCCTTGCCCTTGACGCGGTCGCGGTTGGCGAGGTCGGCCTTGCCGTTGCGCTGCGCCACGTTGTCGCGGATCTCGTTGCGCTCGTTGACGGCGCCCACGAAGCTCTTGTACAGAACGATGCCGCCGGACAGCGGGGAGGTGCCCACGTTGTCCTCGACCCTGTTCTCCGCCACCAGTGTCTTCTCGGCGCCGGTGAGGACGATCCCGGAGCCCTGCAGGAAGGGCAGACGGGGGGTCTTGGGGCAGTACTTGTTGTTGGCGTGGACGTAGTTGCGGACCACGTTCAGCGCCCCGACGTGCGGCTTGTTCTCGTCGCCCACGACGAACACCGCGGCGCAGTTGCCGGTCGCCTCGTTGTGATCGACGGTCAGGTTCCGCAGCCGTCGGACCGTGACGCCGATCCGGTTGCCGGCCAGAAGGTTGTGACTGACGACCGTCCCCAGGGTGTCCCGGGCGCCCTCCTCGGTGCTGACCGTGTTGGACAGGAACAGTCCGGCGTCGCCGTTGTTCTGGGCGAGGTTGTGGCGGAACACCCCGCGGACGGAGCGCTCCTGGGCGATGCCCCACTGGCCGTTCTTCTCGGCGACCACGTCCTGGACCGTCAGCCGGTCGGTGCCCGACGCCCACAGGCCCTGCTTGGCGAAGCCTCTGAGGGTCAGTGAGCTGACGGTGACGCCCGTGACGCGCTTTTTGTCCGTTCCGGTGACACAGATGCCGTTGCCGGCCTTGGCGCAGCTGCTGTCGGAGGCCTTGCCCGGCACGATGACGGTGGAACGGGCACCGGAGCCGCGCAGCGTCAGGTTCGCCACCGTGACGCGGACGCTCTCGTGGTAGGTGCCGGGGAAGAGGAAGACGGTGTCCCCCGGTTGTGCGGAATTCACGGCCTTCTGGATCGACTCGCCGGGGTGGACCCAGTGCAGCGTCCGGTGGTCGGCAGACGGGGCGGCACCCAGCACCGACGCCGTGACGGCCGCGGTGCAGGCGAGGTAGGCCATTTGTCGTTTTGTCATAGGCCGAAGCTAAGAGCGGGTGTTCCGGCCCGCCACCGCTGATCACCCAGGTGGACCGTCGGCGTCACCTGCCTGCGCGCGTATGGGTGAGCCATCGGAGGCAGCGGCGTCGGCCGACACGCGACCGCCCCGGCCGGAGAGCCCGGCCGGGGCGGTGCGGTGGTGACGCGTGGGCGCCGACGGTGTGTCAGGCGAGGGTCGCGAGCGTCGCGTTCCAGGTGGCCGAGGGGCGCATGACGGTCGCGGCCTTGGCCGGGTCGGGCTGGTAGTAGCCGCCGATGTCGGCGGGCTTGCCCTGCACTGCGAGCAGCTCGTCGACGATCGTCCGCTCCTGCGCGGTCAGCGTCTCGGCGAGCGGGGCGAACGCCTTGGCGAGGTCCGCGTCGTCGGTCTGCTTGGCCAACTCCTGCGCCCAGTACAGGCCCAGGTAGAAGTGGCTGCCGCGGTTGTCGATGCCGCCGACGCGCCGGGTCGGCGACTTGTCCTCGTTGAGGAAGGTCGCCGTCGCGCGGTCGAGGGTGTCGGCGAGCACCTGGGCGCGCGCGTTGCCCGTGGTCTGCGCGAGGTGCTCGAAGCTGGCCGCGAGGGCGAAGAACTCGCCCAGGCTGTCCCAGCGCAGGTAGTTCTCCTTGACCAGCTGCTGGACGTGCTTCGGGGCGGAGCCGCCGGCACCCGTCTCGAAGAGACCGCCACCCGCCATCAGGGGAACGACGGAGAGCATCTTCGCGCTGGTGCCCAGCTCCAGGATCGGGAACAGGTCGGTCAGGTAGTCACGCAGGACGTTGCCGGTGACCGAGATGGTGTTCAGGCCCTTGCGGATGCGCTCCAGGGAGAACTTCGTCGCCTCGACCGGGGACAGGATCTTGATCTCCAGGCCCTCGGTGTCGTGCTCCGGCAGGTACGCGTTGACCTTCTCGATCAGCTGCGTGTCGTGGGCGCGGGTCTCGTCCAGCCAGAACACCGCCGGGTCGCCGGTGGCGCGGGCGCGGGTGACGGCCAGCTTCACCCAGTCCTTGATCGGGTCGTCCTTGGTCTGGCAGGCGCGGAAGATGTCGCCCGCGCCGACGGCCTGCTCCAGGACCACGTTGCCGGCCTGGTCGACGAGGCGGACCGTGCCGGTGGTGGGGATCTCGAAGGTCTTGTCGTGGCTGCCGTACTCCTCGGCCTTCTGGGCCATCAGACCGACGTTCGGCACCGAGCCCATGGTGGACGGGTCGAAGGCGCCGTGGGCGCGGCAGTCGTCGATGACGACCTGGTAGACGCCGGAGTAGCTGCTGTCCGGGAGGACGGCGAGGGTGTCGGCCTCCTGGCCGTCCGGGCCCCACATGTGGCCGGAGGTGCGGATCATCGCCGGCATGGAGGCGTCGACGATCACGTCGGAGGGGACGTGCAGGTTGGTGATGCCCTTGTCCGAGTCGACCATCGCGAGGGCAGGGCCCTCGGCGAGCTCGGCGTCGAAGGACGCCTTGATCTCGGCGCCCTCGGGCAGCGCCTCCAGGCCCTTGAAGATGCCGCCCAGACCGTCGTTCGGGGTCAGACCGGCGGCGGCGAACGTCTCGCCGTACTTCGCGAACGTCTTGGGGAAGAAGGCGCGTACGACGTGGCCGAAGACGATCGGGTCGGAGACCTTCATCATCGTGGCCTTGAGGTGCACGGAGAACAGCACGTCCTCGGCCTTGGCACGGGCGATCTGCGCCGTGAGGAACTCGCGCAGCGGCGCGACGTGCATGACGGACGCGTCGACGACCTCGCCCGCGAGGACGGGTACGGACTCGCGCAGCACGGTGGTGGAGCCGTCGTCGCCCGCCAGCTCGATGCGGAGCGAGCCCGCCTCGGAGATCACCGTGGACTTCTCGGTGGAGCGGAAGTCGTCGGCGCCCATGGTGGCGACGTTGGTCTTGGACTCGGGGGTCCAGGCGCCCATGCGGTGCGGGTGGGTCTTGGCGTAGTTCTTGACCGATGCGGGGGCGCGGCGGTCGGAGTTGCCCTCGCGCAGGACCGGGTTCACGGCGGAGCCCTTGACCTTGTCGTAACGGGCGCGGATGTCGCGCTCCTCGTCCGACTTCGGGTCGTCCGGGTAGGCCGGGAGCGCGTAGCCCTGCTCCTGGAGCTCGGCGACCGCGGCCTTCAGCTGCGGGATCGAGGCCGAGACGTTCGGCAGCTTGATGATGTTGGCCTCGGGCGTCTTGGCCAGGTCACCGAGCTCGGCGAGGGCGTCGGGAACGCGCTGACCCTCCTCGAGGAACTCGGGGAAGAGCGCGAGGATGCGCCCGGCCAGCGAGATGTCACGGGTCTCCACAGTGACACCCGCCTGCGAGGCGTACGCCTGGACCACCGGCAGGAACGAATACGTCGCCAGGGCCGGGGCCTCGTCAGTGTGCGTGTAAATGATGGTCGAGTCAGTCACCGGGTGCTCCGCTCCACGTCTGCAACATTGCTCGACATCAAGATATCTCGTGAGCGACCCCGACTCGACAGGGGTCCGCCCGCCATCGCCGTGAACTGGACGTGGCGCGCCGCGGGCACTCGCCCTCGACGACCTCACACTCCTGCTGGACTGACGCCCACCTGTACCGGCTCGTCCTTCCGAACGACAGCGAACCATGAGATATCGCACGAGAGCGACGGCCCCCACGGCCGCGCCGGTCGACGCCACCGCGATCCGCACATGGGCGAAAAGTCGCGGGTCACCCCGGCGCGCCCGCTGCCGGAGCACGCCCGGGTGACCGTCCGTGTCGAGTACTCCGCCGAGTGTCACCGGGCTCCTCCGCGAGCACCGAGGACTACATCGCCATCGCCTCCGAGGTCTCGGGGGCAGGACCGGTCCGGCTTCCCGGCGCTACCTCCCCGACGTGGCCTCGCGCTGGTGCGGTATGCCCGCCTCCAGCAGCTCCGCCCCGCCCGGCTGAAGCGCCACCGTCCGCGTGGGCGCCGGAATCCGGATGCCCTCCTCCCGGTAGCGCTTGTGCAGGCGCTTGATGAACTCGTGCTTGATCCGGTACTGGTCGCTGAACTCCCCGACGCCGAGGATGACGCTGAAGCTGATGCGGGAGTCGCCGAAGGTGTGGAAGCGGACGGCGGGCTCGTGGTCCGGGACGGCGCCGGTGATCTCGGTCATCGTCTCGGTGACGACCTCGGTGGTCACGCGCTCGACGTGCTCCAGGTCGCTGTCGTAGCCGACGCCGACCTGGACGATGAGGGTCATCTGCTGCTCGGGGCGGTTGAAGTTGGTCATGTTGGTGCCCGCGAGCTGGGCGTTGGGGATGATGACCAGGTTGTTGGAGAGCTGACGGACCGTCGTGTTGCGCCAGTTGATGTCGACGACGTAGCCCTCCTCGCCGCTGCTGAGCCGTATGTAGTCGCCGGGCTGGACCGTCTTCGAGGCGAGGATGTGGACGCCCGCGAAGAGGTTGGCGAGGGTGTCCTGAAGGGCGAGCGCCACCGCGAGACCGCCCACACCCAGGGCCGTGAGCAGCGGGGCTATGGAGATGCCCAGCGTCTGCAGCATGACGAGGAAGCCCATCGCCAGCACCACGACCCGGGTGATGTTGACGAAGATGGTGGCCGAACCCGCGACACCCGAGCGGGACTGGGCCAGCGACCGCACGAGACCGGTGATGACCCGGGCCGCGGTCAGGGTCGCGACGAAGATGAGGACGACGGTCAGGACCTTGTTGACGTTGCGTCCGACCGGAGCCGTCAGCGGAAGCACCGCGCCCGCCGCCGAGACACCCGCGGCGATCGCTCCCCAGGGGACGAGCGTACGCAGCGCGTCGACGATGAAGTCGTCACCGCTCCACCGGGTGCGCGAGGCGTGCTTGCCGAGCCAGCGCAGCAGTATGCGCAGCAGGAACGCGGCCAGCAGTCCCGCCACCACGGGTATCCCGGCCATCATCAGGTCGTCCAGCGTGAGGGAGTGTTTCACCGGCCGCCTCCCGTGTGACGGAGGGGAAGGCCCGTGGGCCGGATGTGCTGTGTCGTCACTTGCCACCTGCTCGAATCCGGGAATGCACGATCACGCCCGGACGCGTGTTCGTCGTCCGGGGCGACCTCTCATCCTGCCGTACTCGCGGGTACGTCCGTTACCGGGCCCACACGCTTCCGGCACACCTGCCGACCACGCCTGCCGACCGTCCCTGCCGACCACACCTGTCGGTCCGTCACCAGGGCCTCGGCCGTGGCCGATCCGGTCGAGAGCGACCCGATCGAGCCGAGGAGCCGCGACACGGCTCAGGCCCCGGCCCGCTACTTCGCCGTGAACGAGCCGTGCCGCCCGGCTCCCGACGCGAAGCGGGCTGCGCCCTCCATGCCCTCGGCCAACACGTCCATGCCGTAACGGAGTTCGACGCGCATGGCCGCCTCCTCGACCAGACCCTCCTGGTCGAGGACCGACGCGCGGTCGCTGCGCAGGCAGGACTGGGGGAAGTCGGCGATGGCCGCGGCGAGTTCCTCGGCCTCGGCCCGGGCGCGGCCGGTCGGGACGAGCCGGTTGGCGAGGCCCATCTCGTACGCCTCGGCGGCCGGGACCGCGCGGCCGGTGAGGATCATGTCCATCGCACGGCTTGCGCCGATGAGACGGGGGAGCCGTACGGTGCCGCCGTCGATGAGCGGGACGCCCCAGCGGCGGCAGAAGACGCCGAAGACGGCGTCCTGCTCGGCGACCCGCAGATCGCACCAGAGCGCCAGTTCCAGGCCGCCCGCCACGGCATGCCCCGCGACCGCCGCGATGACCGGCTTGGACAGCCGCAGCCGGGTGGGACCCATCGGCCCGTCCCCGTCCTCCGCGACCCTGTTGCCGTACTCGGTGCCGATCGCCTTGAGGTCCGCGCCGGCGCAGAACGTGCCGCCCTCGCCCCAGAGCACCGCCACCCGGGCCGTCTCGTCCGCCTCGAACTCCCGGAAGGCGTCGGCGAGTTCGGCGGCGGTCGGCCCGTCCACGGCGTTGCGGGCGGCGGGGCGGGAGAGGACGACCGTGGTGACGTACCCCTGGCGTTCGATCCGGACCGACATCGTGCTGTCTCCTTCTCCCGGCCATGTACGCCTTCTCCTGAGCGGCGTACGGGGAGGTTACTCCGGAGCTTCCTGTGGCGCGGATCCGTGCCGCTCAGATCACCTTCAGACGGACCAGCGCCCCCAGCGTCAGCGCCCCGGGCAGCAGCGGCACCCACACCGTGATGATCCGGTACGCCAGCACGACCGCCGTCGCCACGGCCACCGGGCCGCCCGCCGCCACCAGTGCGACGATCAGCGCCGCCTCCACCGAACCGATGCCGCCCGGCGTGGGCACCATCGCGACGGCCGCCGTCGCCGCCAGATACGCGAGAGCCATGTGCAGGGGCGGCACCGCCAGGTTCATCGCCTGACCGACCGCGGTCAGCCCGGCGGCCTGCAGCAGCGGGAAGGCGAGCGATCCGCCCCACAGGGCGAGCGCGCGCGCCGGACGGGTGTGCACGGAGCGGGCCTCGCCGAGCGCGGTGCGCAGGAACGACAACACGGCCCCGCGCAGCCGTCGTACGAGAAGAAGCGTGGCCACCGCGGCCAGGAGGACCACTCCCGCGGCGAGCAGCAAGGGGCCGATCGCGCCGGAGGGGAGGAGGGATCCGATGTGCAGGGCTCCCGGGAACGCGATGAGCAGGCCCACCAGGAGGGTCAGCCGGGCGATCGACTCCGCGAGCATGTAGAGCGCGAGCGCGGCGGAGGAGCGGGCGAGCGGGACGCCGCACACGGTCATGAAGCGCAGATTGACCGCGCCGGCGCCGAGGCCGGTCGGCAGCAGGTGGTTGGCCGCGCCCGCGGCGAACTGGGTGGCGAGCAGCCGACGCGCGGGCAGCCGCTGCATGACCGCGCCCTGTCGGGCGGAGGCCGCGGCGACCCAGGTCAGGCAGGTCGCGACGGCGGCCGCCAGCAGCCACGGCCACTCGGCCGAGCGCAGATGGCCGAAGCCCTCCATGAGGACGGACCGATGCCGCACCGCGACCACCAGGACGAGGGCGAGCGGGATCACGCACAGGACCGACCTGAGCGGGAAGCGTCGGGGTCCTTGGGAGAACCCCCGGGGAAGCTTCTGGGAAAGTCGAACCGCTGTCACATCGGGAGAGGTTCTCCACGCCGCGCCAACGGGGGGTTGCGGGCGCGCGTCCGGCGGCTGACGTGCCGGGCAAGGTGCGGGAGGGGTGGTCGCCGTCGTGGATGCCGTCATGGATTCCTTACTGTGTTCCGCACTGTGCTCTTGGCAGTGCTCTTCGACGCGTTCCTGGGCGTGTTCCTCGCTGTGTTCCCGCGCGCCTTCCTTCGTGCGCGTGGACTTCGTCCGGGAATCATTGACCTCAACGATGCTTGAGGTCCTACGGTCACTCCCATGAGCATGGAGAGCACAGCCTGGACCCAGCTGTACAGCGTCATGAACGCGCAGCAGGAGCGCCGTCCCTTCGCCCGCGCGACCCTGCGTCGCATCGCCGCCTTCGCCCGTCCGCATCGCCGCCGCATCGGCCAGTTCGTGGTCCTCAGCGTGCTGACCGCGCTGCTGGCCGTCGCGACGCCGGTGCTCGCGGGGCGCGTCGTGGACGCCATCGTGTCCGGCGGCGAGGAAAGCACCGTCATCCGTCTTGCCGTGCTCATCGCACTCATCGCGCTCGCCGAGGCGGCGCTCGGGCTCCTCGGCCGCTGGCTGTCGGCGACGCTCGGTGAGGGGCTCATCCTCGATCTGCGGACGGCTGTGTTCGATCATGTGCAGCGCATGCCGGTCGCGTTCTTCACACGTACTCGTACGGGCGCGCTGGTCAGTCGACTCAACAACGACGTGATCGGCGCCCAGCGCGCCTTCAGCAACACGCTGTCCGGAGTCGTCAGCAATCTCGTCACGCTGCTGCTCACCCTGGCCGTCATGCTCACCCTGTCCTGGCAGATCACCCTGCTCGCGCTGGTGCTGCTGCCGGTGTTCGTGGTGCCCGCGCGGCGGACGGGCAGCCGGATGGCACGCCTGCAACGGGAGGCGGCGAACCTGAACGCGTCGATGGGCACCCGGATGACCGAGCGGTTCTCCGCGCCCGGCGCCACGCTCATCAAGCTCTTCGGGCGGCCCGAGGACGAGTCCGCGGAGTTCGCGGCGCGGGCCCGGCGGGTGCGGGACATCGGGGTGCGTACGGCGATGGCGCAGTCGGCGTTCATCACGTCCCTGACGTTGGTCTCCGCCCTGGCACTGGCGCTCGTGTACGGCCTCGGCGGCTGGTTCGCGCTGCGCGGCAGCCTGGAGCCGGGCGCCGTCGTCTCACTGGCGCTGCTGCTGACCCGCCTGTACGCGCCGCTCACCTCGCTCGCCGGGGCGCGCGTCGAGGTCATGAGCGCCCTGGTGAGCTTCGAGCGCGTCTTCGAGGTGCTCGACCTCAAGCCGCTCATCGAGGAGAAGCCGGACGCCCGTACGGTCCCGGAAGGCCCGGCGGCCGTGGAGTTCCAGGACGTCCGCTTCGCCTACCCCTCCGCCGACAAGGTCTCCCTCGCCTCCCTCGAGGAGGTCGCCGCGCTCGACACCCGGGGCGGCGCCGAGGTCCTGCACGGCGTGTCCTTCCGCGCCGAGCCCGGCCAGACCGTCGCCCTCGTCGGTTCCTCCGGCGCCGGCAAGTCCACCATCGCCCAACTGCTGCCGCGCCTGTACGACACCGACGAGGGAACCGTCCGCATCGGCGGCGTCGACGTCCGCGACCTGAGCGCCGAGTCGATGCGCGAGACCCTCGGCATGGTCACCCAGGACGGTCACCTCTTCCACGACTCGGTACGCGCCAACCTGCTCCTGGCCCGCCCCTCCGCGACGGAGGACGACCTGTGGGACGTACTGCGCAGGTCCCGCCTCGAAGACCTCGTACGCTCCCTGCCCGACGGCCTCGACACCGTGGTCGGCGAGCGCGGCTACCGTCTCTCCGGCGGCGAGCGCCAGCGCATGACCATCGCCCGGCTGCTGCTCGCCCGCCAGCGTGTCGTCATCCTCGACGAGGCCACCGCCCATCTGGACAACACCTCGGAGGCGGCTGTCCAGGAGGCGCTCACCGAGGCGCTGGAAGGGCGCACGGCCGTGGTGATCGCGCACCGGCTGTCCACCGTGCGGACCGCCGACGTGATCCTCGTCGTGGAGGCCGGACGGATCGTGGAGCGGGGCACGCACGAGGAGTTGCTCACGGCGGAGGGCCGGTACGCCGAGCTGTACCGGACCCAGTTCAAGAGGGACCGGGAAGTCGGCAAGGTCTGGGAAGTCGGCACGGACCGGGACGGCGTGGCGGAGGTCGCTGTCGCGGCGGAGGCAACCCCGTAGGACCGTCGGCCGACGCCCCGCCCCGCCCCGCCCCGCCGGATCACCGGATCCGGGTGGGGCGGGGCGGCAGTGAGGTGTCGTCAGTCGGCCGTCGACGGGGTGAGGGGTACGGATTCTGGTACGGCGTGGGCGGGGCCGAGCCGGTCGCCCTCGATGTCGAGGTCGGGCAGGCGCCGCTCCAGCCACTTCGGCAGCCACCAGGCGGCGTGCCGGGTCAGTGCCAGGACGGCCGGGACGAAGGTCATCCGGATGACGAACGCGTCGAGCAGGACACCGGCGGCGAGTGCGAAGGCGATCTGTTTGAGCATCGTGCTGTCGGAGGTGAGGAAGGCGGCGAAGACCGAGGTCATGATGAGGGCCGCGGCCGTCACGACCCGCCCGCTGTGCCGCGCGCCGCTGTGCACGGCGCCCAGCGGAGTCCCGGTGCGGAGGTAGGCCTCCCGCATCCTCGAGACGAGGAAGACCTCGTAGTCCATCGCGAGGCCGAACAGCACGGCCAGCAGGATGATCGGCAGGAAGCTGCTGACCGGTCCGGTGGTGTCCACACCGATCAGGCTGCCGAGGTGGCCCAGCTGGAAGACGCCGATCACCGCGCCGAGGGTCGCGGCGATCGAGAGGAGAAAGCCCGCTGCGGCCTTGAGGGGCACCACCAGCGAGCGGAAGACCAGGAGCAGCAGGAGCAGCGAAAGCCCGATCACGACGGCGGCGAAGGGGATCAGCGCCGAATTGAGCTTCGCGGCGACGTCGACGCTCACGGCGGTGCTGCCGGTGACCTGGACGGTGGCGCCGGTGTCCCGCAGGATCGCGGCCCGGTCGTCGCGGATGGAGTTGACCAGCGTCTTGGTCGCCGGGTCGCTGGGCGCGCTGTCCGGTATCACCTGGATGAGCGCGGTGTGGGTGGCCGGGTTGGCCACGGGTTTGCCGACGGTGGCCACGTCGGGCAGCGCGCCGATGGTGGCGGCGACCCGCTGGGCGGCTGTGGTGGGGTCGGAGCTGTGGCTGGTGTCGGCCAGCACGAGGAGCGGGCCGTTGAAACCGGGCCCGAGCTTCTCGCCGACCCTGTCGAAGGCGATGCGCTGAGAGGAGGAGCTCGGCGCGGTGCCGTTGTCGGGCAGGGCGAGGCGCATGTCGTGGGCGGGCCAGGCCAGCGCGCCGAGGGAGGCCACCACCGCGACCAGGGTCAGCAGGGGGCGGCGGGTGACCAGCCGGAACCAGCGCTCGGCGGCGTTGGCGGCCGTCCCCGCGACGTGCTCGCCGGTACGGCTCATGACGTTCTCGCTGGTACGGCTCGCGACGTTTTCGCCGGTACGACTCGCGACGATCTCCCCGGTACCGCCGGCGACGTTGTCGCTGGTACCGCTCAGGACGTTCTCCCCGGTAGCGCTCGCGAAGCTGGCGCCGGTGGCGCCGGCGGCGTCCTCGCCCGCACCGCCGACGGCCTGCTCGCGGCGCATCGCGCGGGAGCCCGGCCCGGGCGTCAGGCGGGTGCCGGCGAAGCCGAGGACCGCGGGCAGCAGGGTGGTCGCGACCAGTACGGCGATCAGCACCGCACCGGCGGCGGCCAGTCCCATGGCCGTCAGATAGGGGATGCCGACCACGGTGAGGCCGGTCATCGCGATGACCACGGTCAGTCCGGCGAACACCACGGCGCTGCCCGCCGTGCCCACCGCCAGCGCGGCCGACTCCTCCGGCTCCATGCCGTGGGCGAGGTGGAACCGGTGACAGCTGACGATGAACAGGGCGTAGTCGATGCCGACCGCGAGCCCGATCATCAGGGCCAGGCTCTGCGCGGTCGAGGAGATCGAGACGGTCCCGGTGAGCGACAGCGCACCGAAGATGGCCGTGGCGACACCGAAGAGCGCCGTGACGACGGGGATTCCGGCGGTCGGCAGGGAGCCGAAAGTCAGAGTGAGGATGACCAGGGCGACGCCGACACCGATGATGTCGCTTCGGTGGGACTGCGACGGGGCGTTGCCGAACGCGGAGCCGCCGACGTCGACCCGCATGCCCTGCTGGTTCGCTCCGGCCACGGCGGACTTGAGTTCGTCCAGCGCGTTCGGCTCCAACGCGCTCTGCGGGACCTCGTAGCGCACCTGCGCGACGGCGGTGGTGCCGTCGGCGGAGATGGTGTGAGCGTCGAACGGGCTCACCACCTTGGCGACTTGGGGCGCGGACCCGGCCGCGTCCAGGGCGGCCCGGATACGGGCGCTGTCGGCCGGGTCGGTCACCTTCTGGCCGTCCGTCGCGGTGAACACGATCTGCGCGCTCGTGCCGGAGAAGGTGGGGAAGTCGGTCTTCATCCGGTCCAGGGCCCGCTGGGACTCGGAGCCGGGGATCGAGAAGGTGTTGTCGAGCTTGCCGGTGCCGCCGAAGGCCGTCATGCAGACCACGGCGGCCGCGACCAGCGCCGACCACAGGGCCAGCATGCGTCGTCGGCGGCGGAAGGCGAGGCGCCCGAGGCGGTGAAGGAAGGCGGGCATGGCGCTCCATGGTGAGAAAGCGGTCCCAAAAACTGGCAGTCCTGCCACAATAACAAAGTGGCAGGACTGCCAAGTTTTCGCGGGACTGGGATACTCGGGGTGTGGAGAGCGCGACAGAACCGGGACGCAGGGAACAGAACAAGCGGCGCACGCATGAGGCGCTGATCCACGCGGCGGCGGGGCTGTTCCAGGAAAACGGCTACGAGGCGACGACCGTGCGGGACATCGCCGCCGCCGCGGGCGTCGGGGAGCGGACCTTCTTCCGCTACTTCCCCTCCAAGGAGAGCCTGATCCTGCAGCACGTCCGGGACTTCATCCCGCTGCTGGAGGAGGCGATCCGGGCCCGCCCGCAGGGTGAAACTCCCCTTGCGGCCCTGCGCAACGCCGTCCTGGAGCTCGCCGGTCGCGACGACTGGGCCGCCGGGATCCTCCTCGCCGGACCGCAGCCCCTGTCGACCGCTCCGTCAGGGCGCGGCGAACGCTTCCTCCTGTTCGACCTGGAGGAAGCCGTCGCATCGGCGTTCCTGGACCGCATGACGGTGGACGGTGCCGACCCGGCCGCGCCGGAAAGCGTGCTGCGGGCGTCCGTCCTGGCCCGCGCGGGAGTGGGCGTGCTGCGTGCCCTGCGACTCACCTACGCCCGCCTGCCGGAGGCGACGCGTGACGAGATCGGCGTCCTCGACTTCGCCCAGGCGGCCTTCGCGACGCTGACGGATGCGGAGGGGCACACCTCGTAGGGCGCGCAAGCCATCGACGAGCGAAGAGTCGGAGTGAGCGGTCACGCGGCCTGGCTGAAGTGCGCGACGATCGTGTGGTTGGCGTTCACGTCTCCGTGTTGGAGTACTGGTTGAAGACCTTGCCGGGCTGGGTGCAGGCCGAGCTGTAGGCCATCAGCGTGTGATGACGCTGGTCGGCGGTGACCCAGCCGTAGTTGCTGGTCCCCGGGGCGGGCGTGCCCCCGTTCGCGATCAGCGTCTTGCGGTCGTGCTGGAGGCCGAGGTTGTGGTCGATCTCGTGTGCGAGGTTGTCCCAGTCCTGCACCGACAGAACGCTGGTGACGGAGAAGGCGGGATTCCTGCTGAACCGGGACGGGGGCGGCAGGGGAGATCGGCCTGGCCGGAGCTGAACCGGCCGGGGATGGAGGCGAGGAGCGCCACCAGGTCGGCGCCGAACTGCTCCCGCTTCGCGTGAGCCGTGGCGCCGAGCGACACGTCGAGACGGTCGGCGAGCTTCTACCTCATGATGCCGGCGTCCTCGTTGGGCACGCCGGACGGCAGCGTCTGGTAGGAGTGGACGACGTGCGCGCCGGCCGGCACATGGCTGGCGGGCGAGGGCCTTGTCGATCTGGCCCTCGCCGTAGCGGATGCGGTCCTGCACCTCCTTGACCCCGCTGCCGGAGCGTGTCGGCACGGTCGTCGCGACGGTGTCGTCCCCGTGCCCGCTGGGGGGCTTCAGGGTGTCGATCTCCTCCAGGCAGTACCCGCCCGGGCGCTTGGGCAGCGGTTTGAACACCTAGTCCTTGAAGCCGCTCTCGATGACGCCGTCGAGGAGGACCGGCCCGCCCGTGCACGCTCCGCTGATGGCCAGGGAGACCTCGGGTTTCTTCGGTCGTGGCCGTCCCAGTACAGGGGCCGTCCTTCTGCGTGCGGCACAGCGCGGCGAACTTCTTGGCATCGGCGCAGCAAATGGTCAGCATCAGGCCGGACGGTGTCCGGCCTGCTGACCCGTACCCGTACCCGTACCCGTACCCGTACCCGTGGCAGGGGCCTGCTGTGCCGCCCGGCGCGCTGCTCGGAAGGCTTGATACGTGGCTCGACAGCTCGCCTGTGGGACGGGGTCCTTCTTCAAGGAACGCGGTTGTTCCAGGCCGACCCGCTGCTCGCACCCGTGCACGATTCGATTCCGGGATGCTCTCGGCAAGCAGCGTGAAGAGGCTGGCTACGGCACGCAGGACGACGCGATGGAGCGCCTGACGCAGATCTACGGGGAGAAAATGAAGACGCCGCGCGGCGCTGGCAGCGCACGATGGCGGAGTACTCCACGGGCGAGCACGTCGACAGCTCCATCAACGTGCACATCATCCCCCGCCTCGGATCGCGAAAGCTGAACTCGGTTGGTTGCGCCCGAGCTGCACGAGCCATTCCGCGGTCGGGTGTGCGGTGGCGCCGAGGATCCGGATACGCCTAGTTGAATGCTTGATGACCGCGAAGGCGTACAGGTGAGTCCCGGTCGGGGTGCGGGTCTCGAAGAGCTCGCATGCGGCGGGCTCGCCGTGGATGCGGCGATCTCCCCACGCGCTGTCCTCGCTGGTCAGGCGCCGGACCAGGGCGCGGATCGAGCACGCCCACCCCGCGAGCACCGGCCGTTCGCGACCGTCAGCAGGTGCAGACCTTGGATGGGAATCTCTGCACCGGCAAGGCGCCGAGGGTCATGTCGCGCTCCATCCGATATTTGCGGAGTTCAGTAAGAAACTTGCAACGGCTTGCATGGCTCATTCTTTACATCGTCGGAATCTAGCGGGGTGGAAGGGGGCTCTGTACGGTCGGGGCGCCGGTTTTCCGCACTCCTTGAAGGAGCATCAGATGCTGACGATCCCCAGACCCCGGCGACTGGCGGTGGCCGCCGTCGCCGCCGTCGGCGCGATGTGTGTGTCCGTCTTACCGGCCGCCGCCACACAGGGGGCGCCGCCGTCCAAGGCGCTCCGGGCCGGCCCGAAGGCCCACGCTCCCCGGCAGGCGCAGGCGCAGGCGCAGGCGCAGGCGCAGGCGCAGGCGCAGGCGACAGCGAGCGCGGCGGTGGGTGCGACGACGCCGTTCTCGGTCTACGAGGCCGAGGCGGGAACGCCGGGCGGGGGTGCGGCCGTCCGGTCGCTGACCTCGGCGCCGACGACGCAGTACTCAAGCGCCGCCTTGGAGGCGTCGGGCCATTCCTATGTCCACCTGGGCGGCACGGGCCAGTCGGTGCAGTGGACGAACACCACCGGGCAGGCAATCTCCTTCCTCAACGTCCGCGCCGGCATCCCGGATTCGGCATCCGACGGTGGTGTCACCGGAACGCTGAACCTGTACGTCAACGGTGTGTTCCGGCAGGCGCTGAACCTCAACTCGCGGCAGAGCTGGGTGTACGAGGGCAATGGCAACTACAACACGAGCGACAACCAGAACCCGGCCGACGGCGACCCGAGGGTCTTCTGGGACGAGTCGCACACCTTCGTCACCGGGTCCCCGATCCCGGCGGGCGCCACGTTCTCGCTGCGGAAGGACTCCGACAACAGCGCGTCCTTCTACGACGTGGACTCCGTCGACGTGGAGAACCCGCCCGCGCCGCTGACACAGCCGACGAACTCGATCTCGATCACGAGTTGCGGTGCGGTGGCGGACAACAATCCGACCAACGGCGCGGCCGACAGCCAGTCGGTGGACAGCCGCGCCGCCATCCAGAACTGCATCGACCAGGCCCAGCAGCAGGGAAAGACCCTATGGATCCCCCAGGGCACCTTCTACGTGAAGGGCACCGCGGGACTGAACGCACAGGGGATCACCATCGCGGGCGCGGGCCTGTGGTACAGCACGGTCTACCGTGACGTCCCGGTCCCCAACAGCACGCCGCTGGCGGCCCTGTTCGACCTGACCTCCTGCACCGTGCGGAACTTCCACATCGACGCCAACGCCGTCAGCCGGAGCACCATCGGCGGGGACGGTGGCGCGATGGACACCACCGGCACCAACTGGCTGGCCGACGGCATCTGGACCCAGCACACCATGTCGGGCTTCTGGGCCTCCGGCACCGGCGGGAAGGTGCAGAACAGCCGGCTGACGTCGATCTGGGCGGACGGGATCAACGTCAACAACGTGTCGTTGGGCGCCGACACCGGGAACAACCTGACGGTCACGAACAACTTCGTCCGCGGCACCGGGGACGACGCGATCGCCATCAACTCGGTGAACTACAACACCAACAGCGACGGTTCCAAGACCTACTACAACCCGATGAGCAATGTCACCGTCAGCGACAACACCTCGATCGCACCATGGGGCGGCAAGGGTGTCGGGATCTACGGGGGCAGCGGCCACCAGGTCAAGGACAACTACATCAGCGACACAGCCCGCTACATCGGTCTGGGAGCCGGGCGCTTCGGTGTCAACGGCAGCGACCTGCTGTCCGCGACCGTGACGGGCAACACCGTGGTCCGCTCCGGCGGCAACGCCTACAGTCAGGGCCAGCCCGCCCTGCACATCGGCAACGGCGGCGACGGGCAGAACACCGGGACCGTCGACAAGGTCACGGTGACCGGCAACACCGTCACCGACTCCCTCTACGACGGGATCGGCTTCTCCACCTCGACCAACACCCTGCTGCAGGACAACACGGTCAGCGACCCCGGCCGCAACGGCATCGCGATCTCGCCGCCGTTCTACCCCGCGCCCACCGGTTCCGCGACGATCACCGGCAACACGGTCACCGGGCTCGGCTCCGGCGCCTCGGCCTTCGTCAACAACTCCAGCGGGTTCGTCGCGACGGTGAGCGACAACCACTGGCCGCCGGCCGATCCCGAGGGCCCCTACGGCGGCACCCCTGCCGCCGTGCCCGGCACGGTGCAGACGGAGGACTACGACACCGGCGGCCAGGGGGTGGCCTACAACGTCACCTCCGTCAACGGCAACGCCAACTCCTACCGCGCCGACGGCGTGGACCTGGACAACACCTCGGACACCGGCGGCGGTTACAACCTGGGCTGGACCAGCGGCGGACAGTGGTTCCGCTACACCGTGGACGTCGCCACGGCCGGTACCTACACCCTCAACCTCCGCGTCGCGGCCCCGGTCGCGGTGACAGGCGCGCTGCACCTTTCGGACGCCTCCGGCACGAACCTCACCGGAGCCGTCGACCTGCCCGCCACCGGCGACTGGCAGACCTGGGCCACCGTGACCACCCACGTGACCCTGCCCGCCGGCCGACAGATTCTGACTCTCGACCAGGACAGCGGCGGCTGGAACATCAACCACCTCGGCTTCGCCGCGGGGAGCGGCTCACCGTCGGCCACCCTGACCACGTCTCCCGGATCACTGACCTTCGCCGGCCAGGCCGTGAACACGACCAGCGCCGCGCAGACCGTCACCGTCACCAACTCCGGCACCGCCACCGCCTCGATCACCGGGATCACCGTCGGCGGTGACTTCACCCAGACCGACACCTGCGGCATCGCCCTGGCCGCCGGCGCGAACTGTACGGTCTCCGTCACCTTCAATCCCACCGCCGCCGGCTCCCGCACCGGCACTCTCACCCTGACCGGCAACCAGTCCAACAACCCCACCACGGTGGCTCTTTCGGGCACCGGCACCGACCCTACCGGGACCAATCTCGCCGCCGGCAAGCCCACCAGCGAGTCCAGCCACACCGACGTGTACCCGTCGTCGAACGTGACGGACGGCAACCAGGGCTCCTACTGGGAAAGCGCCAACAACACGTTTCCACAGTGGGTCCAGGTCGACCTGGGCTCGGCCCGGAGCGCCTCCCGCGTGGTCCTGCAACTGCCCCCCACCTGGGGCGCCCGCACCCAGACCCTGACCCTCGGCGGCAGCACCGACGGCACCACCTTCACCACCCTGAAGTCCTCGGCCGCCTACACCTTCGACCCGAACACCAAGAACACCGTCACGCTCACCTTCCCCGCCGCCACCCAGCGCTACTACCGCGTCACCATCACCGCCAACAGCGGCTGGCCCGCGGGCCAGGTGTCCGAGTTCCAGATCTGGGCCTCCTGACCCCACCCTCCCCACAGTGCCGCCGGACACTCCGTCTGGCGGCACCGTCATGTGCGCGGCCCGTGCGGCCTGCGCGGCCCGGTGCTGGGCGCATCCTCAAGACGATGCATTAGATCTTGCAGGCTGAATTTTTATTGTTGCAATGTTCTGTCTGCTTCTTGCGTGTCCATGTCGACGATATTACGGTCCCCCACGCGTCGTTACCGCCCCATGCCTTCCCCCCACTCCCTTTGAGCCCGTCCCTCCCTCTCTGGTGGCGTCAGCGGCATAGTTCCGGCATTTCGTGATGAAAGGAGTGGCACGTGTTCCATTCCATCCGAGATCTGAGACGCGCCCTCGTCTGGGCGGTCAGCACCGCGATGCTGGCCGCCGTCGGCGTCGTCGCGCTGGCCGTCCAACCCGCCTGGGCAGCGTCCACCGCCACCGGCGGCAGCGGCGCGAGCCTGCCGTACGTCGAGGTGCAGGCGGAGAGCTCCGCCACCAACGGCACACCCATCGGCCCGAGTTACACCCAGGGCCAGTTGGCCGACGAGGCGTCGTACCGCAAGGCGACGACGCTCCAGGGCACCGGCAAGTACGTCACGTTCACCACGCCGGTGGCCACCAACTCGATCAACTTCCGCTACAGCATCCCCGACACCTCGAACGGCTCGGTCTACACCGCCGCACTGTCCCTGTACGTCGACGGCGTCAAGCAGCCCGACTTCACCCTGACCAACGCCTACAGCTGGTACTACGGCAGCTACCCCTTCACCAACTCGCCGGGCAGCAACCCGCACCACTTCTACGACGAGGCCCACCGCCTGTTCTCCACCACCTATCCGGCGGGAACGACCTTCAAGCTGCAGGTCGATTCGGGGGACACCGCCTCCTCGTACACGATCGACTTCGCCGACTTCGAGCAGGTCGGCGCCGCCCTGAGCGCGCCCTCGGGGTCGGTGTCGGTGACCAGCAAGGGCGCCGACTCCACCGGTGTGAGCGACGCGACCAGCGCGTTCAACGCCGCGATCAGCGCGGCCGGCCCCGGCGGCACCGTGTGGATCCCGCCGGGCACCTACAACATCCCCGGCCACATCAGCGTCAACAACGTCACGATCGCCGGCGCCGGCATGTGGTACTCGACCGTCACCGGCACGGCCCCCGGCTTCTACGGCAACTCCGCACCCTCGGCCAGCACCAACGTGCGCCTGCAGAACTTCGCGATCTTCGGCAATGTGCAGGAACGCGATGACAGCGCCCAGGTCAACGGCATCGGCGGCGCGATGAGCGACTCGACCGTCTCCAACCTGTGGATCGACCACATGAAGGTCGGCGCCTGGATGGACGGGCCGATGGACGGGCTGACGTTCACCGGCATGCGCATCCGCGACACCACCGCGGACGGCATCAACTTCCACGGCGCCGTCACCAACTCGAAGGTGACCAACAGCGACATCCGCAACACCGGCGACGACGGCATCGCCACCTGGGCGGACTCCGGCATCGGTGCCGACGCCAACGACACGATCTCCAACAACACCGTGTCACTGCAGATCCTCGCCAACGCCATCGCGATCTACGGCGGCCACGACAACACCGTCAGCGGCAACCGCGTGGTGGACACCGGCCTCGCCCAGGGCGGCGGCATCCACGTGGGGCAACGCTTCACGTCGACGCCGGTCGGCACCACCACGATCTCCGACAACACCATGATCCGGGCCGGCAGCCTCGACCCGAACTGGCAGTTCGGGGTCGGCGCCCTGTGGTTCGACGGCAGCCAGGGCGCGATCACCGGCCCCATCAACGTGACCAACGCGCTGATCCAGCAGAGTCCGTACGAGGCCGTCCAGTGGGTCGAGGGCACCATCAGCGGGGTCAACCTCACCAACGTCACCATCGCCGGCACCGGAACCTTCGCCCTGCAGGAACAGACCGGCGGCGCCGCCAAGTTCACCAACGTCACGGCGACCGGCGTCGGTTACTCGTCCCCGGTGTACAACTGCTCGGGCGGCAACTTCGTCGTCACCGACGGCGGCGGCAACTCCGGCATCAGCGGCACGCCGTACTGCGGCGGCTGGCCGGCTCCGGTCTACCCGCCCTACCCGTCCGAAGGCGTGACGGCCACCCCGGGCGCGCTGAACTTCGGTTCGGTCCCGACCGGTTCGACGAGCGACGCACAGACCGTGACGGTCTCCAACCCGACCAACACCGCCGCGTTCGTCTCGTCGATCTCCACCAGCGGCGACTACTCCCAGACCAACACCTGCGGCTCGTCGATCGCGGCGAACGGCTCGTGCACCGTCAGTGTGAAGTTCGCGCCGACGGCGACCGGCAGTCGTAGCGGATCTCTGACCGTCAACGCGGGCGGGATCACCAACACGGTGAGCCTCTCCGGTACCGGCACCGCGCCGGGCCCGGTGCTGAACACCGACCCGGCGAGCCTGTCCTTCGCCGCCACGGTGGTCGGCTCGTCGGCCACCGCGCAAGCGGTGAAGGTGACGAACTCGGGCACCGCATCGGCGACCGTCTCGGCCGTCGCGGCGACCGGTGACTTCAGCCAGACCAACAACTGCTCCACCCTCGCGGTCGGCGCGTCCTGCACGGTGAACGTCGGGTTCAGGCCCACCACGGGCGGATCCCGTGCCGGCAACCTGACCGTCACCAGCAACGCCAACAACAGCCCGACCGTCGTCTCCCTGGCCGGCAGCGGCATCGACAGCACCACCAATGTCGCCGCCGGGCGGCCGGCGACGGCGAGTTCGAGCAACAGCCCGTACGTCGCCTCGAACCTCACCGACCCGGACGCGTCGACGTACTGGGAGGGCACGAACGGTTCGTTCCCGCAATGGGCCCAGGTCGACCTCGGCCAGAACTACAGCGTCGGCAAGGTCGTGCTCAAGCTCCCGCCGGCGACGGCGTGGTCGGCTCGCACGCAGACCCTGTCGGTGCAGGGATCCACGGACGGTTCGAGCTTCTCCACGATCAAGGCATCGGCCGGGTACACCTTCGACCCGAACGCCAACAGCAACACGGTGACCATCACGTTCACCGCCGCCACGGCGAGATACGTGCGGGTGAACATCACCGCCAACACAGGCTGGAACGCAGCCCAGTTGTCGGACTTCGAGGTGTTCCCCAGCGACGGCGGCTCCTCGAACGCGACCTTGTCGACCAGCCCGACGTCGCTGTCGTATCCCACCCAGGCGCTCAACACCGCCAGCAGTGCGCAGGCCGTCACGGTGACCAACACCGGTACCGCGGCCGCGACCGTCTCCGGCATCACCGTCACGGGCGACTTCTCGCAGACCAACAACTGCGGAACGTCGATCGCGGCGAACGCCTCCTGCACGGTGAACGTCACCTTCAGGCCCACCGCGTCCGGCACCCGCACCGGTGATCTCAGCATCGCCAGCAACGCGTCGAACGGCACGACCACGGTCGCGCTGACCGGCACCGGCGCCGGCACGGTGAGCAGGAACCTGGCAGCCGGCGCGGCCACCACCGAGTCCAGCCACACCGACGTATACGCGTCGTCGAACGTGACGGACGGCAACCAGGGCTCCTACTGGGAGAGCGCCAACAACGCCTTTCCCCAGTGGGTCCAGGTCGACCTCGGCTCCGCGCAGAGTGCCGGCCGCGTCGTCCTCCAGCTCCCCGCGGCCTGGGGCGCCCGCAACCAGACGCTGTCCCTGTCGGGCAGCATCGACGGCTCCGCCTTCACCACCGTCAAGTCGTCGGCCACGTACACCTTCGACCCCACCACCAACAACACGGTCACCATCACGTTCACCGCGACCACCCAGCGATACGTCCGGGTGAACATCACGGCGAACAACGGCTGGCCGGCCGGTCAGCTCTCGGAGTTCCAGGTCTGGAACACCTGACCTGACTTGACCTGACCTGACCTGACTTGATGGTGCCGCCGAGCGCAGGCGCGCTCGGTGGCACCGACCACCGAAAGGAGTCCAGATGGGTGTCACACGCAGAGTCTTCTTACGAGCCGCGATCACGGCCACCGCGGTGGGAACGGTGGGAGCCGCCGAGACCGTACTCGCCCCAACCGCGTCGGCGGCCAGCCCGCCGGGCGACGTGGTCGGCAAGATCAGCGTCGGCTACCAGGGCTGGTTCGCCTGCGTCGGTGACGGCGCGCCCATCAACGGCTGGTGGCACTGGACCCAGAACTGGGGTCAGCCGCCGTCCCCGTCCAACACCGGCATCAAATGCTGGCCCGATATGCGCGACTACACCAGGACGTACCAGACGTCGTACGCCGCCCTCGGCAACGGCCAACCAGCCACGCTGTTCTCCTCGTACGACCAGCAGACGGTGGACACCCACTTCCTGTGGATGCAGCAGAACAACATCGACACCGCGGCACTCCAGCGCTTCAACCCCACCGGCGGAGAGGGCCCCACCCGCGACGCCATGGCGACCAAGGTGCGCAGCGCCGCCGAGTCGTACGGGCGGAAGTTCTACATCATGTACGACGTGACGGACTGGACGAACATGCAGTCCGAGATCAAGACGGACTGGACGGCCAAGATGTCCGCGCACACCGCGTCCTCGGCCTACGCGAAGCAGAACGGCAAGCCGGTCGTCTGCATCTGGGGCTTCGGCTTCAACGACAACGACCACCCCTTCACCGCCGACGCCTGCCTCGATGTCATCAACTGGTTCAAGGGCCAGGGCTGTTACGTCATCGGCGGCGTCCCGCGCGAATGGCGGACGGACACCGGGGGCTCACGGAGCGGCTATCTGGGCGTCTACCACGCCTTCAACATGATCTCGCCGTGGATGGTCGGCGCCATCGGCAATGTGTCCGAGGCCGACAACGCTTACAACACCTACACCGTCGGCGACCAGGCCGACTGCAACGCCAACGGCATCGACTACCAGCCCTGCGTCCTGCCCGGCGACGTCTCCGGCCGGCAGCGCGCGCACGGCGACTTCATGTGGCGGCAGTTCTACAACATGGTGCGGGCCGGGGTGCAGGGCATCTACATCTCGATGTTCGACGAGTACAACGAGGGCAACCAGATCGCCAAGACCGCCGAGACACAGGCATGGGTGCCCACCAACTCCGGATTCCTCGCCCTCGACGAAGACGGCACCGCCTGCTCCTCCGACTACTACCTGCGCCTGACCGGCGACGGCGGTCGCATGCACAAGGGCCAGATTGCGCTGACCGCCACTCGCCCCACCCAGCCGGTCGTTCCCACCGGCGGTGACACCACACCGCCCGCCGCGCCGGGTGCCCTGACCGCCACCGGGCACACCAGCGACTCCGTCTCGCTGGCCTGGAACACGTCGACCGACAACGTCGGCGTGACCGGCTATCGCGTCCTACGGGTGTCCGGCTCGACCAGCACACAGGTGGGCACCACCAGCTCAACTTCCTTCACTGTCACCGGACTCGGCGCGTCCACCGCGTACACCTTCGACGTCGTCGCGTTCGACGCGGCGGGAAACGTGTCGCAGCCCTCCAACCAGGTCACCGTCACCACCGACCCCCCGTCCAGCACCACCAACCTCGCCCTCCACCGCCCCACTTCGGAGAGCAGCCACACTCAGACATATGTCTCGGGCAACGCGACCGACGGCGACACCAACACCTACTGGGAGTCCGCCAACAACGCCTTCCCGCAGTGGGTTCAGGTCGATCTGGGCGTCACGACCGGCGTCAAACGGATCGTCCTCCACCTTCCCCCGGCGACCGCCTGGGCCACCCGTACCCAGACCATCTCCGTCCAGGGCAGCACGGACGGCGGCACCTTCGCCCAGCTTCTCGCCTCGGCGGGCTACACCTTCGACCCGGCGACGGGCAACACCGCGACCCTCACGCTCCCCTCCACCGTGACCACCCGCTACGTACGCCTCACCTTCACCGCCAACAACGGCTGGCCGGCCGGGCAGGTCTCGGAGTTCCAGGTCTTCGGCGTCTGATGAACAGAGGGCCTCGACCTTGGGGTCACGTGTCGGTTCGGCGGCCGGGGAGTAGCGAGGCGCGACGCAGACGGCTGCGCGCGTCGTGACGGCGCCGGCACTACTACTGGTGGCGATGCCAGTAGGACGGCTTTGGGCCGATTACAGTCCGCGGTTGCCCTTGATCAGCATGTCGTTGACGGCGTGGGTCGTCGCTCCGCGCCCGTTTCGGTTCTGGGTCCGCGATCGTGGGCAGGCGGTGCGCTTCCCGCGTGTGGCTGGATTGGCTGACGGTCGTGGAACGCGTGCTCTAGAACAGCGGAAGTTCATCGAGTCCTACCCGCCGATCGGCGGGTTCGGCCCGCGCCCCGGGCGGTTGCGGGAGCAGTTCGAGGGGGTGATCTGGCGGTTCCGCAACAGAAGCCGGTGGCGGGAGATGCCCGGCGAGTTCGGCCCGTGGCCGACGGTCTACGGCCGCTTCCGGGTGTGGAGGGACGCCGCTGTCTTCACCGCACTGCTGGTAGGCGTGATCGCCGAGGCGCCCGCCAGGTGAAGACGGGCTTGTCCCTGGTCAGCGTAGGCTCCACCACCACCCGCGCCACCACGACGCCGCCGGGATGCGTATCGGCAAGGCTCCGGTAGGTGCACCGCGCCCGGGTGGTTCGGTGCCACGCCGACGCAAGACCGTCCCACCCATGCCAGACCTTCGCTGTACTCCCACCGCCAGGCCGTTGACCAGCAAAAAATACAGAAGTTCGGCTGGAGCGTCAGGCGGCGGACTGCTCGTGCAGGCTGTGGGCGACCGCCAGGAGCAGGTGCAGGTTCGTGATCTGCTTGGCCAGGTGGTTGGACCAGAGGACGGGGTCGCCCGAGGAATCGGTGGTCATGACGCGGACCAGGCCGCCCGCGGCACGGACCTCCCGGACCTTCGGCCAGGGCAGGCCGCCCTTCCCGGGGGCGCACACGGCCGTGCGGGAGAGCGAGAGCGCTCCGAACGGGACCGTGCCGCCCACGCGAAGCGTCTCCAGCGCAGCCGCTCTCTGCGCGCGCACCACCGCGTCTTGCATCCAGGGGCCCCAGACGTCGGGATCCTTGTAGAACTCCGTGATCCGCGCCGATCCCTGGCCGGGGGCGCTTGCCGAGTGCACGTATCTGGTCTGCGCGGGGCGGCCGTTGATGATCAGCTGGACGATCTCCTGCTGGAGACGCAGGGAGTCCCAGCGCAGGGCGACCGGCTCGCCGCCGGACGGCGGGTGTACGACCAGCCCCTCCTCGAACAGGTGCAGCCGCTGGGCAGCCCGCTTCCGGCTGAGGTCGGGGAAGCGGCGCATGGCGAACCAGTAGTACAGCAGCCCGGGGACCAGGAACAACGACATGAGCATGAGGCAGTTGAAGACATGGGCGGCGTACGCCGCCCGACGGAGGCGCTTCGGCGCGAACACGCCCTGGAGCGCCCCAGCCGATGGCGGGCGGCCAGGTCTACGACCTAGGGCGACGCGGAGATGAGTAGAGTCATGAGGACGAGCCTCCGAGCCACGTCCACACGTGACAACCGTGGATCTACGTACATCGGTTACCTATCTTCCGCGCCGGTTGCCGGCCGACCTGGCGGCCGACACCAATGGCCGCCCGGCCGTGCGGGACGTCAGCGGGTGGACCGTTTCGCTGAGATCATCGCCTCGTTGGTCGGGGTGTGCCGTTGACTAAGGCGCAGTGAGCGCGGATTGAGCCGTTACTCATGGACTGTGCCGAAGCGTGGTGGCCGCCGGCGTGACCACCGGTAGTTGATCGGGTCGGTGTTGGTGGGGCTGGTTACCGTACCGGTCATGTCTGATGCTCTTCGGGATCACGGCCCACGAGAACTGACCCTGGTGTGGGAACGGCCGGCGGGCCGGGTGCGGCCTTCGGCGACGTTGCGTGGATTCAGGGGCGGTTTGGGTGTGGCGGTCGTCGTGCCCGTCGGGGAGGATCGCGTCCTGCTGGCCACGTCAGGCGATGACGAAGAAGACGACGTGGTGCGGCTGTGGGACCCGGTGGCCGGCGAGCAGGTGGGTGGCCCCCTGCGCGAGCACTCGAAGCAGGGTGGGCTTGTCATGGCGATGGCGGCCCTGCCGTTCGCCGGCGGGCACACCCGGCTTGCCACGGCGCACTACGACGAGGACGACGACGGGCATGCGGTGTACCTGTGGGACACGGTCACCGGCGAGCAGGTCGGTGGGCCGCTGCCAGGCCCGGAATTCGCGTCGAATCTGGTCGGCGTACCCACGCCGGACGGGCGGAGCCTGCTCGCCATCACCGCCCACGACGAGGAGGAGGTGTGGCTGTGGGACGCGGCCACAGGCGAGCGGGCCGTCGGTCCGCTGAGGGCCCCAGCGGGTGTGGACGGCCCGAGCGCGATGACGGCGGTGACGCTCGCTGACGGTCGCACGCTGCTGGCCACCGCCCATGGTCACGGGGAAAGCGCCGTGGTGTGCCTGTGGGACCCGGTGACGGGCGAGCTGGTTCAGACACTGCTGTGCCCGCACGAGAACGAGGGCTGGCCGAGCGGACTGGCGGCGGTGCCGCTGCCCGACGGAGGCAGACTGCTGGCCCTGTCCTTCAATGACGACGATCACGAGACGGTGCGGCTGTGGGACGTGGCAACCGGTGCTCCGGTCGGCGGGCCCATCACCGGTTTCGGGCTGCGTCCCGTCCCCATGGCCGACGGGACGACACTGCTGTCGATCGGGTCGGGACTGTGGGACCCGGCATCCGGGCGCCGATTCGGTGACCTGGGGACGAACCGTGTCCCCGCCGCAGTGGCAGCGGTTCCGTTGCCGGACGGCCCCACACTGCTCGCGGGAGAAGTGCCCAGTGGTGGGGTCTGGTTGTGGGATCCCACCACAGTGGAGCCACCGGCCGAGCCGGGGGAGGTCGGCTGGGACGGCCTTGTGGCACCTGTGACGGTCCCCGACGGGCGAACGTTGCTCGCCACCCGCAGCGACACCACTGTCTGGCTGTGGGACCTGCGCACCGGCGAAGCCGCCGGGCAGCTTCACACCGGCGATACGGATGTCCTCACGACGATGGCGGCCGCGCCCCTGCCGGACGGGCGCACCGTTCTCGTCACCGGCCACAGGAGCGGCGCCCTCCAGTCATGGGATCTGGCGACGGGCGAGCCGGTCGGTTCGCTGCCGCCCGGCCGCACCAGCGCGATCCGCACCATGGTGCCGATCGCGTCGCCCGACGGACGGATACTCATGGCCACCGGTAGTCACTCGGGCATCATCCGTCTTCGCGACCCCGAGACCTGCGAAACCGCGAGTGAAATTTTCAACCGGCCCGACCGACCACCGCTGACACTGGCCTGCGTTCCGATGCCGGACGGACGCACTCTCCTGGCAAGCAGCGAAGCCACCCCCGCCCGGGGCGGCAAGAAGGCGGTCCGGCTGTGGGACCCGGCCACGGGTCTACCGGTCGGCGCCCCCTTCGAAAACCACAGGCACGTGAAGAACCTCGCGGCGCTGCCCTTGGCGGACGACCGGACTCTCCTGGCAGTTCGAGACTTCGACGACTCGGTCCGCATCTGGGACACCGACAGCCGTCAACTCGTGGGCGAACTCACCGGCGGGCCGATGGCCGCGATCGCCCCCTGCGGCGGGCACCCCCTGCTGGCCGTCGCCAGGCGGGGCGCGATCGAGCTATGGGATCCCCTGACCTGCCGATGGGTGGGCTCCCGTCTTGTGGAGCGACCGATCACGGCCCTGGCCGGCGTCGGGTCGAACCTGATCGTCGGATGTACCGACGGTCTTGGCGTCGTCGCCCTCGCCGGCTGAAACGTGCAAAGCCGCGCTCCGGGGTCAGTACGTACACCCTGCGCGACGGTCCCGGCCACCGGCTCCGCAGGCCCGGACCGGCGGACGGGCCGTGGCCCGACACGCACCAATCCGCAGCCGCGCCCCTGGACTGCGGCTGCGCCGGACCGACCCGTTGCCCACACCCGTACGCGATTCGGTTCGCGGGATACGCGGAGAAATGGCGGCCCCGCCAACGCCGGTTGACGACTGGCGGTAGCGCCGGACGGGCGGCTGATGGTCGGTTTCGGCTCGGACATTGCGGTCCTGACCCACCGCTGATCCCTCGGTTCGTGTGTCGGTTGTTCCACCCAGAGGCTACTCAGAGGCTATTGGACAGAAATGCCTATTCATGTGACGAGAATCTGCCTGAAGGGGTGATGTGGTCGGGTATGCGCCCAGGTGTACAAGCGGATCCACTTTCGAGGTCGACTGGAAAGGGAAGCGCGCCGAGATCCCGTGACGCGCGTGTTCGTGCGGCTGGCACGGCGTCAGAATGGTCTGCAACAGGTCAGTGTGAGTCCTCAAACACCCGGCGACAGCTGACCGGACGTGCGAGTCCATGTAGTCCCCGGACAACGCCCTTGACCTGCGCAGGCAGGCAGGGAGCAGGCGAATCGGGAGTTTCTACGTGTTTCGTACAGCATTCAAGTCCAAGATCTAGTATTTGGACGTTTGCGCAGGTCAGGGGCATGGCGGTGCCCGTTCGGGCCAGCAAGAGGTCAGCATGCGTCGCAGCGGTGTCCCCGCTTGCTTTCGACAGACAGCCCGCCCGCGGCATGGCGTCCTTCTTCAAGGACTGCGGCTGTGCCAAGCCGACCCGTAGCCCATACCCGTACACGATGCGGTTCAGGGACGCACTTGTCCGAACAGCACACCCAGGCCGTCGGGCTTCCGTCATCGCTCTCACGCTCACGCTCACCGAACACAAGCCGTGCACGCCGCTACGGGGATGGGGGGAGCCTGCTCTCTCACGCGCCCCAGAGCGTGACGTACACCGGGGGCCGGAACCGGGCGGGCGGGACGCCCGTGCCGGGCGCGCGCATGATGCGGGTCGCCGCGGGCGTGTGCAGGAAGTGCAGGAACGCGTCGGTGGCCGGGGAGCGATGTTCGGGTTGCAGGACGGTGGCGTGCCACGTGGCGTCCGACGGCGTGGCCGGGGTTTCCAGTATGCGAAGCTCGTCACGCCGGATGCGGGGCGACACCAGATGGGCCGACGCCGGTGCCACCCCCGCGCCCTCGGTGGCGGCCGCCCAGGTCGCGGCCTGGTTGGGGAACACCCACACGTGTCCTTCGGCCACTCCGAGCCGACGTAGCAGCCGCCCGGAGTCGGCGTCCGGATCGGTCCCGGAGGAATCGACCAGCCACGACCACTGCGACGGCGGACCGGGCGGCCGCGGCGACCTGGCGCCGATCACCACGACCAACTGGGTGCGGAACAGCGGCTCGCTGACCAGTTCGCCCCTGCGGGCGGCGCCAAGGCACGGCCCGAGCGCGACGTCGGCCAGCCGATTCTCCACCAGTACGCGTATCTCGTTGCCGGAGGCCACCCCGAACGAGGTCTCGGTCCTGTGTCCCGAGCGAGAGGCGAAGGCCTCCACGAGCGACGGGAGTACGAACTCGGCCAGCGTGCTCGTGGCGACGACCCGCAGTTCGTCGGGCGCACCTCGTGCCGCCCGCACCGCAGCCTCGGCATCCGCGCTCAGCGCGACCATCCGCGACGCGACCGGCAGCAGCCGCGCCCCGGCGGGCGTCAGACGCATCCCGCCACCGCCGGTGCGCCGGATGAGCGGATCGCCGAAGTGGATGCGCAGCGCGGTGAGCGCCTGCGACACCGCGGACTCGCTCACGTCCAGAGTCCGCGCCGCGGCGCTCACCGAACCGAGCCGGGCAACCAGCACGAAGGTGCTGAGCTGCGTAACGGTCACTATCCGATTTTCTCCCATTTAGGGCGATAAGTGAATGCTTATACACCCATTGCGCGACCAGCGTGGAGGAGCGCAGCATCAATGCAGCAACGGGCACGGCGTGTGAGGAGGGCCCGATGCAGGTTCCGGCTGCATTCCAGTACGAGAGGGCCACCAGCCTCGAGCAGGCGATCGAGCTGCTCACACGGTACGGCCCCGAGGCCCGGGTGGTGGCGGGCGGACACAGCCTGCTGCCGATGATGAAGCTGCGGCTGGCCCAGCCCGAAGCCCTGATCGACATCAACGGCCTCGGCGAGCTGGCGTTGATCCGGGTGGACGGGCACGACCTGGCCGTCGGAGCGATGGTCCGCCACGCGGAGCTGCTCGCCTCGCCGGTTGTCGGCGAACACTTCCCCATCCTGAGGGACGCGGAACGGGTCATCGCCGATCCGCTCGTCCGCAACCGGGGCACCGTGGGCGGCTCGCTGTGCCAGGCCGATCCCTCGGAGGACCTGTCCGCGGCGTTCTCGGCACTGCGGGCGACCCTGGTCGCCCAGGGCCCGGGAGGCAGGCGCACCATCGGGATCAGGGAGTTCTTCCTCGGGCCGTACGAGACCGCGCTGAACGAAGCGGAGCTCTTGGTGGAGATCCGAGTGCCCATCCGTTCGCACGCCAGCGCCTACCGCAAGGTCGAGCGCAGGGTGGGCGACTGGGCGGTCGTCGCCGCTGGAGCGGTGCTGGAGATCTCCGACGGGGTCATCACCGAGGCAGGGATCGGACTGACCGCGGTGGGTGCCCGACGGTTCGTGGCCGAGCAGGCGGAGGACTTCCTGCGCGGCGGACGGCCGGACGACGAGGGCTTCGCCGAGGCGGGCCGGATCGCCGCGCAGGAGTGCAGGCCGACGGCCGACCAGCGCGGCCCGGTCGACTACAAGCGGCATCTGGCCGGGGAGCTCACCACGCGGGCGCTGCGCGCCGCCGCCGCGCGTGCCCAGGGGCAGGAGGCGTGACATGCGGATCACGGTGACCGTGAACGGCGAGCAGTACACGAGGGACGTGGAACCCAGGCTGCTGCTTGTGCACTTCCTGCGTGACGAACTCGGACTCACCGGCACCCACTGGGGCTGCGACACCTCCAACTGCGGGGTGTGCGCCGTATGGCTGGACGGAATGCCGGTCAAGTCGTGCACCGTGCTCGCGGTGATGGCCGACGGCCACGAGGTGAGGACTGTCGAGGGCCTGGCGCACGGGGCCGAACTCGACCCGGTGCAACAGGGATTCATCGCCTGCCACGGGCTGCAGTGCGGCTTCTGCACGCCGGGGATGATGATGACGGCACGCTGGCTGCTCGACCACAACGCGGATCCGTCAGAGGAAGACATCCGCGAGGCGATCTCCGGACAGATGTGCCGCTGCACCGGTTACGAGAACATCGTGCGCTCCATCCGCTGGGCCGCCGAGCACGGCGGTGGGGCGCAGACTGCGGACGCAGCCGCGGACACCGAGCCGGCGCCCGGCCGCGAGGAGGTGCGGGCATGACGACCACCGAGGAACGGCCGGTCGGCTTCGGACGGATGCCCCGCAAGGAGGACGCGCGGTTCGTCCGCGGCCACGGGACCTACGTCGACGACGTACGGCTGCCCGGGATGCTGTACGGCGCGATCCTGCGCAGCCCACTGGCACACGCCCGGATCGTGTCCGTCGACACCAGCGCCGCCGAGGCGCACCCGAAGGTCAAGGCCGTGATCACCGGGGAGACCCTGGCCGGTCTCGGGCTGGCCTGGATGCCCACGCTCTCGTACGACACGCAGGCGGTGCTCGCCACCGACAAGGTGCGCTTCCAGGGCCAGGAGGTCGCCTTCGTCGTCGCCGAGGACCGGTACGCCGCCCGGGACGCCCTCGAGCTGATCGACGTGGAGTACGAACCACTGCCGCCGGTCGTCGACGCCCGCCGGGCGCTCGACCCGGATGCTCCGGTGATCCGCGACGACAAGGAGCATCAGAGCGACAACCACATCTTCGACTGGTCGGCGGGCGACAAGGAGCGAACCGACGAGGTCTTCGCGGCCGCCGACGTCGTGGTGGAGCAGGACATGCTCTACCCGCGGGTGCACCCGGCGCCGCTGGAGACCTGTGGCACCGTGGCCGACATGGACGCCATCACCGGGAAGCTGACGGTGTGGTCCACCACCCAGGCCCCGCACGCCCACCGTACGATCTACGCGATGGTGGCCGGCATCCCGGAGCACAAGATCCGGATCATCTCCCCGGACATCGGGGGCGGCTTCGGCAACAAGGTCGGCATCTACCCCGGCTACGTGTGCGCGGTCGTCGGCTCGATCGTCACCGGCAAGCCGGTGAAGTGGGTGGAGGACCGCTCGGAGAACCTGATGAGCACCTCCTTCGCCCGCGACTACCACATGCACGGCGAGATCGCGGCGACGAAGGACGGGAAGATCCTGGGCCTGCGCGTCCACGTCATCGCCGATCACGGCGCGTTCAACGCCACCGCACAGCCGACCCAGTTCCCGGCCGGCTTCTTCGGCGTCTTCACCGGCTCGTACGACCTTGCTGCCGCCCACTGCACCGTGACCGGCGTCTACACCGACAAGGCCCCCGGCGGCGTCGCCTACGCCTGCTCGTTCCGTGTCACCGAAGCCGTGTACCTGGTCGAGCGGATGGTCGACGTGCTCGCGGACAGGCTCGGCACGGACCCGGCCGAGCTGCGGATGCGCAACCTGCTGCGGCCGGGGCAGTTCCCGTACAAGACACAGACGGGATGGGAGTACGACTCCGGCGACTACCCGCGCGCCCTGCGGCTGGCCATGGACATCGCGCACTACGAGGACCTGCGCCGGGAGCAGGCCGAAAAACGCGAGCGCGGCGAGCTGATGGGCATCGGGGTCAGCTTCTTCACCGAGGCCGTCGGCGCCGGCCCGCGCAAGCACATGGACATCCTCGGTCTCGGCATGGCCGACGGCGCCGAACTGCGCGTTCACCCGACCGGCAAGGCTGTCCTGCGGATCTCCGTACAGACCCAGGGGCAGGGCCACGAGACGACCTTCGCGCAGATCGTCGCCGAGGAACTGGGCATCCCGCCCGACGACGTCGAGGTGGTGCACGGCGACACCGACCAGACCCCGTTCGGGCTCGGCACCTACGGATCCCGCTCGACACCGGTGTCCGGAGCAGCAGCCGCGATGGTCGCCCGCAAGGTGCGCGAACGCGCGAAGATCGTCGCCTCCGCGATGCTCGAAGTGAGCCCGGACGACCTGGAATGGGAGAAGGGCCGCTGGTTCGTCACGGGCGACCCCGACCAGGGCAGGACCATGACCGAGATCGCGCTCGCCGCGCACTCCAACCTGGAACTCCCGGAGGGCGTCGAGGGCCACTTGGACGCGACCTGCGTCTACAACCCGCCGAACCTCACCTTCCCCTTCGGCGCATACATTTGTGTCACCGATGTGGACGCGGACACCGGCCAGGTGAAGGTCCGCCGGTTCATCGCCGTGGACGACTGCGGCAACCGGATCAACCCCATGATCGTCGAGGGGCAGGTACACGGCGGACTCGCCGACGGCGTCGGCATGGCGCTGATGCAGGTGATCGCCTTCGACGAGGACGGCAACTGCCTCGGCGGGTCGTTCATGGACTATCTCCTGCCCACCTCGGTCGAGTGCCCGTCCTGGGAGCTCGGCGAGACCGTCACCCCCTCCCCGCACCACCCCATCGGAGCCAAGGGCGTCGGCGAGTCCGCCACGGTGGGCTCGCCCGCCGCGGTGGTCAACGCCGTGGTCGACGCGCTGAAGCCGCTCGGCGTGCGCCATGTCGACATGCCGCTGACGCCCGCCGCGGTGTGGCGGGCCGCCCAGGGCCGGCCGCTGCGCACCGACCTGGCGATCACCTGAGGCCCCCGCGATGACGAACACCGAACTGCTGACCCGCGCGGACGTGCTCCGGCACGGCCGGACCCCGTTCGTCCTGGCCACCGTCGTCCACGCGGAACGGCCCACGAGTGCCAAGCCCGGGGACAGCGCGTTGGTGCTGCCCGACGGCACCGTCGAGGGCTTCGTGGGCGGCACATGCGCCGAGACGACGGTGCAACTGCAGGGCCTGCGGGTGCTGGAGACCGGCGAATCGCTGCTGCTGAGGATCACGCCCGCAGCGGACAGCGGAGCCGAAGGCGCGCAGGAGCCGGGCGAAGGCCTGGTCACGGTGGCCAATCCCTGCCTGTCGGGAGGGACGCTCGACATCTTCCTGGAGGCCAACCTCCCTCCGGCGCTGACGTACGTCTACGGACACGCCCCCATCGCCCGCGCTCTGCTCGACGTCGGTCGTGTGCTCGGCCTCGACGCCCGGCCGGCCTCGCCCGGGGAGCCGCTGCCGCCCGATCTGCACGTCGTCGTCATCGCCACGCACGGCCGCGACGAGGAGACCGTACTGATCGAGGCCGCCCGCGCGGGGGTCCCGTACATCGGGCTCGTGGCCAGCCCGAAGCGCGGCGCGGCGGTGCTCACCGCACTGGATCTCACCGAGGAACAACGCGCGCGCATCCACACCCCGGCCGGCCTGGACATCGGCGCACGGACCCCGGCGGAGATCGCGCTGTCGGTGTACGCCGAGATCATCGCCTTGCGGCCGCAGGCGGCCCGGGCCGCGCGCCCCGGAGCCGACTCCGCCGCGCCGCAGGCCGTGGCCGAGGGCGTGGATCCCGTGTGCGGCATGACCGTGGTGATCACGCCCGCCACCCTCTCACTGGACCGGGCCGGCAGCACGGTGTACTTCTGCGGGCCGGGGTGCCAGCACGCCTTCGCCGACGACCCCTCCCGGTACGCACATGCCTGACCTCGACCCCCTCGTACCCGATGTCCCCGCCCTGCGGTCGCGTCTGGACACGGTCGGCTACCTGGCCGACGACGCCCTGGCCACAGCGCTGCTGCTGGCCGTGCGGATGCGGCAGCCGATCCTGCTGGAGGGCGAACCCGGCGTCGGCAAGACCGAGGCGGCCCGTGCCCTCGCCGCCGTGCTCGACACGCCGCTGATCCGGCTGCAGTGCTACGAGGGACTGTCCTCGGCCGAGGCCCTCTACGAGTGGAACTATCCACGGCAACTGCTGGCCATCCGGCTGGCCGAGTCCCGCGGGGAGCCCCTGCGGGACGCCGACCTGTTCGCCGAGGACTACCTGCTGCCACGGCCCCTGCTCGCCGCGATCTGCCACCCGGGACCGCGGCCGGCGGTGCTGCTCATCGACGAAGTGGACCGCGCCGACGACGAGTTCGAGGCGTTCCTGCTGGAACTGCTCGCAGACGCCGCGGTCACCATTCCCGAACTCGGCACCCGGACGGCCGCGGTACCGCCGGTGGCCGTACTGACGTCCAACCGCACCCGGGATCTGCACGACGCGCTCAAACGCCGCTGTCTCTATCACTGGATCGACTACCCGGACACCGCACGGGTCGCCGCGATCATCCGCAGGCGGGTGCCGGAGTCGGCCGAGTGGCTGGCCGCGCGCGTGGCGATCGGGGTGGCGCGCCTGCGCGCTCGGCAGGGACTCACCAAGCCGCCCGGCATCGCCGAAGCGATCGACTGGGCGGGCGCGCTGCACACGTTGGGGCTCTCCGTGTTCGACGCCGACGCCGCCGACCGGACCCTGGGGGCGGTACTCAAGTACGCCGAGGACCTGGAGGCCGTGCGCCGGGCCGGCCTGGCGGAGCTGATCGACGCGGAGGCCGGCACCGATGCCTGACCTGCCGGAACTGACAGCCTCGTTCACCGCCGCCCTGCACGACGCGGGGATCGCGGTGGGCCCCGACCGCACCCGGAGCTTCGCCCGGGCGCTCACCCTGCTGGCACCGTCGACGACGCGCGAGCTGCGGCACTGCGCGCTCGCCACCCTGGTGTCCGACCCGGAGCAGATCGAGCCGTTCGACGCGGTCTTCCGCGAGGTCTTCGGCGGCCCGGCCTACCGCGGAGCACAGCGCGGGCAACCCGGCGACCCGCCCCGAACGCTCCCGAACACCGTTCCCGGCCGCGTCCCCGGCACCCGGAAGGACACCGCCGAAGGACAAGACCGGGATGCCGACGCACAGCCGCGGAAGGCTCCCGTACCTCTCGCCGCCAGCCCGCTCGACCGTCTCGCGGGCCGCGACTTCGCGGACCTGTCCGCCGAGGAACTGGCGCGGCTCTCCGAGGTGATGCGCACCCTCGTGCTTCGCACCCCGACCCGGCCGTCCCGCCGGCGCCGCACCGCGCACCACGGTGCGCGCATCGACGTGCGCCGCACCCTCTCCGTCAGCCGGCGCACCGGCGGATACCCGCTGCGGCTACGCCGCTTCGTGCCCCGCGCCCGCCCCCGCGACCTCATCGTGCTCTGCGACATCTCCGGATCGATGGAGCCCTATGCCCGCGCGATGCTCCAACTGCTCTACTGTGCCGCCCGCGCCACTCACGCCGAGGTCTTCACCTTCGCCACCCGGCTCACACGCCTCACGCCCGTCCTCCGGCGGGCCGGGCCGGACGACGCCCTGGCACGGGCCGGACGGGTGGCCCCGGACTGGTCCGGGGGTACCCGGATAGCGGACTGCCTGGCGGAGTTCAACGAGCGGTTCGGCCGGCGCGGCATGGCGCACGGCGCCGTGGTCGCCATCATCTCCGACGGCTGGGACACCGGAGCGCCCGCCGACCTCGCCACCCACATGGCGCGGCTGTCCCGGGTCGCCTACCGCGTCGTATGGGTCAACCCGCGCACGGCGAGCCCGCGCTACCGTCCGCTCGTGGGCGGCATGGCCGCGGCACTGCCCTACTGCGACGCCGTCGTCAGCGCCCACAACCTCGCGGCCCTGGGCGACTTCACCGCTGTGCTGTCCGCCCCGCGCCGCCGCCGATGACCCAGGCGCCACCCTCTGAACCTTCGTCAGTTCATGCTCAGTGACGGGGCTCTCAGTGCGCTCCGGTGTGCCGTTCCGTACCCTGGTTCCGCCTGTCGACCCCGAGGGCGGAGCGGAGCAGTATTCGGTCGGTGTCGATACCTGAACAGCAGGCGGGAAATCAGTGGGCAGCCAGCCGTTGTAGAGTGAAAACCGCCCTTGACCTGCACAAGCAGGCAGGGAGCCGAACAGCAGGAGCACCCAAATGCTGCGTACTCTATTCAAGTCCAAGATCCACCGTGCCACCGTCACCCAGGCCGACCTGCACTACGTCGGATCCGTCACGATCGACGCCGACCTGCTCGACGCCGCGGATCTGCTGCCGGGTGAGCTCGTGCACATCGTCGACATCACCAACGGCGCCCGCCTGGAGACGTACGTCATCGAGGGCGAGCGCGGTTCCGGGGTCGTCGGGATCAACGGAGCGGCGGCCCATCTCGTGCATCCCGGAGATCTGGTGATCATCATCAGTTACGCTCAGGTCTCCGACGCCGAGGCGCGGGCACTGCGGCCGAGGGTCGTGCACGTGGACCACGACAACCGGATCGTGGCCCTCGGTGCCGATCCGTCCGAACCGGTGCCGGGCTCGGACCAGGAGCGCAGCCCGCAGGCGGTCACCGTCTGAACCCCGGGCCCGGGGCAGCGGCTGAGCGAGCAGATGACCTCAGGACGCGAGGAGTTGCCCATGAGCGACATAGAGATCCGCGACGACCGTGCGGGTGGCCGCCTCGAGGCGATCGCCGGGGACGAAGTGGTCGGCCACATCGAGTACTTCGTCCTCGAGGCCCCCGCGCGCGCCCTCGTCCCCGTGCACACCATCGTGGAACCCGAGCACGAGGGGAAGGGCATCGCGGGTTCCCTCGCCCGTGAGCTGTACGGCATCGCCGCGCGCGAGGGCATCGTGGTCGCGCCCCTGTGCCCGTACGTCGTGAAGTGGGCGGCGCGCCACCCCGAGGAGGCTCCGGCGGCCGACCCGGAGCTGCTCGCGGCGGCGATGGAGTGGCTCGAGACACACCCCGGGCGCTTCTGATGAACCGATCGGGTCCGCTCGCCCTGCTGCACACCTCGCCCCTGCACATCCCCGTCTTCGACGCGTTGCGCGACGAGGACCACCAAGGGCTGGAACTGCGGCACACGGTGGACGAGGAACTGTTGGCCCGGGCCCGGCGCGAGGGCCCGGCCGCGGTGGCCGGCGAGGTGCGGGCGGCCCTCGACCGGGCCGTCGCCGACGGGGCGCGTGCCGTGCTGTGCACCTGCTCGACCATCGGCGCCGTCGCCGAGGAGGCGGGCGCCGGGGTACCCGTGCTCCGGGTGGACCGTCCGATGGCCGCCGCCGCGGTCGCCACGGGCCCCCGTGTGGTGGTCGTCGCGACGTCGGAGAGCACCTTGGAGCCGACGGTCGCCCTCGTCGAGGAGGAGGCCCGCGCCGCCGGGCGCTCCGTACAGGTCCGTACGCTGCTGGTCGACGGGGCCTGGGCCCGTTTCGAGGCGGGCGACACCGACGGGTACGTCCGCAGCGTGGCGACGGCCGCCGACTCGGTCACCGACGCCGACGCGATCGTCCTCGCCCAGGCGTCCATGACCCCGGCCCAGCGGCTGACCACGACCGCGGTCCCGGTACTGTCCAGCCCCCGCCCGGGGCTCGCGGCCGGCGCGGACGCGGTGCGCCATGGGTAGACGCTCCACGGGTAGATGCGCCATGGGTGGGCGCGCCACCGGTGGACCGGCCGGGTCCGTCTGGTCCAACTGGTCCGCACGCCCTGCGCGACGGGGTGACTGGGGGAGCGGTGGCCGGGTACGCGTGGGACAAGTCCAGGGTCGACGTATCGACTGGCTGGAGGACGCCATGACGCATCCGAACCCCGATCCGGTGCAACCGGGTCCCACGCCCGGGCCGGGCCCCGACCGCCCGCAGCCCTTCCCGGACCCCCACCCCTTCCCGGACCCGACCCCGGAGCCGGGCCCTCACCCCCCACCGAAGCCCACCCCTCCGCCGACCCCGGTGCCGAAGCCGCCGGGGCCCGAGCCGACCCCGCCGAGCCCCGGCCCGGTGCCGCCCAGCCCGGGCCCGGTGCCGCCGGGCCCCGAGCCGGTACCGAACCCCGAACCGGGACCCCCGCTCACGTGAACAGCCGGGCGAACGGGTGAACGGGTGAACGGGTGAACGACAGAGGCCGTCACGCCCCGGGTTCCAGGGATGTGACGGCCTCGGTGGCGCGGAATACCCGCACGCCGTGTACCCGTACATCAGGTACCCGTACGCCTGGTACCCCTACGTCTGCCTACGCCTCGACCTCCGACCGGTCGCCGCCCCACAGCGTGTGGAACGAGCCCTCCCGGTCGACGCGCCGGTAGGTGTGCGCCCCGAAGAAGTCCCGCTGCCCCTGCGTCAGGGCGGCGGGCAGCCGGTCGGCGCGCAGCGCGTCGTAGTAGGCGAGGGCCGCGGAGAATCCGGGTGCGGGCACGCCCTGGCGGGTGGCGGCCACCAGGACCTCACGCCAGTCGTCCTGCGCCGCCGCGATCTCCTGCGCGAACGTCTCGTCGGACAGCAGGCTCGGCAGATCGGGCCGGGCGTCGTATGCGGCGCGGATCCGGTCCAGGAACGCCGCCCGGATGATGCAGCCGCCGCGCCAGATCGCGGAGACGGCGCCGAGGTCGATGTCCCAGTCGTACTGGTCGCTGCCCGCGCTGATCTCGTGGAAGCCCTGCGTGTAGGACACGATCTTCGACGCGTACAGCGCCTGCTCCACCCGGTCCGCGAAGGCCCCCGCCTCGGAGTCCCCGAGCGGCTTCGCCTTGGGGCCCGCGAGCTCCCGGGAGGCGGCGCGCAGATCGGCGTGCCCGGACAGCGAGCGGGCGAAGACCGCCTCCGCGATGCCGGACACCGGAACGCCCAGGTCCAGCGCGATCTGCACGGTCCAGCGGCCCGTGCCCTTCTGCTCCGCGCGGTCCTGGACCACGTCCACGAACGGCTTGCCCGTCGCCGCGTCCACGTGCGACAGGACCTCCGCCGTGATCTCGATCAGGTAGGAGTCGAGCCGGCCGGTGTTCCAGGTGCGGAAGATGTCGGCGATCTGCGCGGGGGAGTACCCGGCGACATCGCGCAGCAGTTGGTAGGCCTCGCCGATCAGCTGCATGTCGGCGTACTCGATGCCGTTGTGCACCATCTTCACGAAGTGCCCGGCGCCGTCGGGACCGCAGTGGGTCACGCAGGGAGAGCCGTCCGGCGCCTTCGCGGAGATCTTCTCCAGCATCGGACCGAGCGACGCGTACGACTCCTTCGAGCCGCCCGGCATGATGCTCGGCCCGTTCAGCGCGCCCTCCTCGCCACCGGACACGCCCGTGCCGACGAAGTGGATGCCCTGGCCCCGCAGGTCGCGCTCCCGGCGGCGGGTGTCCTCGAAGTGCGCGTTGCCACCGTCGATGATCATGTCGCCGGGCTCAAGGAGCGGGGCGAACTCCTGGATCACCGCGTCGGTCGGCTCACCGGCCTTCACCATGATCATCAGGCGTCGCGGCCGCTCCAGCGCCTCGACGAACTCCTTCGCGGTCTCCGTCGACACGAAGTCGCCCTCGTGGCCGAATTCCTCCACCAGCGCGTGCGTCCGGGCCGCGGTCCTGTTGTGCAAGGCGACCGTGTAGCCGTTGCGGGCGAAGTTACGGGCGAGATTGCGCCCCATGACCGCGAGACCCGTGACGCCGATCTGGGCTGAGTTGCTCATACGGTTGGCTCCTAAGAGATCCGGTAAGAGGTCCTGGTATTGGTCGGTATCGGTCGGTATCGCCGCTGCCGGTGATCCTGGCGTTCCCGTTCATCAGTACTCCTCCGGCCATCCTGACGTGTCGGAGACGTGTACGCAGAAGAACGACCCGCTGCCTTCCTGAGCGAGGGAGCGGCGCCCGGGGCGCACAGCACGGCCGATTGCGCTCTTGTCATGGCCTGTTCGCAGCACTTACTTTTGCCGCTCCTGACGCATGTCGAGGGGGCTCCCACATGGCCGTACGCGGCCGGCACCGCCGGTATCAGCCGAACAGGATCAACCGCGCCTCACTCACCGTCACGGCGGGCGGCGCCGGAATGGCACTCCCGCTGATCGGCACCGGCGTCGCGCACGCGGCCGACGTGGACACCTGGAACAAGGTCGCCGCCTGCGAGTCCACCGACAACTGGAGCATCAACACCGGCAACGGTTACTACGGCGGGCTGCAGTTCACCCAGTCCACCTGGGAGGCGTACGGGGGGCAGGTCTACGCCCCGCGCGCGGATCAGGCCACCAAGGACCAGCAGATCGCCATCGCCGAGAAGGTGCTCAAGGGCCAGGGACCCGGTGCCTGGCCGGTCTGCTCGGTGCGCGCCGGTCTCACGCGGGGCGGGGACACCCCCGACATCACCCCGGCCGCCGAGCGGACCGGCACCAGGTCCGGTACCTCGCCCCAGACCACCAAGCGCTCCGTGCGCGACGTCCAGCCGCAGACCACACCCCAGTCGCGGGCCGGCACCGCCGAGATGTACACCGTCGTCCACGGCGACACGCTCTCCGGCATCGCGGGATCCCGCCACGTCCAGGGCGGTTGGCAGCGGTTGTACGACGCGAACCGCAGCACCGTCGGCTCCGACCCGGACCTGATCCTCCCGGGCCAGCGGCTGAACCTGCGGGGCAAGGGCCATACCCCGGCGCACACCGAGAGCCCCTCGTCCGCGTCGAAGAAGCAGAAGACCCCCGACAAGCCGTCCACGCACAAGCCGTCCACGCACAAGACGTCCCCGCACCAGACGTCCCCGCACCAGACGTCCCCGCACCAGACCTCCTCGCACAAGACGTCCTCGGACACCGCCAAGAAGACCGACACGCTCGTCGCCCCCGTGCACGCCGCGACCGGCACGCCCTACCGCGCCGCCGGTGCTTCCTGGTCGAAGGGCTACCACACGGGCGTCGACTTCCCGGTGCCCACCGGCACCTCCGTGAAGGCGGTCGCCGCGGGGCAGGTCGTCAGCGCGGGCTGGGGCGGCTCGTTCGGCTACCAGGTGGTGATCCGGCACGCCGACGGCCGCTACACCCAGTACGCCCATCTCTCGGCGATCTCGGTGAAGGACGGGCAGAGCGTGGTGGGCGGCCAGCGCATCGGCCGCTCCGGTTCCACCGGCAACAGCACGGGCCCGCATCTGCACTTCGAGGTGCGGACGGGGCCCGGTTTCGGCACGGACATCGACCCGGTCGCCTACCTGAGGGCGGGCGGCGTCAGGATTTGACGCGCGTGCGGTGGTGGTGGTCCAGCAGAGGCGTCGCCACTACGTAGGGCCCGCACAGGGGGCCGAAATAGGCCAGCGCGGGCGGCGCGTCCTCCTCGGCCGACTCGGGTGAGTCGGCCGGGTCGGGCGCGCTCTCCGCGGCCCCCACCATCGCCGGAGCCGGTACGAAGACGTCCTCGCCGCGGTCTACGCCGAACCCGTCTCCGAGCCCCGCGCCGAGTCCGTTCCCGAGCCCGGCATCGAACGCCTCCCCGAGCCCCGCGCCGAGTCCGTTCCCGAGCCCGACGTCGAACGCCTCCCCGAGCCCCGCGCCGAGTCCGCTTCCGAGCCCGGCGTCGAATCCGTTTGCGAGCCCGGCTCCGAGTCCGTTCCCGAGCCCGACGTCGAACGCCTCTCCGAGCCCCGCGTCGAACTTGTCTCCGAGCTTGGCGTCGAACGCCTCCCCGAGCCCTGCGTCGAACGCCTCCCCGAACCCCGCGTTGAACGCCTCCCCGTGGCCCGTGGTCGGCGCGTCCTCGTGGCCCGGTCCCGTGGACTGCGCGGGCAGCGCGGCGAGCAGCAGTGCCTCCAACGCGGAGTCCGACGTGGCCGCTTCCGGCGCGGGCTCGGTCTCCGCGGCGGCGGGTGCGGCGACCTCCGCGGTGTTCCGGGCACTGCCGATCTGCTCGGTCGTGAGCAGGATCAGACCGCCCGCCGCCACGACTCCGCAGGCCAGCGCGAGCACGGTGCCCGTCTCGCCGTAGCGGAAGGTCTCGCCGAACATCGTGATGCCGACGGCGGCCGCCACGACGGGGTTGACGACCGTCAGCGTGGCCAGCGGCGCCGCGAGACCGCCGCCCCGGTAGGAGGCCTGCGACAGCAGCATCCCGGCTGTCGCGAAGACGCCTATGAGGGCGAGGCTCGGCAGGTCGGAGAGCGAGACCTGGTGCGACCAGTCCACCGCGACGGTCTTGGTGAACACCGAGGACATGCTGAAGGCAATGCCGGACCCCACCGCGAGCATCACGCTGCGCACGGCCGGGTGCCGGTGCGCGGCGCGACCCGCCACCATGAAGGCCGCCACCGCGCCGCCCGACACCACGGCCAGCACCGTGATCTGGGTGTCACTCAGGGACTGCGAGTCGGCCGAGCCGACCAGGGCGAGCAGGACCGCGAGGCCCACCGTGGCCATGATCGCGCCACGCCAGGCGGTCGCCCCGGCCTTGCGGCCGACGAAGACGGCCGCCATGGGGAGCGCGAACACGATGGTCAGCGCGCCCAGCGGCTGCACCAGGCTCAGCGGGCCGTAGGCGAGCGCCACCACGTGCAGCACCCCGCCGACGCCGCTCAGGGCGACCGCCGCCCACCAGCCGGGGCGGCGCAACGGCGCGTACGTCCGGTCGGGAGAGGTCAGCGCGACCTGCTCCTGGACGATCGCGCCGCCCGCGTACGCAACGGCGGAGACGAACGAGAGCAGGACGGACAGCGCGAGCGCGCTCATGAGTCCCTCCTCTGCGTGCGGCGGGGGCGCTGTGCCCGGCGCGGCGAACGATCGGCCTTCATACCCACTACGATGCCTCGCGCATCCGTTCACGTCGTCGTACCTGAGCAGGCAATGAGTAGTACTGCCGATGGAGTACGACTCGCCCCATGTCCTCCCCTGGGTGGGCGACATGAGAGGGAGACCCTCCGGTGAGAACCCCTAGGGGGCTTGGTACTACTGCTGTTCGTGGACCTCGACCCGGAACTCGCGGCGCTCGGCTCGCTCGGCGGCTTCTTCGTACTACGCACCGGCGTATCGCCGCGTGCCCCGCTGCCGACGCTCGCACAGGCGTACGCGTCTCCCCGAGATGATGATCCCAGAGATGTCTGGTCGGATCCTCTGAATTTTCGGGTCCGGAAAGTCGCGGCGAGTCTGCGGGCACCCGAGCCCCGGATCGCGGTCTCCGTGGCGCAGCAGGGCCTCGCGGCCCGTCTGTGGTCGGTCTCGCTCGGCGCCGCCGCGCTGTACGGGCAGCTGCCGGACCTCGACCCGGGGCTGCTGCGCTGGGATCCGGACGGCAGCGCTCCGGACGACCTGTGGCTGTCCGAGGTACGCGCCCTGCCGGTGGCGGCGATCGGAGAGGTCGTACGGAACGGCCACCTCGCCCCGCTGGCGGCGGCTCTGCGCACCCGACACCGCATGTCGGAGGGCCTGTTGTGGGGGAACGCGGGCTCGGCGCTCGCGGGTGCCTCGCGCCAACTGCACCGCTGGGCCGAGGCCAACGGCCGTACGGACGTGGCCGATCGGGCCCGCGCCCTCGCCGCCGACCTGTTCACGCATCCCGACCTGTCCGCGACCGTCGACCCCCGTACCCTGCGCCGCCGCAGCTGCTGCCTCTACTACCGGCTCCCCGGCGGCGGCCTCTGCGGCGACTGCTGCTTCGACCGCCCGCCGGGCCAGACGCGGGGCGGGACTCCGGGCCGCCGCTGAGCATCGCGGTCTTCCCCAAGCGCCCCTTCTGGGTGACCATGAAAGGCACCAGCCGGTATCCGGTACGACGGGGGGCTCTGCGTGCGAGTGGGACTGCTGACCCGGGAGTACCCGCCGGACGTGTACGGCGGCGCGGGCGTCCATGTCGAGTTCCTCGCCAGGGAGTTGCGGACCCTCACGGACCTCGACGTGCACTGCTGGGGCGAGGGCGCCGCGGGCGGCGTCGTGCGCCACCGGTCCTGGTCCTCGCTCGACGGCGCCAACGACGCGCTGCGCACCTTCTCCGTGGACCTCGCCATGGCCGCCGCCCTCGAAGGCCGCGAACTCGTCCACTCGCACACCTGGTACGCCAACCTCGCCGGCCACTTCGGCAAGCTCCTGTACGGCATCCCGCACGTCATGACCGCCCACTCCCTGGAGCCGCTGCGCCCCTGGAAGGCCGAGCAGCTCGGCGGCGGCTACGCCCTGTCCAGCTGGGCCGAGCGCACCGCCGTCGAGGCCGCCGACGCCGTCATCGCCGTCTCCGGCGCCATGCGCGAGGACATCCTCACCTGCTACCCCGCCCTGGACCCGGCCAAGGTGCGTGTCGTGCACAACGGCATCGACACCGCCCTCTACCGGCCGGACCATGGCACGGACGTCCTGGAGCGCATCGGCATCGACACCGCCCGCCCCTATGTCCTGTTCGTCGGCCGCATCACCCGCCAGAAGGGCGTGCCCCACCTGCTGCGCGCGGTACGGGACATCGACCCGGCCGTGCAGGTGGTGCTGTGCGCGGGCGCCCCCGACACCCCCGAGATCGACCGGGAGTTCCGTGATCTCTTCCAGGAGCTGAGTGCCGTACGCCAGGGCCTGCACTGGATCCCGCAGATGCTGCCCCGCCCGGACGTCGTCCAACTCCTCACGCACGCCGCCGTCTTCGTCTGCCCCTCGGTGTACGAGCCGCTCGGCATCGTCAACCTGGAGGCGATGGCCTGTGGAACGGCCGTGGTGGCGTCGCGGGTCGGAGGGATACCCGAGGTGGTCGAGGACGGCGTGACGGGTGTCCTGGTGCCGGTCGAGGAGAACTTCGAGGCGGGGCTGGCGCTCGCCCTCGACTCCGTGCTCGCCGACCCCCGGGCCGCCCGGCGGATGGGTGAGGCCGGACGGGAGCGCGCGGTGCGGGAGTTCGGATGGGACGCGGTGGCCCGGCGGACCGTCCAGCTTTACGAGGAAGTCCTCAAACCGGGGTAACCATCGGACAGGTGCAGTTCAAGCAACGGGGCCGGCCCGGCACAGCGGGCGCGGCTCGACCGGGCTCAGAGGGGCGGCGGCATGCGGCGCGGTGGACCTTCGGTACTGGGAATCGTACTTGCGGGTGGAGAGGGCAAACGGCTCATGCCCCTCACCGCGGACCGCGCGAAACCCGCGGTCACCTTCGGCGGGACGTACCGCCTGGTGGACTTCGTACTCTCCAATCTCGTCAACGCCGACATCCTGCGCATCTGCGTCCTGACGCAGTACAAGTCGCACTCCCTGGACCGCCATGTGACGACGACCTGGCGGATGTCGAGCCTGCTCGGCAACTACGTCACACCGGTCCCGGCCCAGCAGCGGCTCGGACCGCGCTGGTATCTGGGCAGCGCGGACGCGATCCTGCAGTCCCTCAACCTCGTGCACGACGAACGGCCCGACTACATCGCGGTGTTCGGCGCCGACCACGTCTACCGCATGGACCCCCGGCAGATGCTCGCCCAGCACATCGAGGGCGGCGCGGGTGTGACCGTCGCCGGGATACGGGTGCCGCGCGCCGAGTCGTCCTCCTTCGGGGTCATCAGCCCCGGCTCCGACGGGCAGACCGTGGAGGGCTTCCTGGAGAAGCCCGCCGACCCGCCGGGCCTGCCCGACGACCCCGAGTGCGTCTTCGCCTCGATGGGCAACTACATCTTCACCACCAAGGCTCTGGTGGAGGCGCTCCAGCGGGACGCCGAGGACGTGCACTCGGTGCACGACATGGGCGGATCGATTCTGCCCATGCTCACCGACCGCGGCGAGGCGCAGCTCTACGACTTCAGCGACAACCACGTGCCCGGCGAGACCACCCGCGACCAGGGCTACTGGCGTGACGTGGGCACCCTCGACGCCTACTACGACGCCCACATGGACCTGATCGCCGAACGCCCCGCCTTCAACCTCTACAACCGCAGCTGGCCCATCTACACCAGTTCCGGACAGCTCTCCCCGGCGAGATTCAACGCCGGGGGCATCGCGAGCGAGTCGATCGTCAGCGCGGGCTGTCTGATCCGGGGCCAGGTCACGCGGTCCGTGCTCTCGCCGGGTGTCGTGGTCGACCCGGGAGCCGTCGTCCAGGGCTCGATCCTGCACGACAACGTCCACATAGGGCGGGGCGCGGTGGTGCGCGGCGCGGTTCTCGACAAGAACGTCGAGGTGCCGCCGGGCGCGACGATCGGCGTCAACCCCGAGCGGGACGCGGATCTCTACACGGTCTCCAAGGGCGGGGTGATCGCGCTGGGCAAGGGCCGGATCGTGCCGTAGCGGCCACCCGTGACCGACGACGGCCCCGGTGCGGCCGTGCCCACCGGGGCCGTTGTCATGTCCCTGGACAGGAAGTGGAACCCCGTGTTGTCATGCCAACTGCCGTTGGTGACAACGTTGTTCCATGTGAGCAAGAGCCGCGCCACCCGCCCCACGTCCATCCTCAAAGAGGAGGATCCGTGCGTTTCGGACGACTCAGAGACCGACTCGCGTTACTGCTCGCCGCGGCCCTCGGCGCCGCGGGACTCGCCTCCGTTCCCGCCGCGGCCGACGATCCCGTCGCGGTCCACGGACTGAAGGGCGACTACTACACCCAGTCCGCCCCCGGCGCCTTCGACTTCCATGAGCTCAAGGCCACCGGCTTCGACCGGCAACTCGACTTCGACGACCTGGAACCCCGGCTGCGCTTCGCGACAGGCCAGGACAACGATGTCAGTGTCCGCTGGACCGGCAAACTCGTCCCGGAGAAAAGCGGAGCCACCACCTTCTCGATCATCGGCGACAACGGTTTCCGCCTCTGGATCGACGGCAGACCCGTCATCGACCACTGGGTGGACGACTGGGATCACGAACAGACCTCCGAGCCCGTCGACCTGACGGCGGGTCACGCCTATGACTTCAAGCTCGAGTACTTCGAGCACTACGGCGGCTCCAACCTCCATCTGCGGTGGACCGAACCCGGCGGCGCCAAGGTGACGATCCCGCAGTCGGCGTTCCGGCTGCCCGACGGCTACGACTACGACGGCGCCCTCGCGACCACCGTCCAGCCGGACGGCCGCACCCTCAGGCTCGACTTCGCACGGGAACTGTCCGCGCCCCCGGCCGCCGTCGTCGACCACCTCCAAGCCGTGATCGGCGGCGCCAAGTGGCCCCTGGGAGCGGCCGAGTTGGATCCCGCCGACCCCAGATCCCTCCTCGTCACGCTCAAAGAACCCGTCGTCGGCAACAAGACCGGCACCGCACGCGGCAATGCCGACCTGCGCTACGACGGCACGGGCGGCCTCGCCGCCGCCGGGGACGGCAAGGCGATCGGCGCCTTCTGGAGCAGCGGCCCCAACCACTCCACGTACGAGCTGCGCACGAAGTGGGCCGACGAGGTCGGGCCGGACAACGCCCTGCCGGATTACCCCCGCCCCCAGCTCACGCGTGACGCCTGGCGCAACCTCAACGGGCGCTGGCAGTTCGCCGCCGCCACCGCGGGGGAGCAGCCCCCGGTCGGGAAGACGCTCGGCGAGCACATCCTCGTCCCGTACCCCGTGGAGTCCCAGCTGTCCGGCGTCGAACGCCACGAGGACCGCATGTGGTACCGCCGCACCTTCACCGTCCCGGCGGACTGGCACATCGGCTCGGGCCAACGGCTCCTGCTCAACTTCGGTGCCGTCGACTGGCAGTCCGAGGTGTACGTCAACGGGGTCAGGGTCGCCGAACACCGGGGCGGCTACGACAAGTTCGGCGTCGACGTCACCGACGCGCTGAAGCCCGGCCGCACCCAGGAACTGATCGTCGGCGTGTACGACCCGACCGATGCCACGTCCGGCGAGAACCCGCCGCTCGGCAAGCAGCGCCTCGACCCCAGCGGGATCTGGTACACCCCGACCTCCGGCATCTGGCAGACGGTGTGGATGGAGCCGGTCGCCCCGGACCACGTCGACTCGCTCAAGCTCACTCCGGACGTCGACGGGGGCCGGCTCACCGTGGAACCGAAGGGCGTGCGCGACGGACTGCCGGTCACGGCGACGGCGTACGAGGGAGGGCGGAAGGTCGCCACCGTCACCGGCCGCACCGGACAGCCGCTGACCCTGAAGATCGCCCACCCGCACCTCTGGTCACCGGACGACCCCTTCCTCTACGACCTCAGGGTGAGCGTCGGGCGCGACCGCGTCGGCAGCTACTTCGGGATGCGCTCGATCTCCGTCGAGAAGGTCGACGGCACCCCGCGCACCGTCCTCAACGGCAAGCCCGTCTTCATGATGGCCACGCTCGACCAGGGGTTCTGGCCCGACGGCCTGTACACGGCGCCGACGGACGAGGCCCTCGCGTACGACCTGCGCATGCACAAGGAGATGGGCTTCAACGCGGTGCGCAAGCACATCAAGGTGGAGCCCGACCGCTGGTTCTACTGGGCGGACCGGCTCGGCCTGCTGGTGTGGCAGGACATGCCCGCCATGACCGCCGGGGTGAACCCGAGCGTCGCGGCCCGTGCCGAGTACGAGCGCGAGATGAAACTGATGATCGACCAGCACATCAGCAGTCCGTCGGTCGTGATGTGGGTGATCTTCAACGAGGGCTGGGGCCAGTACGACGAGGGTCGCATCGCCGACCAGGCCAAGGCCTGGGATCCGACCCGGCTCGTCAACGGCATGTCGGGGCTGAACCTGGGGGCCGACGGCGGCACCGGCGACATCATGGACGAACACGGCTATCCGAGCCCCGCGCTGCCACCGGCTCCCGACGGCAGACGCGCGCTCGTCAGCGGCGAGTACGGGGGCCTGGGGCTCGCCGTGCCCGGGCACGCCTGGTCGGTCCAGCAGTCGTACGTGGACGTGGACCCGTCGACGTACACCGAGGACTATCTCGCCCGCCTCGCCGAGGTACGAGCACTCGCGTGCGGGGGGAGCAACGGCGCCGTCTACACCCAGATCTCGGACGTGGAGGGCGAGCTGAACGGGCTCCTCACCTACGACCGCAAGGTCGTGAAGCCGGACGTGGGGAGGTTGAGGGCGGCGCACGAGGCGCTGATCGCCGACGCGTCCCGGGCGACCCCCACGGGCTGCCCGGCAACCTGATGCCTCCGGTCCTTCGGGGGCCTTCGCGGTCCTTCGAGCGACCCGGCGCTTCCGGTCCTTCGCGTGGCCGCGCGTCGGCGCGCGTGCCGCGTTCGGGACGCCTATCCTGATCCGACCTCACGTGCCCCTTGTGTCCCGCCCCTTTCGCGGGGGGCGGGACTTAATCTGCTGTTAACTGAGCGTAGCTTGATCGTACTTGACCGTAATCGCCTGTCGGGGTTTGACTGCTTGCTCACCCTGTCGTCGAAGCGAGAGCAAGCCTTTGACTCCTGATCTCCTCGCACCACTCGACCTGGCGTTCTGGAACATCGAGTCCGCCCAGCACCCGATGCACCTCGGCGCCCTCGGTGTCTTCTCCGCGCACTCGCCGACCGCGGGTGCGCATGCCGCCGAACTGCTCGCGGTCCGCGCGGCCGGGGTGCCCGGGCTGCGCATGCGGATCCGCGACGTCTGGCAGCCCCTCGCCTTCCCGCCCAACTTCGGGAGCGCGGCCCGCGAACCCGCGCCCGACTTCGAACCCCTCGACCACGTCCGGCTGCACGCGCCGACCGCGGACTTCCCCGCCGCCGCGGGCCGGCTCATGGAACGCCCGCTCCAGCGCGGCCGGCCCCCGTGGGAGGCGCACGTCCTGCCCGGCGAGGACGGTACCTCGTTCGCCGTGTTCTTCAAGTTCCACCACGCGCTGGCCGACGGCCTGCGGGCACTGATGCTCGCCGCCGCCCTCATGGACCCGCTGGACCTGCCCGAGCCCCGCCCGCGCCCCGCCGAGCCGCCCCGCGGACTCCTCCCGGACGTCCGCAAACTGCCCGACCTGGTGCGCGGAACCCTCTCCGACCTGGGCCGCGCCCTCGACATCGGCAGCTCCGTCGCCCGCGCCACCCTCAGCGCCCGCTCCTCGCCCGCCCTCACCTCGCAGCCCACCGGCACCCGCCGGATCGCGGGCGTCGCCCTCGACCTGGACGATGTGCACCGCGTCCGCAAGAGCGTCGGCGGCACCGTCAACGACGTCCTGATCGCCGTCGTCGCCGGCGCCCTGCGCAACTGGCTCGACGAACGCGGCGACAGCAGCGAGGGAGTCGCGCCCCGCGCCCTGATCCCCGTCTCCAGGCGCCGCCCGCGCACCGCGCACCCGCAGGGCAACCGGCTCTCCGGTTACCTGATACGGCTTCCCGTCGACGACCCGGACCCGCTCGGCCGACTCCGTTCGGTGCGTACGGCGATGGACGCCAACAAGGACGCGGGTCCCAACCGGGGAGCGGGCGCCGTCGCGCTGCTCGCCGACCATGTGCCGCCGCTCGGTCACCGCCTCGGCGGTCCCGTCGTCGGCCAGGCGGCCCGGCTGCTCTTCGACATCCTGGTCACCAGCGTGCCGCTGCCCAGCCTCGGCCTGAAGCTCGGCGGCTGCCCGCTCACCGAGGTCTATCCGCTCGCCCCGCTGGCCCGCGGCCAGGCGCTGGCGGTGGCCGTGTCGACGTACCGCGGACGGGTCCACTACGGGCTCGTCGCCGACGCACAGGCCGTGCCGGACCTGAACCGGCTGGCCCGCGCGCTGACCGAGGAGGTGGAGACGCTGATCATCGCCTGCGGCCCCTGAAACGGCCCGCGGGGACCGTTGATCATCTCGGGTTTGGCGCCTTGCCCTCTTGCTCCGTAAAATTCCGCCTTCGAAAGCGAGCGCGGTTCGAGCGCGGCGCGAGACCCGAGGAACGGCACACGCGATGACGGTGACAGAGGACGGCCAGGCGGCTCTCGCCGTGGACACGGCTGAGGACGACCGGGCGGCTTTCGCCGTGGACGGGGAGGCGGTCTCCTACGGGCCGGGCATCGACCCGGAGCGGCTGGCCGTCTGCCTCAGCGTGCTCGACGAGCTCGACAAGATCGAGGTCGACCACCCGGACGCCATCGCCGTGCGCCGCGCCACCGCGGGCGTCTACCGCACGGTCAAGCAGCGCCGCCGCCAGGAGCGCAGGGCCGCCAAGACCGCCCACGACAAGGCCGTCACCGAGTCCACCGCGACCGGTTCCGCCCAGCGCATCGACGACGAGACCGAGGGCATCCTGCCCTCGTCCGTCACCGACGCCGGCGAGATCGCGGGGATACTCCAGCGCCCGCGCTCCTGCTACATCTGCAAGAAGCGGTACGTCGAGGTCGACTACTTCTACCACCAGCTCTGCCAGGACTGCGCCGCCGAGAACCGCGCCCGGCGCGACGCCCGCGCCGACCTCACCGGCAAGCGCGCGCTGCTCACCGGCGGCCGCGCCAAGATCGGCATGTACATCGCGCTGCGGCTGCTGCGCGACGGCGCGCACACCACCATCACCACGCGCTTCCCGAACGACGCGATCCGGCGCTTCAAGGCCATGCCCGACAGCGACGAGTGGATCGGCCGCCTGAAGATCGTCGGCATCGACCTGCGCGACCCGGCGCAGGTCGTGGCCCTGGCCGACTCGGTCGCCGCCGAGGGCCCGCTGGACATCCTGATCAACAACGCGGCCCAGACCGTTCGCCGTTCCCCGGGTGCCTACAGCGAGCTGCTCGCCGCCGAGTCCGGCCCGCTGCCCGCCGGTGAGCTGCCGCCCGCCGAGGTCATCGGCACCTTCGGCTCCGGCGCGGTCGCCGCGCTCCCGGTCGCCGGGGGCGGCGCGCTGACCGCGCAGGACGTCACCGACCTGGCCCTGGTGTCCGGCTCGGCCTCCCTGGAGCGGATCGCGGCCGGTACGGCCATCGACGCGGGCGGTCTCGTGCCCGACCTGCACGACACCAACAGCTGGATCCAGTCGGTCGAGGAGGTCACGCCGGTCGAGCTCCTCGAGGTCCAGCTCTGCAACTCGACGGCCCCCTTCATCCTGATCAGCCGGCTGCGCGCGGCGATGGCGGCCTCCGGGGCCGACCGCACGTACATCGTGAACGTCTCCGCCATGGAGGGCGTCTTCAACCGCGGCTACAAGGGCGCGGGCCACCCGCACACCAACATGGCCAAGGCCGCCCTGAACATGCTCACGCGCACCAGCGCCCAGGAGATGTTCGAGAAGGACCGCATCCTGATGACCGCCGTCGACACCGGCTGGATCACCGACGAGCGCCCGCACCCCGACAAGATGCGTCTCGCCGACGCGGGCTTCCACGCCCCGCTCGACCTGATCGACGGCGCGGCCCGGGTGTACGACCCGATCGTGCGCGGCGAGCAGGGCGAGGACCTGTACGGCGTCTTCATGAAGGACTACGCGCCCGGCAAGTGGTGACCGCGCCCTCAGTCACGGGTGAAACCGCGCCCTCAGCCACGGGTGAAGGTGCCCAGGCCGTCGTGGTCCCAGGCCTCGACGGTCACCCGCGACGCCTTCGGGCCGCCGGACCCCGGTGAACCCGAACCGACCTTGAACGTCACCCCCGAGAGCCCGGTCGCGTTTTCGCCGACGGTCCGGAAGCTGAATCTGTCGCCGTCGTAGTGGGTGAGCCGGAACTTCGTGTGCTTCGGGCCCAGGCTCATGCCGAGTTCGCCGTTCGCGGCCGTGACGGTGAGCGGACCGTAATAGGCGTTGTCGTACGTGCCCGTGTACGTGTCGAGGGCGCGGGCCGGGGACGCGTTCCGCGGGGGTCTGGCGTAGTCGGTGGGGGAGCGGCCCTGCTGCTCCTGCTGCCGGTAGACCTGGTCGACCAGGGGCAGCCAGTCCGTCGTGGGCCTCCCGTGCTGGGCGGTGTCGAAGAAGTTCAGCGCGACCGAGTCGGCGAGGCCCACCGGCGCCCCGTTGGTCAGGACGGTGATGCCGAGCTGCTCGCCGGGCAGCATCGTCACATTGGTGTTGGCGCCGAGTTCGAAGGCGCCGGAGTGGCTGAGGCGCAGCCGGCCCTGGTCGTCGTAGCCGACGTTCCAGCCGAGGCCGTAGAAACCCGCGCGGCCCGCCGGGGCCTGCGGGGGCTGGGAGACGATCTCGGGCAGGTGGGTGCGCTCCAGCGGGGCGGCGGGGATGACCTGCCTGCCGTCCAGCTTTCCGTTCGCCAGTTGCAGTCGCATCCAGGTGGCCATGTCACGGGCCGTGGAGCTCGCGCCGCCCGCGGGCGACTGGGCGTCGGCGTCCCGGACGTACTTCGGCTGCCAGGTGCCGTCCGCGTTCTTCACATGGGTGACGGCCTTGTCCTTGGCCCGGTCGTAGTCGGCGAAGCGGGAGCTGGTGTTCTTCATGCCTGCGGGGCCGTACAGCGTGTCCTGGGAGAGCTTGTCCCAGGACGTGTCCTTCGCGTTCGCGACCGCCTGGGCCGCGGCGGTGACGCCGTAGTTGGTGTAGGCGTAACTGGCGCGGAACGGGCCGAGCGGCTCGTACTTCAGGTGGTCCAGGATGTACGTCCGGTCGTAGCCGAGGTCTTCGAGGAGGTCACCGGAGTGGTCGGGCAGTCCGCTGCGGTGGGAGAAGAGGTCGGCGTACGTGACGTGCGCCGTGACCCAGGGGTCCTTGAGGGCGAAGCCAGGCAGATGCGCCGCGACGGGGTCGTCCCAGGCGAGCGTCCTGCCGCCGACGACCCCCGCGACGACGGTCGAGGCCAGCGGCTTGGACAAGGACGCGAGCTGGAAGACGGTGTCCGGGTCGACGGCCCCGGACCATCCCGCCCGACGCTCGCCGAAGCCCTTGAGATAGACCACGCGGTCCTTGTGGACGACGGCCACGGCGACGCCGGGAACGCCAGTTCTCTTCATGGCGTCCCGCACGATGCCGTCGAGCTTGCCGACGGCATCGTCCACCTTGGCCTGGGTGAGCTGTGGGGGCGGCTGGGGAGGCGGGGCCGCCGCGACGGCGGAGGGGGTGTGGCCCGCGCCGAGCAGGGAGGTCGCGGCTGCTGCGATCAGCGCCGCGCATCGGTGGTGTCCCGCCCGTCGCCGCACACCCATGGTCACCATTGAACGCGCGCTGTCAGGCTTTGTCCTGCGGAGACCTACGGCGTCCTGCGGGGATCGGGCGGGAGCCGGGCCCGAACTGGGTGGGAGCCGGTGGGAGCCGGCATGGCCGCTATGCCTCGGGCGCGCGCGTCCGCAGACGTTCGTGGACGGTGTCGGCGGGGGAGTGCGCGGACCGGACCCGGGTCCCACCGTCGACCAGCAGATCGGCGCCCGTGATCCACCCGGCCGCGTCCGAGGCCAGCCAGACCACCGCCCGCGCGATGTCCTCGGGCCGGCCGATCCGGCCCAGCGGGAGCCCCGCGCCGAGCTCGTCCTCGGCGTTCTCCCAGACGAACCGGGCCATCTCGGTGCGGACGAGCCCCGGTGAGACGGAGTTCACCCGCACCTTCGGGGCGAGTTCGCCGGCGAGCTGCTGGGTGAGGTGGAGGAGGGCCGCCTTGCTGGTGCCGTACGCCCCCACGTTCGGCCCCACGTGCCCGGCGCCCTCCGTGCACACGTTCACGACCGCGCCGCCGTGCTCGCCCATCCAGGCCCGCCAGGCACACTGCACCAACCGCAGCGGGGCCTCCACGTTGACCGTGAACGCCTCGCGCCAGCGGTCCGGATCGGCGTCCACGAGCGGGCCGTACGGCTGGTTGGTCGCGGCGTTGTTCACCACGACGTCGATGCGCCCGAACTCCCGCAGCGCCAGCTCGGTCAGCTCCCGCAGATGCGCCGGATCGGCCACCGAGCCCGCGAGTCCGACGCCGCCGAGCCGTTCGGCGGCCCGGCTCACCGCGTCCGGGTCCCGGGCCGTCACACACACCCGCGCCCCCGCCCGGGAGAGCTCCTCGGCGACGGCGAGACCGATTCCGCGCGAGGCCCCGGTGACGATGGCGCTCCTGCCCTCAAGCCCGTACGGCGTCGTCATCCGCGTACCGTCTCATGACGGACCGTCAGTCAACAGCCCCGAGCCGCGAGTGCTGCGCCGCCACCAGCTCAAGCACCGTGCGCCAGTCCTCCAGGACCCCGGCGTCGAGACCGGGGACCCTGCCCGACTCGTCCGCGTGGCGCAGGCTCAGCACGTCGTCGGCGTCCGCGTCGTCGGCCCATCCGCCGGCGTGCAGACCGACGAGCCGGGAGACCCGCTCGCCGAGCAGCGGCCGGACCAGGTCCGCCGCGAGGTCTGCGTGTCCGGCCGTGTCGCCGGGTCGCAGCAGTTGCCCTACGGCGTGGATCAGGCCCGCCACCTGGAGTTCCTTGTCCGCGGGACGACTTCGGCGCAGGAGCGCGGCGGTCTGTAGGGCGTGGTCGTGAAGATCCACTCGGCCGCCACAGCGGCCCGGGGTGTCCCGGGTGCCCCGGCAGGCGTGCAGCAGATCCATCAGCTCCTCGACGCTGCGCAGCTCCATGCGTCAGTCCTCCCGAGTCCTCCCGCGGGAAAAAGCCGTTTCCGGGCGCCAGCAGATCATGGCTGCCTTGCGAATCGGCCAACGGGACCTGAACTGCGCGCCGTGTTCAGTGGTGCCCGTGGCCTTCGGCCCCCGGAGCCCCGTGCCCGTGGCCTTCCGGCGCAGGTGCGCCGTGGTGGTGGCCTTCGGCCCCGGCAGTCCCGTGCCCGTGGCCCTCCGGCTCCGGTGCCCCGCCCATCATCCGCAGCATCGCCGGGCCGCCCGTGCGCAGGAACCGCCAGACCAGGGCCGCCGCCAGCAGCAGGAAGACGATGTTGAGCCAGGTCGTGTAGTTCCAGGAGACGCCCTCCATGGGGATCGTCGCGTCGGCCTGGTCGGGGATGAGCCCGAGGCCGCCGAAGAGGAACTCCACGGCGTATCCGGCGAGCACCATGGCGGCGTAGAAGGTGATCAGGAGGAAGCCGGTCATCCGGAGTCCGTAGTACTTCCGGTAGATGTTCAGGATCGGCAGGATCAGCAGGTCGGCGAAGATGAACGCGACCACACCGCCGAAGCTGATCCCGCCCTTCCACAGCACGACGGCCAGCGGCACGTTGCCGATGGAGCAGACGAACGAGGCGATCGCCACGAGCGGGCCGACCAGGGGGCCGATCAGCTTCGCGGCGAGCGGATGGCCGTCCAGGAAGAGGGACTGCCAGAACGCGTCGGGCACCCAGGCCGCGATCGCGCCCGCGATCAGCAGACCGATCACCAGGTCGCGCAGGATCGCCGCCCACTCCATGACGAACACGTGTGCGACGGAGGTGTAGCCGTCGCGCGAGAGCAGCCGCCGCACGAACGAGCCCTCCGTCTGGATCGACATGTCCATCGCGGCATGCCCTTCCATCGACCCGGCAAGCCCGCGCTCCGCCTGCTCTCGGGCCTCGCGCAGCAGTCGTTCGCGCAGGAAGATCCGGAAGAGCACGGCCAGCACTACGATCATGATCGGGCCGCCGACGAATTCGGCGACCGTGAACTGCCAGCCCATCAACAGGGCGAGGATCACGCCGAGTTCGACGACCAGATTGGTGGAGGCGATCTCGAACGCCATCGCCGCGGTGAAGTTCGCGCCCTTGCGGAACAGTGAGCGCGCCAGCGCGACGGCCGCGTACGAACAGGACGAGGACGCCGCACCGAGCCCCGCGGCCAGCGTGAGGGTCCGCGGCCGGTCGTCACCGAGCAGCCGCACGATCGTCGCGCGGCGCACCACGGCCTGGACGACGGCGGAGAGGCCGAATCCCAGGATCAGCGCCCAGGTGATCTCCCAGGTCATCGACCCGGTGATGGACAGTGCGTGCAGGATCGCGTGCATCGGCCTCACTCTTTCCCATCCGGCTTCCCCGATTCATGCGGGACTATACCCCCTAGGGGTATCAGATGCCGTGTGGCGGCCGGGCGGGTCACACCCCGGTTCAAGGTTCCGCAAAGACTTCGGGGGGCCGCGCCAAGGGGAGGCCAGGGCTCCGCGGGCCGGCCCATTGCCCCTGTCCGGGCGCCGGGTTGAGCCTTCCCGCCCTGGTCACGGGAGGTGTGGCGCTACGCCGGACGGGTGGTGCGCGAGGAGGGACACATCACCAAATAGACCCAGATCGAGGGCCGATGGACGCTGATCGACCCAAGACGGTTACCTCGTGTTTTCAGCCCCATCGAGCGGGCACCCGCTCATTTGGTTACCCTGTACCGGACGGACAGCCTGCAGGGGTTCCACCCACACCCAAGGTCCGTCCCGGGACAGCCGGTCACCACGGACTGCTCTCACACGAGTTACCGGCGCCACCGCGTCCTTAACTGCCTTCGACTCAGACCCGAGGGGATGTCAGGCGACCGGAAGCAGACTGGCCCTGTACGTCCCGAGGGTGACCCGACACATAAGGAGTGCGCGGTGACACCGGAGAAGACGAATCGCGATCAGCGCCCCAAGGAACGCACGGAGCGCGGAGGCCGGGCCGAGAAGAAGCTCGGCAGCCTCGACGTGTGGGCCAGGTCCGCCCCGATCCGCCTGGCGGGGTACGAGGACGACCTCGCCGAGCCCCACATCCTGCCCAGCGTGGACTGACCCGCTCGCGGCGGGACTCATCGCGATCGCTGACGGCATGGGCGTGCCAGACTCACGTCCATGCTGATCAGAGAAGCCGCGGCCGACGACTGGCCGCGGATCTGGCCTTTCTGGCACCGGATCGTCGCCGCGGGTGAGACCTACACCTGGGACCCGGGCACCTCCGAGGAGGCGGCCCGGGCCCTGTGGATGGCACCGGGCAAGCGTGTGTACGTCGCCGAGGACGCCACCGGAGCGGTCGTCGGCTCGGCCTACGTCACCCCCAACTACGGCGGCCCCGCCGCCCGCGTCGCGGGCGCCGGATTCATGGTCGACCCCGACCACGCCGGGCTCGGCATCGGGCGCGCGCTCGCCGAGCACATCCTCGCCGCGGCGAAGGCCGACGGCTACCGGGGCATGGTCTTCAACGCCGTCGTGGAGACCAATCCGGCCGTCAAGCTGTGGACCGCGCTCGGCTTCACGATCCTCGGCACCGTGCCGGACGCCTACGAGCACCCCCGGCACGGGCGGGTGGGACTGCACATCATGTACAAGGCGCTGTGAAGCCCCCGCGCTCCTAGCGGGTGTCGCCGCGCTCCTCAGCTCAGTGGCGCCGTCCGCCGCCACGGCCGCAGTTCCTCCAACTGACCCGCCAGCTCCAGGAGTTCGAGCTCGGATCCGGGGCGTCCGACCAGCTGTACGGCTGCCGGGGCCCCGCTCGGCAGGGTCGCGAACGGCACCGCCATCGCGGGCCACCCGGTGAGGTTCCACGGCGGTGTCAGTGGCGAGTAGTTGGTGTTGACCAGCACATTGCGCAGCCAGCCCCGCTCGTGCCACGGTGCGGCGGCCGGCCCCCGCCGGGCCAGGGCCGGGGTGAGCAGCACGTCGTGCTCCGCGAAGAACGGCTCCAGACGCGCGCGCAGCTGCTCGCGGCGCTCACCCGTGCGTACCCCGGCCACGAAGCGGCGTCCCACGGTGGCGTGCACCCGAGTCCGCCGGGCCAGCCGGCGCGGGTCGAGGTCCTCGGCGTCGACCGCCGTGCCCGCTGTCCAGTGCATCAGTGCGGCGGTGCCCAGCCAGTAGGGGTACGGCGGGTCGGCGGGCCGCACCTCGTGGCCCGCCCCGGCCAGCAACTCCGCGGCCTCCCGGGCCGCGTTCGCGTACGGGCGGCCGACACCCACACCGACCAGCGGACTGCGCACGGAGACGGCCACCTTGCGGACGAGGTTCCCCGAGGGGCGTATCGCCTCGGTGTCCGACAGGACCGCGAACATAAGGCGGGCGTCCTCGGCCGTGGTGGCGAGCGGCCCGTTCTCCGACATGCCGAACCAGTCGCCGTGACCGATGCCCGCCGGGATCGTGCCATGGCCCGGCTTGAGGCCGACGATGCCACAGTTGGCGGCCGGGATGCGCAGCGAACCCATCCCGTCGTTGCCCAGCGCGATCGGCACCATCCCGGCGGCGACCGCGGCCGCGCTGCCGCCCGAGGAGCCGCCCGCCGTGCGCGAGGTGTCCCAGGGGTTGCGGGCCGTGCCGTGCACACCCTCGGAGGTGCCGAAGACACAGAGCTCGGGCACGTTGGTGAGACCCACGACCACGGCGCCCGCCGCGCGCAGCCGCGCCACCGTCGGATGGTCGTGATCGGCGGGGGTGTCCGCGGTCGCGGCGGAGCCGTTGCGGTTCGCCTCGCCGCGCACCGCGAGGTTGTCCTTGACGGCCACGGGCACCCCCGCGAGGGGGAGTTCGGCCAGGTCCGCGCGGCCGGCCAACTCGTCGGCCTCCGCGAGGGCCGCCTCGGACCGTACGACACGGAAGGCACCCACGCGCGCGTCGAGCCGGTCGATCCGCGCGAGGTGGTCGGCCACCACCTCGCGGGGCGTGGCCCGCTTCTCGCGTACGGCTGCGGCGATCTCGGTGGCGGTCCGGCCGACCCAGCTGGTCACGGGTGCTCCTCGGGGACAGGGGATTACTAGCGAGTACGAGGAGCACTGTGCCCGGCGGCGGGGTGCCGCGTCGGGAGCCATCGCCCTTGGACATTCGGATCGGTCTTCTTGGACTTTCGCGCTCACGCTTGTCCGATATCTCCGCAGAGTCGCAGATCATCCGATCACTTGCTCAACTTTCGCACCTACCCGCCCCATTGACAGGATCTGGTGGCGCCTCAATCATCAAACATCCGATGAATTGGAGCCGCTATGAGCACGTATCCAAGACGTCAGGTTCTGGGCGCCGCGGCCGGAGTGGCCGTCGCGGCCACTCTTCCCCTCGCGGCCACGGCCGAAGCGCAACGGGCGGTCGAGCAGCACGGACAGTGGGTTCCCGTCCCCGACCCGATCCCCGTGCCGCTTGACGCGTACACCGACAACGACGGCATCGACACGGCGGCCGCCCCCGGCGGCAGCTTCGACGGCTCGGGGTACACGTTCCCCGGCGAGGAGCTCCCGGCGGGCCCCGTCGAGGTGGACGGCATCGCGTTCGTCTTCCCCTCCGCCGCCGCGGGCGCCCGGAACAACGTGGTGGCCCTCGGCCAGCGCATCGACCTCCCGAGCGGACGCTATCTCTCGGCCCACTTCCTCACCGCGGGCAGCTACGGCGACGCCTCGGGCCGGGCCACCGTGCACTACGCCGACGGCTCGACGACCACCGCCGGGCTCGGCGGCGCGGACTGGTACGCGACCGGCGGGTCGCTGTCGGCCCCGTACCGCTACCGGCCGGACGGCACGAAGGACGAGCACGGCGTGGGGATCGGCACGGCCGAGGTCTGGATCGACCCCCAGCGCGAGGCGGTCGCCCTCACCCTGCCGACCACCAACCCCGCCGAGGCCGGCAAGGCCTCCCTCCACCTCTTCGCCCTCTCCCTCCAACCGGCCGCGCAGGGCCGGGCGTTGGCCCTGCGGGACGCGCACTCCACCTTCTCCCTGCTGGAATCGAGCGGCGCGCAGAGCGTGGAGGCCACGGTCGTCAACGCGGGCACGGTCGCCGTCCTCGCCGGTGACCGGGTGTCGGTCGGCGTCGACGTGCCGGGCGCCCGCACCGTCGAGCCCGCGCACGTCATCCGCCTCGACCCCGGCGAGCAGGCGCGCGTCCGGGTCGGCATCCGCAACCGCGTGGGCACGGCACCGGGCACCGCGCGCCCCGGAAAGGTGACCGTCACCGGACGCGGCCAGCAAGTAACCTCCGCCGGGCGCGAGTTGACCCTCGGCGTGCCCGACTACCAGCCCACCGAGAGCTCTCTCGCCGGGCACCAGGCCCCGTACTGGTTCCACCGCGCCAAGTTCGGCATCTTCATCCACTGGGGTGTCTACTCGGTGCCCGCCTGGTCACCGGTCGGCAAGCAGTACGCCGAGTGGTACTGGAACCACCTGCAGAGCCCGGACAACGCGGTGTACGCCTACCACCGGGACACATACGGCGAGAACTTCGCCTACGACGACTTCATCCCGATGTTCACGGCGGAGAGGTTCGACCCCCGGGCCTGGGTGGAACTCTTCCGTGACGCGGGAGCCCAGTACCACGTGCTCACCTCCAAGCACCACGAGGGCTTCGCCCTGTGGGACACCAAGGTCTCCGACCGCAACGCCGTGAAGATGGGCCCGAAGCGCGATCTGATCCGTGAACTCTTCGACGCCTCGAAGAAGTTCACGCCCGAGCTGCACCGCGGCCTGTACTTCTCCATGCCCGAGTGGTTCAACCCCGACAACCCGTGGATGGGCCACGCCCCGCGCAACCCGTACACCCTGGAGCCGCTCCCGTACACCGGATACACCGCGGGCAAGGACTTTGTGAAGGACTATCAGGCCCCGCAGATGCTGGAACTGATCCACGGCTACGACCCGTCCCTCATCTGGTGCGACATCGGCGGCGCGAACGACAGCCTCCATGTCCTCGCCGAGTACTTCAACCACGGCAAGAGCAGACCCAAGCCGTACGAGGTGACCGTCAACAACCGTTCGGGCATCGGCTTCCACGACTTCACCACCCCCGAGTACACGACGTACGAGAACACGGTCGTCGCGAAGTGGGAGTCGAGTCGGGGACTCGACCCCTTCAGCTACGGCTACAACAAGGCGACGCCCGACGCCGCCTACATGACCGCCGAGGAGGTCGTCCACAGCCTGGTCGACATCGTGTCGAAGAACGGCAACTTCCTGCTGGACATCGGCCCCCGCGCGGACGGCACCATCCCGGAGATCATGCAGACCCGGCTGCGCGAGACCGGCCGCTGGCTCAGGACCAACGGCGAGGCGATCTACGACACCACGTACTGGTCGCGGATGGCGCAGCTCGGCGAGGACCTGCGGTTCACGGTCCGCCAGAACGAGTCGTTCTACATCCACTCGCTGACCGAGCCCGGCGCCACACTGACCGTCGAGGCGCCGGTGCCCATCCGCGGCGGGGACAAGGTGACGATGCTGGGTCACGACCGGCCGCTGACCTGGACGGTGAGCGGCGGGTCGCTGGTCGTCGACGTGCCGGAAGCGGCCCGCAAGGCGGGGCAGTACGTGTGGGTGTTCAAGGTGGAATGGCATGGCTGACCCACGCGCCCCACGGTCCGTTCGGAGCAGGTGGACGCGGAGGGTCGTCGGCTGCGTGGTGGCGCTGCTGCTGACGCTCGCGACACCGGTCCCGGCGCTGGCGCGAACGGCGCAGGTGGGGACGGCTGAGGTGCCTCCCGTCACGGTCCCCGCCCTCTCCAACTGGACACCGGAACAAGGCAGTTACTCCTTCGGCCCCGGCTCGCGCATCGTCGCGCGCGACCCCGCGGCACGCCGGGTCGCGGACACTCTCGCCGACGATCTGCGCGCGGCGGGCCACGGCACCGTTCCCGTCGTACGGCAGGGCGCGCACGCGGGTGACATCGTGATCGGCGTCGACGCCTCGTCGTCGCGGCTCGGCGCGGAGGGCTACGAACTGCGCGCGGGCAAGAGCCTGCTGGTGACCGCCGCCGCCGAGACCGGTGCCTTCTACGGCACCCGGACCCTCCTCCAACTCCTCGCCCAGAGCGACCGCGTGCCCGCCGGGAGCACGGTCGACGTGCCCCAGTACAAGGAACGCGGCGTCGGCGTCTGCGCCTGCTACGTCCACATCTCGACGGCCTGGCTGGAGAACCTCGTACGCGACATGGCGTACCACAAGCTCAACCAGCTGCTGCTCGAACTGAAGGTGAAGAGCGACGCTCACCCCGAGGCCAACGCCTGGGGCTACTACACCAAGGACGAGATACGCCGGCTCGTGGCCCTCGGCGAGAAGTACCACGTCGAGATCGTCCCGGAGATCAACTCGCCCGGGCACATGGACCCCTGGATCCAGAACCGCCCGGACCTCCAGCTCACCGACACCGACGGCGTGAAGCAGCCCGCCCGGCTCGACATCACACAGGACGCGGCCTTCACGTACTACACGAGCCTGATCGACGAGTACGCACAGGTGTTCACGTCCGGGTCCTGGCACATGGGCGCCGACGAGTACATGCTCGGCTCCGACTTCGCCAAGTACCCGCAGATCCTCGCCTACGCACGGGCCAGGTACGGCGCGAACGCCACCCCGCAGGACGCGTTCATCGACTTCGTCAACCGCGTCCAGGCCTACGCGGCGGCCAAGGGCAAGAAGCTGCGCATCTGGAACGACGGTCTCACCGGGGCCAACACCGTGCCCGTCACGGCCGGCACGACGGTCGAGCACTGGCTGAACGTGGCGACGAAACCCAGCCAACTCATCTCCCAGGGCTATCCGTTGATGAACGCCGCCTACTCCCTCTATCTCGTCCGCGGCGGCTTCCACACCGACACGAAGGCGCTGTACGACCAGAGCTGGGACCCGCGCAGTTTCGAGGGCGAGAAGCTCGCCTCGCGCGAGGGCGTCACCGGGGCGAAGATCAGCCTCTGGCCGGACAACGGGCGTGGGGAGACCGAGAACGAGGTCGCGACGGCCATGGACCCGGCCCTGCGGCACATCGCCCAGGTCACCTGGGGCTCGGCGCACCCCGACCCGACGTACGCCGAGTTCACCGCGCGCGGTGCGGCCGTGGGGCACGCGCCCGGGTGGCGGGACCTGACCAGCGTGCCGGTGGCCGAGGGGACGTACACCTTCCGCGGTGGGGCCGCGACCGCCGATCTCAAGGTCCGGCGGACCGCGGACGGCTATGTGACCCTGCGGTCCACGACGAGCGGCGGCTGTCTGGAGGTGAGCGGCGGAAAGCTCACGCTGAACGTGCCTCTGGACCCCGGTGTCGAGGTGACCGAAGCGCCGTGTGTCGCCGCGGACACCTTGCAGCGCTGGGAGCTGGAGCCGGTGCGCGGCGGCGGATACCGGCTCGTCAACGCGATCACACGGATGGCGGTGCACGTGACGGACGAAGGGCGGCTCCTCCAGTACCCACCGGACTAAGAGCCGCCGTCCGTCTGGCAGTTGACCATCCACTGATGTGAGGAGACCCCCGCCCCATGGCCATCTCCAGACGCCTCTTCGTCCTGGCATCCACCGCCCTCGTCGCGTCCACCGGCACATCCGTCGCCCTCGCGGCCCCCGGCGAAGCTCCCTCCCGCATCCCCGTCAGCTCCTCCGACACCGAGGACGACCTGGTCCGCAAGGCCTCCCAAGTCCGGCCCACCGCACGGCAGATCGCCTGGCAGAACCTCGGACGCACCGCCTTCCTGCACTTCGGCGTGAACACCTTCACCGGCCTGGAATGGGGCACCGGAGACGAGGACCCGGACGTCTTCCAGCCCGTCGGGCTCGACACCGACCAGTGGGCCCGCGCCCTGCGCGACGGCGGCTTCGAGCTCGCCATCCTCACCGTCAAGCACCACGACGGGTTCGTCCTCCACCCGTCGCGCTACACCGACCACTCGGTGGCGTCGAGCAGTTGGCGCGGCGGGCGGGGCGACGTGCTGCGCTCCTTCGCCGACTCGATGCGCCGCCACGGGATCAAGGTCGGCGTCTACATCTCACCGGCCGACGAGAACCAGTACCTGCACGGTGTGTACGCCAACGGCAGCGCGCGCACGGAACGCACCATCCCGACGCTCGTCGACGGCGACGACCGTACGAACCCGAGGACGTTCACGCTGGACGCCACCGACTACGGCGCCCATATGCTCAACCAGCTCTACGAAGTGCTCACCGAGTACGGACCCGTCGACGAGGTGTGGTTCGACGGAGCGCAGGGCCGCATTCCGCCCGACAAGGTGGAGAAGTACGACTGGGACAGCTGGTACGCGCTGGTCCGGGCCCTCGCCCCCGACGCCTCGATCGCCGTGTCCGGGCCCGATGTGCGCTGGGTCGGCAACGAGGGCGGGCTCGCCCGCGAGGACGAGTGGAGCGTCGTACCGGTCACGGAGAAGGACAACGGCCGCACGGACTACGCGCTCGCCTACGACGCACCCGACGAAGGCAGCCGAGCCGCCCTCGTGGCGGCCCGGCCGGTGGCCGACTATCTCCAGTGGTGGCCGGCCGAGTGCGATGTGTCCATCCGCGACGGCTGGTTCTACCACGCCGACCAACAGCCCAAGAGCGTGGACGAGTTGACCGACATCTACTTCCGCTCGGTCGGCCGCAACTCGGTGCTGCTGCTCAACGTCCCACCCGACACGCAGGGCTTGCTGCCGGCCGCCGACGTGGTGCGGCTGCGCGAGTTCCGCGAACGCGTGGACCGGGAGCTGCCGGAGGACCTGGGGCGCGGGGCCGTGGTCCGCTCCTCCCCGGGGGTCTTCACCGTCGACCTCGGTACGGAGCACGAGGTGGACCGGATCCGGCTCGCCGAGGACATCCGGCACGGCCAGCAGGTGGAGAGCTTCGTGGTCGAGGCGTACGGAGCGGGCGCCTGGAGCCGGGTGGCCGGGGCGGGCACGATCGGAGCGAGCCGGATCCTGTTGCTCCCCGCGCCCGTGCGGGCCCGGCACTGGCGCCTTCGGGTGACGCGGTCGCGGCAGACCGCGCGGATCGCGGAGTTCGCCCTGCATCGCTCACGGACCTGACGCGTACGGGGGGTGGACGCCCCACACGGCGTCCACCTCTCAGCGTCTCCGGCTCCGCGTCCGCCCCTCACCCTCTCAAGCCCCGCAGGGCCCCGTACTCTCCCGTTCGATCAGCCGCGGCACCGGTACCTGCACCGTCCGGGCCGGACCGCCGTCCAGTAGTGCGGTGAGTTCCTGGGCGGCCGTGCGGCCGAACTGGACGGTGTCGCGGGAGAGGGCGGACAGCCAGGGTTTGACCATGCGGCACAGGGGCGAGTCCTCCCAGGCGACGACCGAGACGTCGCCCGGCACCAGGAAGCCCAGTTCCGTGGCGGCGGCGACGCCGGCGACGGCCATCACGTCGTTGTCGTAGACCAGCGCTGTCGGCGGGGTGCCGCTCTCCAGGACGCGGCGGGTGACGGCGGCGCTCTCCGCGTCCGAGTAGTCCGTGGGGACCGAGCGCACCTCCGTCAGACCCCGCCGCTCGGCCTCCGCGCGCAGGGTGCGGATCCGGCGCTCGGTGTGGGCGAGCCCCGGCAGGCCCGCGATGTGCACGATCCGGCGGTGGCCGAGCGCGTACAGCTCGTCCACCACCGCGGCCATCGCGCCCGCGTCGTCCGCCCAGACGGTGGAGATCCCCGGGTGCCCCGCGTCCGGTACGCCGCCGATCACCACGGCGGGCAGACCCAGCTCCTCGAGGAGGTCCGGACGCGGATCGTCGGTCCGCGGGTCGACGACCATCACTCCGTCCACGCGGTGCTCGGCCCACCAGCGCCGATAGACCCCGCACTCGTCGGCCACGTCCTCCACCACCTGGAAGAGCAGGCCGAGATGACGCTCGGCCAGCACCTCCTGGATGCCGGAGATCAGCTGCAGGAAGAACGAGTCCACGCCCAGGGTGTCGGCGGGACGGGCCACCACGAGACCGACCGTCGCCGCGCCCTCGCCGGACAGCTGGCGCGCCGCCGTACTCGGCCGCCAGCCCAGCTGTTCGGCCACGCGACGGACCCGGTCGCGGGTGATCTCGGAGACCCCGGGCCGGTCGTTGAGCGCGAAGGAGACCGCGCTCTCGGAGACCCCGGCGCGCTGTGCGATGTCCTTCATCGTCGGTCGGCGCGCGGGTGACCGCTTGGCTGGCAACCCTGTTCCCCGTTCTGCTGAGCTGGTGTACTAATGCGCTTGAGCTGAGGCAATCTAAAGCGCATTAGTGATCGATTGCAAGAGGCTGGGGGAACGTCTGTGACCAGCCATGTTGTGGCACTAATGAATTTAGCTGAGCCAAATCCATTGACTTGCCCGGCGAGTTGGCTGCAAGGTCTGCCCCGGCACCGTTACCCCTGCTGCAAGAGGAGCCCCATCCGTGCGCATCTCCCGCAGAGCTCTCGCCGCCGCTGCCACCGTCGCCGTTCTCCTGCCGCTGAGCGCCTGCGGCTCCGGGAGTGACGGCAGTGGCTCGACGGACGCCTCCGGCAAGGTCGAGGGCGACATCACCTTCCAGACCTGGAACCTGAGGGCCAACTTCAAGCCGTACTTCGAGGGCGTGATCGCCGACTTCGAGAAGAAGTACCCCGGCACCCATGTGAAGTGGGTCGACCAGCCCGCCGAGGGCTACGCCGACAAGATCAGCGCGGACGCGGCCGGCGGCACCCTGCCCGACGTCGTCAATGTCTCGCCGGACCTCGTCGCCCCGCTCGCCAAGGCGGGCCTCGCCCTCGACCTCGACAAGTCCGCCGCGCAGTACAAGAAGGAGTACCTGGACGGCGCCTGGGCCAGCCACCAGATACCGGGTATGACCGGCACGTACGCCTTCCCCTGGTACCTCAACACCGGCCCGCTCTTCTACAACAAGTCCCTCTTCAAGGAGGCCGGCCTCGACGCCTCCAAGCCGCCGACGACGTACGACGAACTCTTCGCCGACGCCCTGCAGCTGGCGAAGAAGAGCGACGGCAAGGTCGCCACGCTCGCCAACGTGCCCACCATCGAGGACTTCGGCCGCTACGGCGTCGAGCTGATGAACACGGAAGGCACCGCCTTCGCCTTCAACGACGCCAAGGGAGTCGAACTCCTCACCAAGTACAAGGAGTTGTACGACGCGAAGGCGCTCGACCCGCAGGCGCTGACCGCGACCCCGGAGTCCTCGGGCAAGAAGTTCCTCACCGAGGCCGTCGCGATGAACCCCGGCAGCGCCCTGGACCTCGGAAACTTCAAGAAGCAGGCCCCGAACCTCTACAAGAACATCGGCATCACGGACCAGATCACCAGCACCGGCAAGGTGAACATGTACGTGATGGGCGTGATGGTCAACTCGCGCACCAAGCACACTCCCGCCTCGGTCGCCTTCGCGCACTTCGTCACCGACGCGCAGAACCAGATGTCCTTCGCCAAGAAGGTCGCGATCTTCCCGAGTACCGCGGGCTCGCTCGACGACCCGTACTTCACCAAGGAGGACGGCACCGACGAGACCCGCGTGCGGATCGCCGCCGCCAAGTCCCTGAAGAACGCGGTCAACTACACGCCGGTCCTCTTCAGCGAGCAGATGAAGACCGCGCTGCGCAACGAGGTCGCGAAGGCCCTGCAGGGCAAGGAGAGCCCCAAGACGGCTCTTGACAACGCTGTCAAAGCCTGCGACACGCTGCTCAAGCAGCAGGGCTGAGCGGGGCCATGGCGAGTTCCTCCAGCACCGCCCGGGTACGGCGCCAACTGCCGACCAGCCCCTGGCTGTTCGCGGCTCCCGGCCTCCTGGTCGTGGGCGTGTTCATCCTCTATCCGTTCGTCTCGACCGTGGTCAACGCCTTCACCGACCGCCGCACCCTGATCCCGGGCACATTCGTGGGCCTCGCCAACTTCCGCGAGCTGCTGCACGACGACATGTTCTGGATCGGGCTGCGCAACAGCACGCTGTACGTCCTCGGGGTCGTCCCCGCGCTCGTCCTGCTGCCGTTGCTGCTCGCGCTGCTGGTCCAGAAGAACATCCCCGGGATCACCTTCTTCCGGTCGGCCTTCTACACCCCGGTGGTCGCGTCCATCGTCGTGGTCGGCTTGATCTGGGTGTGGCTCCTGGACGAACGCGGCCTGGTGAACTCGCTGTTGGAGTCGATCGGCGTCGGCAGGGTCGGCTTCCTCAGCGATCAGTGGCTGCTCCTGCTGAGCGCCATGGCCGTCACGGTCTGGAAGGGCCTCGGCTACTACATGATCATCTATCTGGCGGCGCTCGCCAATGTGCCACGCGAGCTGCACGAGGCCGCTTCGGTCGACGGCGCGGGCGCGGTCCGGCGCTTCCTCACGGTCACCGTGCCCGCCGTCCGCTCCACCATGGTGCTGGTCGCCGCGCTCTCCTCGGTCGCCGCGTTCAAGGTGTTCTCCGAGGTGTACCTGATGGCGGGTCCGGACGGCGGCCCGGCGGGCGAGGACACCACCCTCGTCATGCTCGTCCAGCGCACCGGCACCGGACTGACCGGCCGGGTCGGCTACGCCTCAGCCATCTCGGTCGTCGTCTTCGTCGTCACCGTCGCGCTGATGCTGCTCGTGCTGCGCGCCGACCGCAAGGAGGACGTGTGAGCGCGCCGGAAGGAGGACGTGTGAGCGTGCGGGAAGAAGGACGCGTGAGCGTGCTGGAGAAGGAGCGCGACGTCGAGCGGCGTCCGCCGGCCGAGCGCGGGCCCCGTCGCCGCCGTATCACCGACGAGCACGGCCGCCGTGTCCGCGGCTGGGAACTCGCCCTGCGCTACCTGCTGCTGCTCGCCGTCCTCGCCCTGACCGTCGGCCCGTTCCTGTGGCAGCTGTCCACCTCGCTCAAGGGCCCGACCGAGGACATCTTCAGCTCACCGCCGAAGTTCCTGCCGGGCGATCCCACGCTGCACAACTACAAGCGGGTGGCCGACACCATCCCCGTCTGGGACTACGCCTTCAACTCCCTGAAGGTCGCGGGCGCCAACGTCGTCACCAACTGCGTCGGCTCGGCCCTCGCGGGCTACGCCCTGGCCCGCCTGCGCTACCGGGGCAGGCGCGTGGCGACCCTCGTGTTCATCCTCGCGATGCTGGTCCCCGTCGAGGGCATCATCATCGCCCAGTTCACCACCATGCGAGAGCTCGGCCTGAACAACACACTCATCGGGGTCGTCCTGCCCGGCAGCATCGGCGCGATGAACGTCCTGCTGATGCGCAACGCCTTCCTCAATCTGCCCTACGAGATCGAGGAGGCGGCCTTCGTGGACGGTGCGAACACCTGGCAGCGGTTCCTGCGGATCGCGCTGCCCTCGGTGAAGGGCACGCTCGCCGTCGCCGCGATCTTCGCCTTCATGGGCGCCTGGGACGACTTCCTGTGGCCGCTCATCGTGCTCAGCGACCCCTCGAAGTTCACCCTCACCATCGGCCTCAACTATCTGCACGGCACCTTCGCCAACGACGAACGGCTCGTCGCCGCGGGCACGGTCATCGCCGTGGCGCCGCTCATCGCCCTCTTCGCCTGCCTGCAGCGGTACTTCTTCCGCGGGGTGGGGGAGGGCGCCGTCAAGGGCTGACCTCCCCCTGTCCCGATTCGCTTCGCAAGGATCCTGCATGCCTTCTGCCGTGCGCTTCGGCGTCAACTACACGCCCAGCGAAGGGTGGTTCCACCACTGGCTCGACTTCGACCTCGACTCCGTACGCGCCGACCTCGACTCCATCGCCGCGCTGGGCCTCGACCACATCCGGGTCTTCCCGCTGTGGCCCTACTTCCAGCCCAACCGCGCGCTGATCCGCCCGCGCGCCGTCGAGCAGCTGCTCCAGCTCGTCGACGCGGCCGGAGAGCGGGGGCTCGACGTCAACGTGGACGGTCTGCAGGGGCACCTGTCGAGCTTCGACTTCCTGCCCGCGTGGACGCGGACCTGGCACCGGCGCAACCTGTTCACCGACCCGGAGGTCCTCGACGGCCAGGCGGCCTATCTGCGTACGCTCGCCGCGGCCCTCGCCGACCGCCCGCACTTCATCGGCATGACGCTCGGCAACGAGGTCAACCAGTTCTCGGCGGGCCCGCCCCATCCGGACCCCGACCGGGCGAGCAGCGCCCAGATCGACCACTGGCTGGAGCGGATGCTCGCCGCCTGCGAGGAGGGCGCCCCCGGCAGGCTGCATCTGCACGCCGAGTACGACGCCACCTGGTACCAGGACGACATGCCGTTCACCCCGGGCCAGGCCGCCCGCCGCGGCGCCGTCACGGCCGTACACTCCTGGGTCTTCAACGGCACCGCCCAGCGGCACGGCCGTACCTCCGTGCCGACCGAACACCACGCCGCGTATCTGATCGAGCTGAGCAAGGCATGGGCCGACGACCCGCACCGGCCCGTCTGGCTCCAGGAGGTCGGCGCACCCGCCCCCCTGATCCCGCCCGAGCATGCCGCGGCCTTCACCGAGGCCACCGTCGCGGCGGCGCTGGACTGCCCCGACCTGTGGGGCATCACCTGGTGGTGCTCCCACGACGTCTCCCGCGACCTCGCCGACTTCCCCGAACTCGAATACGGGCTCGGCCTGTTGACCAACGACCGGCGTCCCAAGGACAGCGCGCGGACGCTGGCCCGGGCCGCCCGCGAGCACCACCACAGGCCCGCCCCCCGCACCACGGCGCTGATCGTCCCCGCCGACCCCGCCGTCCGCTCGCTCTGCGCCCCGGGCGGCCCCGTCTTCGAGGCGTTCTTCCGGCTCACCGCCGACGGCGCCCGCCCCACCACCGTCCTCGACGCGCGCGCGGACGACAAGGAACACCTCGCCGCGCGCGGCATCACCGAAGTCGTCAGTCCCGATCAGGTACTCCCCATCCCACAAGGAGAAGCCCGCTCGTGAACCCCACCAGACGCACCGTCCTGCTCGCCGGCGCGACCGCCGCGCTGCTGCCCGCCCTGCCCGGCCTGCCCGCCGCCGCGGCGACGAAGGCCGCCGCGACCGCGGCACCCCCGTACGCCTCCTACTGGTACCCCGACTCGCTGCCCTCGGGCACTCCCGGCACCGGCATCACCTGGCGCAGTCTCAAGGCATGGAGCGCCGCCACCGACGCCGACCTGGCGTTCAACGCGTCGACCGTGCCGCTCGCCGCCCGCTTCACTCCGACCCCGGCCAACACGACCGCCCGCAGCGGCCAGGCCCGTATCCAGTCCCTCGTCTCCTTCGGCCCCACGTCGAGCAACCCCGCGCAGGGCGCCGCCACCGCCGACTACTACGCCCTCACCCACTGGGCGTACCTCGACGAACTCGTCTTCTGGGGCGGCTCGGCGGGCGAGGGCCTGATCCTCGCGCCGAACGCCCCGATCGTCGACGCGGCCCACCGGCACGGCGTGCCCGTCCTCGGCAACGTCTTCCTGCCGCCCGTCGCCTACGGCGGACAGCTCCAGTGGACCCGCGACCTGGTGCAGAAGGACTCCACCGGGCACTACCCGCTCGCCGCGCAATTCGTCGCGGTGGCGGCGGCGTACGGCTTCGACGGCTGGTTCATCAACGCGGAGACCAGCGGCGGGAACACCGCGCTCGCCACCGCCATGCTCGGCTTCATGAACGAACTGAAGTCGCTCGGAACGGCTCAGGGCCAGCGCGTCACCTGGTACGACGCGATGACCGTGAGCGGCTCGGTGAGCTGGCAGGGCGCCCTGAACAACCAGAACAAGACCTTCTTCCAGGCCGCCGACTCCATGTTCGTCGACTTCCGCTGGTCGCAGAGCAGCCTGGCCTCCTCCGCGACGACGGCTCAGCAACTCGGGCGCAGTCCCTACGAGTTGTGGGCGGGCGTCGACGTCGAGGCCAACGGCACCGGCGCGTCCGTCAATTGGGACGCCATCGTGCCGAGCGCCAAGGCCCACGTCACCTCGCTCGGCTTCTACCGGCCCGAGTGGACCCGCAACCACCTGCCCGCTAGCCGCACCCCCGGCGACTTCCACGCCGCCGACGACCTGTTCTGGACCGGCTCCTCCCTCGACCCCTCCAAGCCCAACACGAGCGCGAGCTGGCGCGCCCCGGCCGTCTCCGTCGCCGACCGCTCGACGGTCGCCTCGCTTCCGTTCGCGACCGTCTTCAACACCGGCCACGGGCTGAAGTGGTACGAGGACGGCGAGGTCACCTCGGACAAGGCCTGGAACCACCTCGGCCTCCAGGACCGGCTGCCCTCCCGCCGCTGGGTCGTGCGGACGAGCGGACAGCGCCCCAGCGTCACCTTCGACTTCGCGGACGCCTGGCGGGGCGGAAGCAGCCTGCTCGTCGACGGCGCCCTCGACGCGCCCACCACGCTGGACCTGTACGCGACGAGGCTGCCGCTCACCGGGGACACGGTGGTCGAGCTCACCTACCGCACGGACGCGGGCGCCGCCGCCGTGGAGCTGGCCGTCGCCACCGCCGAGCCGAGCGCGGCGGGCGGGGCGCCCCCGTACACGTACTTCCCGCTCACGTCCTCGGGCGACGGCTGGGAGACCGCCACGGTGCCGCTGACCGGTCTGAGCGGGACCGTGCACGCGCTGGGCGTACGGCTGACGGCGAGCAGTGGTCCGGTGCGCTGGCGTCTCGGCGGGCTCGCGGTCCGCGATGCCGTGCTCACCCCCGCCGCACCCACCGACCTGCGCGTCACCGGCGCCGACGGCGGCAACCTGCGCTTCGCCTGGCAGGGCGCCCCCGGCGAAGTACGCCATTACGAGCTGTACCGGACGCTCCCCGACGGCACGCGCCGCTTCCTCGGCGGCACCTGCCAGAGCGCGTTCTACGTCGGCGGTCTCACCGCCGAGCAGGGCGAGTCGTCCGGGGGGTTCGAAGTGCGCGCGGTGGGGGAGCTGTTCACCGTCTCGACCGCCGCCACGACCACCCACACCTGGTAGCAGAACCACCTTCCCGCACCATCTTCACCCCACGGAGCACCCCATGCATGACGACCGCACCCTGGTCGAAGCCCGCCTCAAGCGCGTCCTCGACGAGCGCATCCGACCCGCCGTGTACCCCGAGTCCGTGCCGCTGGACGTCGCGGTGTGGCACGCTCCCGGTGAGCCGGTGCCCGTCGCGGAGGGGCTCGCGGCCACACCCGAGCCGATCGAGGTGGGTGCGCGCTGGGGCGCTCCGTGGGGCACCAGCTGGTTCCGGGTCACCGGGACCGTCCCGGAGGCGTGGGCAGGGAAGACCGTCGAGGCCCTGTTGGACCTCGGCTTCGACGAGAACATGCCCGGCTTCCAGTGCGAGGGGCTCGTCTACCGGCCCGACGGCACTCCGGTGAAGGGCCTCAACCCGCGCAACCAGTGGGTGCGCATCGGTGCCCCGGTCGAGGGCGGCGAGGAGGTCCGGCTGCACGTCGAGGCCGCGTCCAACCCGGTGATCCTCGACTACCACCCCTTCCTGCCCACCCAGTTGGGCGACAAGGAGACCGCGGGCAGCGAGCCGCAGTACACCCTCACCCGGATGGACCTCGCCGTCCTCGACGAGACCGTGTGGGAGCTGGTGCTCGACCTGGAGGTCCTCGGCGAGCTGATGGCCGAGCTGCCGGTGGAGTCGGCGCGGCGCTGGGACATCCTGCGCGCGGTGGAGAAGGCGCTCGACGCGGTCGATCTGCAGGACGTGGGCGCGACCGCCGCCGCTGCCCGCGAACGGCTGGCCGGGGTGCTCGCCGAGCCCGCCGTCCCGTCCGCGCACCGCATCAGCGCCGTCGGGCACGCGCACATCGACTCGGCGTGGCTGTGGCCGCTGCGCGAGACCGTCCGCAAGGTGGCGCGGACCACCTCCAACATGACCGCGCTCATCGAGGACGAGCCCGAGTTCGTCTTCGCGATGTCCCAGGCACAGCAGTGGGCCTGGGTGAAGGAGCACCGGCCCGAGGTGTGGGCGCGGGTGAAGAAGGCGGTCGCGGAGGGTCGGTTCGTGCCCGCGGGCGGTATGTGGGTCGAGTCGGACACCAACATGCCGGGCTCGGAGGCGATGGCCCGTCAGTTCGTGCACGGCAAGCGGTTCTTCCTCGACGAGTTCGGCATCGAGAACGACGAGGCCTGGCTGCCGGACACCTTCGGCTTCGCCGCCGGACTCCCGCAGATCATCAAGGCGGCGGGCTCCAAGTGGCTGCTCACCCAGAAGATCTCGTGGTCGCAGACCAACAAGTTCCCGCACCACACCTTCCGGTGGGAGGGCATCGACGGCACCCGCATCTTCACCCACTTCCCGCCCGTCGACACCTACAACTGCTCCATGCGCGGCAGCGAACTCGCCCACGCGGCCAGGAACTTCAAGGACAAGGGCGTCGCCCGGCACTCCCTCGCCCCCACCGGCTGGGGTGACGGAGGCGGCGGCACCACCCGCGAGATGGTCGCCAAGGCGGCCAGGGTCCGTGACCTCGAAGGGTCCGCCACCGTGGTGTGGGAGACCCCGACGGAGTTCTTCAAGAAGGCCGTGGCCGAGTACCCGAACGCCCCTGTATGGGTCGGCGAGTTGTACCTCGAACTGCACCGCGCCACGCTGACCAGCCAGGCGAAGACCAAGCAGGGCAACCGACGCAGCGAACACCTCCTGCGCGAGGCCGAACTCTGGGCCGCGACCGCGTCCGTACGGACCGGATTCTCGTACCCGTACGAGGAGTTGGACCGCATCTGGAAGACGGTCCTGCTCCACCAGTTCCACGACATCCTGCCCGGCTCGTCCATCGCCTGGGTGCACCGGGAGGCGCGCAGGACGTACGAGCGGGTCGCCGAGGAGCTGACCGGCATCATCGACGCGGCGCAGCGGGCGCTGGCGGGTGAAGGCGGCACGGAGCTCGTGTTCAACTCCGCCCCGCACCGCAGGGACGGGGTCCCGGCGGGCGGGGCCCTGCCCGCCGCCGCGGCGAGCGAGGTGGCGCTCGCGCCGCGCGTAGGCGGCGGCCACGTCCTCGACAACGGCCTGCTGAGGGTCGAGATCGACGCCCGCGGCCTGGTCGTCTCCGCGTACGACATCGACGCCGGCCGCGAGACGATCGCCCCGGGACGTGCCGCGAACCTGCTCCAGATCCACCCCGACTTCCCGAACATGTGGGACGCCTGGGACGTCGACGAGTTCTACCGCAACACGGTCACCGACCTGGTCGACGCGGACGAGGTCGTGCCGGGTGAGGACGGCGTGTCGGTGCGGATCGTACGGTCCTTCGGCGCGTCGCGGGTCACCCAGGTGCTGTCGCTCGCGCCGGGGGAGCGGCGGCTCGGCATCGACACCGAGGTCGACTGGCACGAGACGGAGAAGTTCCTGAAGCTCGCCTTCCCGCTCGACGTGCACGCGGAGCGGTACGCCTCCGAGACGCAGTTCGGGCACTTCTACCGGCCGACGCACACCAACACGTCCTGGGAGGCCGCCAAGTTCGAGGCGTGCAACCACCGGTTCGTGCACATGGAGGAGCCGGGCTGGGGTGTCGCGCTCGTCAACGACTCGACGTACGGCCATGACGTGACCCGTACCGTCCGCGACAGCGACTCCGGTACGACCACCACCGTGCGCGTCTCGCTGCTGCGCGCCCCGCGCTTCCCCGACCCCGAGACCGACCAGGGCGTCCACCGCTTCCGGCACGCGCTGGTGCCGGGAGCCGGCATCGGGGACGCGGTGCGCGAGGGGTGGCGGATCAACCTGCCGGAGCGGCGGGTGAGCGGCGAACGTGAGGTCGCGCCCCTGGTGGAGGTGGCGCAGGACGCGGTCGTGGTGACCGCGGTCAAGCTCGCCGACGACGGCAGCGGGGATGTGGTCGTACGCTTCCACGAGTCCCGGGGCGGGCGCACCGGGGCCACGCTGACGGCCGGGTTCGAGGTCGGGGACGTCACCGTGACCGACCTGCTGGAGCGGCCCCTGACCGATGCGGTCACCCCCCGGCGTGACGGCGACCTGGTCACCCTGTCGCTGCGCCCCTTCGAGCTGGTCACCCTGCGGCTGACACGCGCCTGAGCGGTCGCGTGCCTGACCCCTTCCCGGTCTGCGGATCCGGCTACTGCGTGAGCTGGGTCCGCAGCCACTGCTCCACTTCGCCCACGTGCGCGGCGGCGGCAGCCCTGGCCGCCTCCGGGTCGTGGGCCACCAGCGCGCGGTGGATCGCCGCGTGCTCGCGGCGCGTGCGCTCGAAGGCGCCCTCCTCCTCGTAGCCCCGCCAGACCCGGGCACGGAACGTGCGCGAGGACAGGCCCTCCAGGATGGCGGCCATGGTCTCGTTGCCCGCGGCGGCCGCGATCTCGCGGTGGAAGGCCAGATCGTGGGCGAGGATCTCCTCCGGGTCGTCCGTCGCGTTCATCGCCAGCAGGTGTTTCTCGACCTCGGCCAGCTGGTCGGCCGTGATCCGCGCGGCGGCCAGCGCGGTCGCGGTCGACTCCAGGATCCGCCGTACCTCCAGCAGTTCGACCAGCCGCGGCCCGCGCGAGAGGTCGGCCACCACGCCGAAGGTCTCCAGCAGGTCCCCGGCCTCCAGCTGGGTGACGTAGATGCCCGAGCCGTGTCGGGCCTCCAGCACACCGAGGACCGTGAGCGCGCGGATCGCCTCACGCATCGAGCTGCGGGACATGCCCAGCTGGGCGGCGAGATCACGCTCGGTCGGCAGCCGCTGCCCGGGCTCCAGCCGGCCCTCGCCGATCATCGCCTTGATCCGCTCGATGGCGCGCTGCGTCACGGTGCCTTTCTGCGGGGCCGACTCGTCCACGCCGTCTCCTCCTGTTGCCGGGTGCGCCGCAGTCTAACCACCGGAGTGGTCGGACCACTACGGCTGATAACGCGGAAATTTTGGCGCACGGGGGTGTTGCGGAGGCGAAGTGGTCTGATAAATATTCGTCCCGGTTGAGCGGGACGCTCGGCCACGCACCGTCACCCCCGATCGATCTCGCTCAACGAGGAGCCGTCAGATGGCCGGCAGAAACGTGCGGAACACGCGAATTGCGTCGCGGGCAGTGCGTGCGGCGGCTGCGGCCGCCTGCGCGACCCTCGTGCTCGCGGCATGCGGCAGCACCAAGGACTCCGTGTCGTCGGGCGGCGGAGGCACCGGCAAGGTCGGGGTGATCCTGCCCCTGCTGACCTCGCCGTTCTGGCAGTCCTACAACGACTACGTGCCGAAGATGGCGAAGTCCGAAGGGGTCGACGCCCTCAAGACCGTCAACTCCAACAGCGACCCGTCCCAGCAGATCACCGACATCAACAACCAGCTCAACCAGGGCGTGAAGGGCCTCGTCGTGGCCCCCCTGGACAGCGCCGCGATCGCCGCCGGGCTCGACCAGGCCGAACGCAAGGGCGTGCCCGTGGTCGCCGTCGACGTGGCGCCCGAGAAGGGCAAGGTCGCCATGGTCGTACGCGCCAACAACGTCGCGTACGGCGAGAAGGCCTGCGAGTACCTCGGCAAGCAGATCCCCTCCGGCAAGGTCGTGCAGATCATGGGCGACCTGGCCTCGGTCAACGGCCGGGACCGCTCCGAGGCCTTCCGCACCTGCGTGCAGAAGAACTACCCGAAGCTGAAGGTCCTGGAGATCCCCGCCAAGTGGGAGTCCGACACCGCGGCCTCCAAGCTCGACACCCTGCTGAACGCCAACCCCGACATCAAGGGCATCTACATGCAGGCGGGCGGCGTCTACCTCGCGCCGACCCTCCAGACCCTCAAGTCCAAGGGCATGCTGAAGAAATCCGGCCAGGCGGGCCACATCACGATCGTCTCGAACGACGGCATCCCGCAGGAGTTCGACGCCATCCGCAAGGGCGAGATCGACGCCACCGTCTCCCAGCCTGCCGACGCGTACGCCAAGTACGGCATGTACTACATCAAGGCCGCGATGCAGGGGAAGACGTTCAAGACCGGCCCGACCGACCACGACTCCGAGATCGTCAAGCTGCCCAGCGGCATCCTGGAGGACCAGCTGCCCGCGCCGCTGGTGACCAAGGACAACGTCGACGACCCCAAGCTCTGGGGCAACACGGTCAAATGAGCACCCCACTGGTGGAGGCGCGGGGGGTGGCCAAGCGGTACGGCCCCACCGTCGCCCTCCAAGACGGCCGGCTCACCGTTCTCCCCGGTGAGTCCCACGCCCTCGTCGGGCGCAACGGCGCGGGCAAGTCCACCCTCGTCACCATCCTCACCGGCCTTCAGGCCCCCGACGAGGGCGAGGTCCGCTTCGACGGTGAGCCCGCGCCCGCGCTCACCGACCGCGACGCCTGGCGCCGCAAGGTGGCCTGCGTCTACCAGAAGCCCACCGTCGTACCGGAACTCACGGTCGCCGAGAACCTCTTCATCAACCGGCAGCCCGTCGGGCGCGGCGGCTTCATCAGCTGGCGCAGGCTGCGGGCCGAGGCGGCGCAGGTCCTGGACACCTGGGACGTGCACGTCGACCCGGAGGCCCGCACCGCCGACCTCAAGGTCGAGGACCGCCAAATGGTCGAGATCGCCCGGGCACTCAGCTTCGGCGCCCGGTTCATCGTCCTCGACGAGCCGACCGCACAGCTCGACAACCGGGAGATCGAACGGCTCTTCACCCGGATGCGCGCGCTCCAGGAGTCCGGTGTCACCTTCCTGTTCATCTCGCACCACCTCCAGGAGGTGTACGAGGTGTGCCAGACGGTCACCGTGCTGCGCGACGCCCGCTGGATCACCACCGCGCCGGTCGCCGAACTCCCCCGCACGGCCCTGGTGGAGGCCATGGCGGGGGAGTCGATCGCCGAGCGGACCGGCACGCACCAGTCCGTCGCCGCGGACGCCCCGGTGCTGCTCGACGCCCGGGGGCTCACCTCGGACGCGTACGAGGACATCGACCTCACCGTCCGCCGCGGCGAGGTCCTCGGCCTCGCCGGCTCCAGCGGCAGCGGCAAGATCGAGCTTGCCGAGTCCTTCGCCGGACTGCACACCCCGACCGGCGGCACGGCTCAACTCGACGGTGAGCGGCTGCCGTTCGGTGACGTGCAGGCCGCGCTCAAGGCGGGCGTCGCCTGTGTCCCGCGCGACCGGCACGAGCAGGGTCTCGTCTCCGGCATGACCATCGGCGACAACACCACCATGACAGTCCTGAACCGGCTCGGCCGCTACGGCTTCATCTCCGCCGCCCGCAAGCGGGGCTTCGCCACCGAGCTGATCGAACGGCTCGACATCCACACCGAGGGCCCCGAACAGCCCGTCTCCGACCTCTCCGGCGGCAACGCGCAGAAGGTCGTCATGGCCCGCGCCCTCGCCTCCGACCCCCGCCTCCTCGTCCTCATCAACCCCACCGCGGGCGTCGACGTGAAGTCCAAGGAGTCACTGCTGTCCCGGATGGACAGCGCCAGCGAGGACGGCACCGCCGTGCTCGTCGTCTCCGACGAACTCGACGACCTGCGCCGCTGCGACCGCGTCCTCGTCCTCTTCCACGGCCGTGTCGTCGCCGAGCACCCGGCGGGCTGGCACGACCACGAGCTGATCGCCTCCATCGAAGGAGTGGACCATGGCTGACACGAAGGCCCCGTCGGCCTCGTCGCCCACCTCCGCGCGCGTCCCCGACGCACGGGCCGCCAAGACCGTACTGCTCCGCAGGGCCCGCGAACTCGCCCTCGTGCCTGCCTTGTTGGTGCTCCTGGTGCTCGGCGCGATCGTCAACGACTCGTTCCTCACCGAACGGAACCTGATCTCCATCCTGGGCGCCTCGGCGGCACTCGCGATGGTGGTCCTCGCCGAGTCGCTGGTGCTGATCACCGGCAAGATCGATCTGTCACTGGAGTCGGTGGTCGGCATCGCGCCCGCCGTCGGCGCCCTGCTGGTGCTGCCGTCCGCGCAGTCCGGCTGGGGCACGGAATGGTCGGCCGCGCTCGCCCTCGTCGCGATCCTCGTCGTGGGCGGAGTCATCGGCGCCTTCAACGGCATCCTCGTGGTGAAGTTCAAGCTCAACGCCTTCATCGTCACCCTCGCGATGCTGATCGTCCTGCGTGGCCTGTTGGTCGGCGCCACCAAGGGCAAGACACTGTTCGGCATGCCCGACGCGTTCTTCCAGCTGGCCACCTCCACCTTCCTGCGGGTCCCGCTGTCGGTGTGGCTGGCCGCGGTCGCCTTCGGGGTCGCCGGACTGATCCTCAAATACCACCGCGTCGGGCGCGCCCTGTACGCCATCGGCGGCAACACGGAGGCGGCCCGCGCCGCCGGTATCCGCGTCGACCGGATGCTGCTCGGCGTCTCCGTCGTCGCCGGCGTCCTCGCCTCGGTCGGCGGGATCATGCAGACCGGGTACGTCGGCGCGATCAGCGCCAACCAGGGCAACAACATGATCTTCACGGTGATGGCGGCGGCGGTCATCGGCGGCATCAGCCTGGACGGCGGCAAGGGCACCATGTTCGGCGCCCTGACCGGCGTACTCCTCCTCGGCGTGGTGCAGAACCTGCTCACGCTCGCCCAGGTGCCGTCCTTCTGGATCCAGGCCATCTACGGCGGAATCATCCTGGTCGCCCTGATGATCGCCCGCGTGACCACCGGCCGTGCCCAGGACTGACCTCCCTTCGTCTTCGTACGGATCCAAGGACCCACGGATCCACGGAACCCCTCCGTACGCCCCTGTCCCGGACCGAAAGGCCTCCCGTGTCCCCAACTGCCGCCCGTATCACCGCGGTCGACACCTACGACATCCGTTTCCCCACCTCGCGCGAGCTCGACGGCTCCGACGCGATGAACCCGGACCCCGACTACTCGGCGGCGTACGTCGTGCTGCGCGGCGACGCGGCCGACTGTCCCGAGGGGCACGGCTTCACCTTCACCATCGGGCGGGGCAACGACGTCCAGGTCGCCGCGATCGAGGCGCTGCGGGGGCATGTGGTCGGACGCTCGGTCGACGAGCTGTGCGCGGACCCGGGCTCCCTCGCCCGGGACCTGATCGGGGACAGTCAGCTGCGCTGGCTCGGGCCCGAGAAGGGCGTGATGCACATGGCGATCGGCGCCGTCGTCAACGCCGTGTGGGACCTGGCCGCCAAGCGCGCCGGGAAGCCCCTGTGGCAGCTGCTCGCCGACGCCGAACCGGAGTGGCTGGTCCGCCAGGTCGACTTCCGCTACCTCACGGACGCCCTCACCCCCGAGGAGGCGCTCGAACTGCTCCGTCGCGGCCGGGAGGGCGCCGCCGAGCGCGCCGCGACCCTCCGGGAGAGGGGCTTCCCCGCCTACACCACCTCGCCCGGCTGGCTCGGCTACAGCGACGAGAAGCTCACCCGCCTCGCCGCCGAGGCCGTCGCCGACGGGTTCCGGCAGATCAAGCTGAAGGTGGGTGCCGATCTCGCGGACGACGTACGCCGCTGCCGGGTCGCCCGCTCGGTGGTCGGCCCCGACATCCGGATCGCCATCGATGCCAACCAGCGCTGGAACGTGGACGAGGCGATCACCTGGACCAAGGCCCTCGCCGAGTTCGAGCCCTACTGGATCGAGGAGCCCACCAGCCCCGACGACGTCCTCGGCCACGCCGCCGTCCGGGAGGCCGTCGCCCCCGTCAAGGTCGCCACCGGCGAACACGTCCAGAACCGTGTCGTCTTCAAACAGCTCCTCCAGGCCGGCGCCATCGACGTCCTGCAGATCGACGCCGCCCGCGTCGCCGGCGTCAACGAGAACCTCGCCATCCTGCTCCTCGCGGCCAAGTTCGGCGTGCCGGTCTGCCCGCACGCCGGCGGGGTCGGCCTGTGCGAACTCGTCCAGCACCTGTCGATGTTCGACTTCGTGGCGCTCTCCGGCACCACCGACGACCGGGTCATCGAATACGTCGACCATCTGCACGACCACTTCCTCGACCCGGTGGTGATCAGGCAGGGTCACTACACGGCACCCACCGCGCCGGGATTCTCCGCGACCATGCGGCCGCAGTCCATCGCGGAGTTCACCTACCCCGGCGGCACCTTCTGGGCCGCCGACCTCGCCCACCAGAAGTCCGACAGCAAGCCGAGCGACAAGCAGAAGGGGGAAGCCGCGTGAGTGCCGACTTCGAAGGACTCAAGGCGCTGGTGACCGGTGGCGCGTCCGGCATCGGCCGTGCCACCGCCGAGCTGCTCGCCGCCCGTGGGGCGCGGGTCGCCGTCCTCGACCTGGACCCCTCGACGGTCGAGAAGCCCCTGCTCGGTTTCCGCGCCGACGTCACCGACGACGCCTCCGTACGCGAGGCCGTGGCCGCGGCCGTCGCGGACCTCGGCGGACTCGACGTGCTGATCAACAACGCCGGGATCGGCGCCCGGGGCACCGTCGAGGACAACGCCGACGACGAGTGGCACCGGGTCCTGGACGTCAATGTCGTCGGCATGGTCCGTACCGCCCGCGCCGCCCTGCCCCACCTGCGGGAATCCGCACACGCGGCGATCGTGAACACCTGCTCCATCGCCGCCACCGCCGGGCTCCCGCAGCGCGCCCTCTACTCCGCCACCAAGGGCGCCGTCCTCTCCCTCACCCTGGCGATGGCCGCCGACCACCTCCGCGAGGGCGTCCGCGTCAACTGTGTGAACCCCGGCACCGCCGACACCCCCTGGGTCGGCCGCCTCCTCGACGCCGCCGCCGACCCGGCCGCCGAACGGGCCGCGCTGGAGGCCCGCCAACCCTCCGGCCGCCTCGTCTCGGCGGACGAGGTCGCGGGCGCGATCGCCTACTTGGCGAGCCCGCTGTCCGGCGCCACCACCGGTACCGCCCTCGCCGTGGACGGCGGCATGCAGGGACTGCGACTGCGGCAGGTGGGCCAGTGAGCACGCTCGGCAGGGGCACGCTCGGGAACAGCGGTGTCGAGGTCAGTGCCCTGTCCTTCGGTGCCGCCGGCATCGGCAACCTGTTCACCGCCGTCAGTGACGAACAGGCGTACGAGACCGTGGACGCCGCCTGGTCCGGGGGCATCCGCTACTTCGACACCGCCCCGCACTACGGCATCGGCCTCTCCGAACGCCGTCTCGGCGCGGCCCTGCGCGATCGCCCCCGCGCCGAGTACACCCTCTCCACGAAGGTGGGCCGCCTCCTGGAACCCACGGGCGCGGACGCGGGCGGCGACGACCTGGCCGACGGCTTCGCGGTGCCCGCGACGCACCGCCGCGTCTGGGACTTCAGCGCCGAGGGCGTACGACGCGGCATCGAGGCCAGCCTCGCACGCCTGGGCCTGGACCGCGTGGACATCGTCTACCTCCACGACCCGGACGACCACGCCGAGCAGGCCTTCCACGAGGGCTATCCGGCCCTGGAGCGGCTGCGCTCGGAAGTCGTGGTCGGCGCGATCGGCGCGGGCATGAACCAGGCCGAGATGCTCACCCGCTTCGTCCGCGACACGGACGTGGACGTGGTGCTGTGCGCGGGCCGCTACACCCTGCTCGACCACGCCGCGCTGACCGAGCTGCTGCCCGCCGCCCAGGAGCGCGGCACCTCGGTGGTCATCGGCGGCGCCTTCAACTCAGGCCTGCTGGCCGACCCGAGGCCCGGAGCGACGTACAACTACGCGACCGCTCCGGCGCAGTTGCTGGACCGCGCCCTGCGACTGAAGGAGATCGCGGAGCGGCACGGCACCACCCTGCGCGCCGCCGCGCTGGCGTTTCCCGCCGCCCACCCGGCCGTCGCGAGCGTCCTGGTCGGCGCCCGCTCGGCGCACGAAGTCCGCGACTGCGTCGAGCAGTTCACGACCCCGGTGCCGGAGGACTTCTGGCGGGAACTGCGCGAGGCGAAGCTGCTGCCCGAGGACGCCCCCGTACCCGTACCCCCACAGGACCCGTCATGAGAGTCGCCCTGCACACCAAGGTCCGCGCGGACCGCGTCGCCGCGTACGAGGCCGCCCACCGCGAGGTCCCCGAAGAGCTCACCACGGCCATCCGCGCCGCCGGAGCCACCTCCTGGACGATCTGGCGCAGCGGCACCGACCTCTTTCACGTCCTGGAGTGCGAGGACTACGGGCACCTGCTCGCCGAACTGGACAAACTGCCGGTCAACATCGCCTGGCAGGCGCGCATGGCCGAACTCCTCGACGTCGTCCACGACTACTCGAGCGAGGGCGCGGAGGCGGGGCTGCCCGTCGTGTGGGAGCTGCCGTGAGGGTGGACGCGCACCACCACGTGTGGGACCTCTCGGTCCGCGACCAGGACTGGATCACCGGGCCCGAACTCCAGCCACTGCGACGTGATTTCGGCGTCGCGGACCTCGCACCGCAGGCACGGGCCGCCGGCGTCGACCGCACGGTCCTCGTGCAGACGATCACCGTGCCCGAGGAGACCCCGGAGTTCCTCGCCCTCGCGGCGCGGAGCGAGCTGATCGCGGGTGTGGTCGGCTGGACCGACCTGACCCGGCCGGACGTCGCCGACGAGCTGGCCCGGCTGCGGGAGCTGCCGGGCGGCCGCCACCTCAAGGGCGTCCGCCACCAGGTACAGGGCGAGCCCGACCCGGAGTGGCTGCTGCGTCCGGACGTACGGGACGGGCTCGCCGCCGTCGCCGAGGCAGGCCTCGTCTACGACCTGGTCGTGCTGCCGCACCAACTGCCGGCCTGTGTCCGGGCCGCCGCCGGCCACCCCGGACTCACCTTCGTCCTCGACCACTTGGGCAAGCCACCGATCGCCACCGGCGTGCTGCGACCGTGGGCGACGGCCGTCCGGGCGCTGGCCGCGCTCCCCAACACCGTGTGCAAACTCTCCGGCATGGTCACCGAGGCGGACCACGCGAAGTGGACGGTCGACGGGCTGCGCCCCTACGCGGACACGGTCCTGGACGCCTTCGGACCCGGCCGGCTGATGTTCGGCTCCGACTGGCCGGTGTGCACGCTGGCGGCGTCGTACGGCCAAGTGGTCGATGCGGCCGAGGAGTTGACCGGGGGACTTGGAGCGGAGGAACGCGCCGAGGTCTTCGGTGGCACCGCCACCCGGGTCTACCGGCTCTGATCCACCGGTCCGATCCGCCGAGTCCGATCTACCGGCTCTGATCCACCCACTCCAGCCGCATCGGCGGCAGGAACTCCCGCACATACGTCCGGTGCCAGCACGCGCCCGTCTCCCGCAGCTCATGCCACGTCGTGTAGCGGTAGCGGTAGAGGCGGGCGCGGACGTACCGGGGCGGGGCGTCCGCCGGGAACGGGCAGCGGCGCAACAGCCGTAGTGTGTCCCGGTCGTTCTCCAGGAGCCGTTCGACCAGGCCCGTGAACCAGGAGGCGGCGTACGCGGGGGAGAGCGCCGCGAACCACATCAGCCAGTCGAGCCGCAGATGGTACGGCGCGTACTGGCGCGGCCAGTGGCGGGGATCGCCCGGTTTGCCCTTGAACTCGTACTCCTTCCAGTCCGAGTCCTCCCGCGGCATGGGGTCCGCCGTGCCCTCGACGACCACCTCGTGGCGCACCCGGCTGACGCTGCCGAACGCGCCGTAGGTGTTGACCAGGTGCAGCGGGTCGAAGGAGCGGTTCATGACCTGGCGCCGGGAGATCAGGTTGCGGGCGGGGCGGTAGCTGAGGGCCACCAGGCCCGTGGCGACCGCGAGGACCACGATCTCGTACCAGAGGGGCGGGCCGGCCACGTGCGGGGGAGTGGTGGGGAACTCGATCGCGGAGAGGGCCAGCACGATGGTGGTCCAGTTAAGCCAGGCGAAGTTGCCGGACAGGACCAGCCAGAGCTGGGTGAGGACCATCAGCGACGCCGCTGCCGTCGCGATCGGCTGCGGGGTGAAGAGGAGGACGGGCACGACGAGCTGGGTGAAGTGGTTCGCCGCCACCTCGGCCCGGTGGAAGGGCTTGGGGAGGTGGTGGAAGAACCAGCTCAGCGGTCCCGGCATCGGCTGGGTCTCGTGGTGGTAGTCGAGGCAGGTCAGCTCCCGCCAGCAGGAGTCCCCGCGCATCTTGATCAGCCCGGCGCCGAACTCCACGCGGAACAGCACCCAGCGCAGCAGGAAGAGGACGACGACCGGCGGGGCCACCTCGTCGTTGCCGAGGAACACGGCGAGGAAACCGACCTCCAGGAGCAGGGACTCCCAGCCGAACGAGTACCAGGTCTGGCCCACATTGACGATCGACAGGTACATCGCCCAGGGCGCCAGCCACAGCACCATGGCCCCCCAGAGCGGGAGCCGCTGGTCCAGGCCGGCGATCAGCGCCACCGACACCGCGCAGCCCGCCCAGGCCCAGGCCGCGAAGAAGCGGTCCGAGTAGCGCAGGTGGAACACGCTCGGCGCGTCGCGGAACGCGACCCGCGCCAGGAACCGCGGCACCGGAAGCATCCCCCGCTCCCCGATCAGCGCACGGAACTGGAGCGCCGCGTCCAGGAAGGCGACGAGGTACACCACGGCCAGGGCCCGCTGGAAGACCAGCCGGCTCAGCCAGTAGTCGGGGGCGACGAACCACTCCACGCGAGCCACTCCTCTTCCCTCGTCTTCCATTGTGACGCTGGGTGACCGTCTCCGCTTGCGTGAGCCAACTGGGCAGCGCAGACAATAGTGGACGAAATGCCCTGAGTGACCGGGGGATCGTGGTGCAACGGGAGGAAGCAGTGCGACGGGAGAACGTGGTGCGACAGGAGAACAGCGTGGTGCACATACCCACCCGAGCCTTCGTCATGGCCTGCGCGCTCTCGGCGGCGCTCCTCGTCGCCGGGTGTGGCGGCCGAGGCGGCGAGAGCGCGGCGTCCGGTGCCGACGGCGGTGAGGTCTTCCTGCAGCCGGTCGCCGGCGGCGGCCGCGACCCGTTCACCGCGTCCACGGCCGCCGACTCGCCGTTCATCACCCGAATGCCGTACCCGGCGACACCCGCGAACCGTGGCTCCGCCCCGCAGGGCGTGCGCTCCTTCCCCGGCTCCACACCCGGCCTCTACGGCGGCACCAGGGCCGTCGGCAGCTGTGACGTCGGGAAGCAGATCGGCTTCCTCTCCTCGGACCCCGGCAAGGCGCGCTCCTTCGCGCAGGCGGCGGGCGTCCCGCAGGCGGCCGTCCCGGACTTCCTGCGCGGTCTGACCTCGGTCGTACTGCGCGCCGACACACAGGTCACCGACCACGGCTTCCGTGACGGCCGGGCGACCAGCTTCCAGTCGGTGCTCCAGCGGGGCACCGCGGTCCTCGTCGACAACCGGGGCGTGCCGCGTGTGCGCTGCGCCGGCGGCAACCCGCTGAACCCGCCCGTCGTGTCCAGGACGATCCCGGGGACCCAGGGGCAGCGCTGGTCCGGCTTCCGTCCTGGCAACGTTGTCGTCGTGACCCCGGCGTCCGCCGCGATCAGGAACATCACGATCATCGACATCGTCGACAACAGGTGGATCGAACGGCGGATCGGGGACGACGGTCACCGGGACGTCGTCCTGCGGCCGCCGGTCTCGGCCGCGAGCCCAGGCCGTCGCACCGACACAAACACCGACACAAGCCCCAGTACGAGTCCCGGTACAAGCCCGAGCGCGGTCCCGGGGCAGAGCTCGCGGACGGGCCCCTTCGTGGACGAGCCGCCGTCCGGCTGCGTGACGCCCACCCTGACCGTCACCCCGGAGGGAACCCCGGGCATGCCGGGCGGCGGCGCGCCGACGGAGGCTCCGGTGGCCGCGGTGTCGGACTGTCTCCCGCCCACCACGACCGCCCCGCCGACCGCCCCGCCGACCGCCCCTCCGACGGTCCCGCCGACCCCACGGCCCGACATCTCCCTGGCGCCGCGGACCCCCGCCCCCAACTCCACGGAGAGCGACCGGAACGCCCCGCAGGACCCCCTCGCCCCGCTGGACCCCTCGGAGGACGAGATCGGCCCCGACACCGTTCCGGAGATCCCCGACCTGCCCGACGGCGGTGGTCTGATCCCCGACGAGTCGCCCGATGCGGACACCGTCTTCGACACCCCGACGGACGTCTTCGACGGCTGAGCGCCGAGTGGTCGGGGGAGCCCGAATCCGGACTCTCCCGAAGTCGAATTCCGGACGTCCCAGAAGTCGAATAATTGGCCGAATGCTGGCAAGGTGGGCGCATGGTTGATCGGGGAGCGAGCGCCCTGTCACTCCCGGACGACTGGCCCGCCCACCCGGATCCGATCCTGGCGCTCAACCGCATGGGCAGTTTCGAATGGGACCTGGACTCCGGTCTGATGCAGATGGACGCCCAGGCCCACGAAGTCTTCGACGTGCGTCCCGAGGAGTACGACGGCCGCCCCGAAACCCTGTCCCTGCGGGTGCCCGCGACCGAGGCGATCCGTCTCGACACGCTGGTCTCGCACGCCCTCAAGGACGGCAGCGAGAACTACGGCGCCTACTTCCGCATCCGCTGCCGCGACGGCTCACTGCGCTGGACCCACACCCAGGGCTACATCCGCCGCGACGGGACGGGCCGGCCGCGCCGGATCATCGGCATCGTCCGCGAGGCCACGCAGGAGCTCGGCGAGAGCGCGGCGCGCCGCGAACAGGCGGCCCAGAACGAGGCGCGGCGCCAGCAGACGAACGTCGTGCAGATCACCACGGCCGCCCTCGCCCACGCCCGCACCGTCCAGGACGTCATCGACGTCCTCAAGGACTCCCACGGCCTCACCCACCTCGGCGCGACGAGCCTGGTCATGGGCCTGGTCGAGGCCGGACGCATACGGCTGGTCGCCGAAGGCCCCGAGGGCAGCTTCGTCCCCGGCACCATGGTCACCCGCATCGACGAGCAGTACCCGATGAGCGAGGTCGTACGCACCCTCGCCCCGCGCTTCATCGAGTCGCCCGAGGACTTCGCCGAGTCGTATCCGCTGCTGTGGCCGCACATCACCGACCTCAAGATCACCTCGGCCGCCTACCTGCCGCTCATCGCGCAGGCCCGCCCCATCGGCGCGATGGGACTGCTCTACAACGACCGGCGCGGCTTCTCGTCGGAGGAGCGCAACGTCCTCGTCGCGCTCGGCAGCAGCATCGCCCAGAGCCTCCAGCGGGCCATGTTCTACGAGCAGGAGAAGGACCTCGCGCAGGGTCTCCAGCAGGCCATGCTGCCGCGCTCCATACCGAACGTGCCCGGCGCCGACATCGCCGTCCGCTACCGTTCCGCCTCCCTCGGCCGGGACATCGGCGGCGACTGGTACGACGTGATCCCGCTGCCCGGCGGTCGCGTCGGCGCCGTCATCGGGGACGTCCAGGGCCACGACACCCACGCCGCCGCCGTCATGGGCCAGTTGCGGATCGTGCTGCGGGCCTACGCCGCCGAGGGGCACACCCCCGCCACCGTGATGGCCCGCGCCTCGGTCTTCCTGCACGAACTCGACACCGACCGCTTCGCGACCTGCCTGTACGCGGAGGCCGACCTGTCCACCGGAGTCGTCCAGCTGGTGCGGGCCGGCCACATCGACCCGGTGATCCGGCAGAACGACGGCACCTGCCGCCGGCAGTCCGTCGCAGGGGGCCTGCCGCTCGGCCTGTCCGCCTTGTTCGGGCGCCTCGAATACCCCGTCGACACGGTCGAACTGGACCCCGGGCAGACCCTGGTGCTGTGCACCGACGGCCTGGTCGAGCAGCCCGGCGTCGACCTCGACGAGGGCATGCACACCCTCATGGAGCTGATCCGCTCGGGCCCGGACGACGTACGCGACCTCGCCGACCGGCTCATCGACGTGGCCGAGGAACGCGGCGGCGACGACGACGTGGCCCTGCTGGCGCTGCGCCGCCGGGGTCCCGGGCCCCAGCAGTCCGGCGGGCGGCTCCAGCAGCATGTCGCGCCCGGCGACCCCGAGGCGCTCACCGAGGCCCGGCACATGATCCGGGCCGCGGTCCGCGCCTGGGGCGGGGGAGAGCGCGCCGACGAGGTCGAACTGGTCGCCGACGAGCTGATCACCAACGCCCTCATGCACACCGAAGGCGCCGCGATCGTCACCCTGCGGGTCCTCAGCGGCCCGGGCCGTCGGCTGCGCGCGGAGGTCGAGGACTCCTCCAGCGCCCTGCCGCGCCGCCGTGAGGCGGGCGAGTCCGGTGTCTCCGGCCGCGGACTCCTTCTGGTCGACCGCCTCGCCGACGTCTGGGGCGTGGAGGCGCGCGGCGGCGGCAAGTGCGTGTGGTGCGAGTTCCTGGTCCCGGAACGGGACTGACCGGGTGTCGCGGGGGACCGGTCGCCGTTGCCTCAGGAGGGGGGCGGTTCGGCTGGTGTTGTCGGTGGGGGGTGGCACTCTGGAGCCATGCCGGAACTGCCAGAGGTCGAAGCGCTCAAGGACTTCCTGGCCGACCATCTCGTCGGCCGCGAGGTCGTGCGCGTGCTGCCCGTCGCCATCAGCGTCCTGAAGACCTACGACCCGCCCGTCACCGCCTTCGAGGGCCGCGAGGTGACCGCCGTGCGCCGGCACGGCAAGTTCCTCGACATCGAGGCCGACGGACTGCACTTCGTGACCCACCTGGCCCGCGCGGGCTGGCTGCACTGGAGGGACACGCTGCCCGACGGCCCGCCCCGCCCCGGCAAGGGCCCGCTCGCGCTGCGTGTCGCCCTGGAGACCGGCGAGGGCTTCGACCTCACCGAGGCCGGCACACAGAAGAGACTCGCGGTGTACGTCGTCCGGGACCCGGCGGAGATCCCCGGCGTGGCCCGCCTCGGCCCCGACCCGCTCGCCGCCGACTTCGACGAGGCACGGTTCGCCCGGCTGCTCGCGGGTGAGCGTCGCCAACTCAAGGGCGCACTCCGGGACCAGAGCCTGATCGCCGGCGTGGGAAACGCGTACAGCGACGAGATCCTGCACGCCGCCAGGATGTCCCCCTTCAAGCTGGCCGCCTCACTGACCCCCGAGGAGACGACCCGTCTCTACGAGGCGTTGCGCTCCACGCTCACCGAGGCCGTGGAGCGCTCCCACGGTCTGGCCGCGGGGCGCCTCAAGGCGGAGAAGAAGAGCGGGCTGCGGGTGCACGGCAGAACGGGCGAGCCCTGCCCGGTGTGCGGCGACACCATCCGCGAGGTCTCCTTCAGCGACTCCTCGCTGCAGTACTGCCCGACCTGCCAGACGGGAGGCAAGCCACTCGCGGACCGCCGGTTGTCCCGGCTGCTCAAATAGCCCGGGAGCAGCGGGGAACAGCCCGGGATCAGTCGGGCGTGACAGTCACCAGGTGCTTGCCGTCCGCCGTACGCACCTCGAACCGGCTGATCTCGTCGGACTTGAGCGCGGCGCCGCCCTGCAGGGTGGTCGCCTCGCCGTTGTGCGCGGGCACCATCCAACTCGTCACCGTCTGCTGCGAACCGTCCTTGCCGATGGCGACGAGCTGACAGGGGCGCGGGCCCCCGGCGTCCTTGACCTCGACCTCGACCTGGCTGCCCCAGATGCGGTCCGCGGTGGTGACCTTGGCCCATACGCCGGTCTGCGCGTCCGTCGACGCGACCGCGGCCGTCTGTGACCCGGAACCGTGCGACGTGACCATCGCGATCGACGGACCGCCCACCGCGAGCACCACGGCGGCGGCCACCGCGTACAACCAGCGCCTGCGACCGGCCCGATGCCGGGTCGCCACCTCACTGAGGAGTTTGTCCATCAGGCGCGGCCCGGGGGCGGCGAAGGGGTGCACGGAGCGCGGGGTGGCATGCCGGTACAGCATCAGCTGCCGCGTGGCGGGCCTGAACTCACTCACGTGCGCCGCGCACTGGGGGCACTCCATGAGGTGATCCTCGAAGCGGAACGCCTCCGCCTCGTCCAGCACGCCGAGCGCGTAGGCGCCGACGTCGCGATGCCGTTCCAGGGACCTCATACCGAATACCGAATCCTCGTGGCGATGGTGCGGGGGTGGGAGTGGTGTTGCTGTTGCCCACGGGTACGCACCAGACCGTCGAATCACTCAAGACTCGTTCGGAATCGCGGCCAAGACATTCGGAGCGGGTGGGCTCGCGGATTGGTGCGAGCCCGAAAAAAGTTGTGCGGAAAACTTGTTTGGCGGAGTGCGGAGCCCTGAACAGGGGTTACCGGCGGTCCGCCCGGTCGTGGCGATCAGAAGAGATGGATCGCCAGATGTCCCAGGGGCAGACCCAGTCGCCAGGCCGGTGTCCACACCTTCGGACCGTCGTCCTCGCCCGGGATCGGCCCGCCGCCGGGCACGGCGTCCAGGTCCGGGGCGAGCAGTTCGGTCTCCTCCAGCCAGCGCCAGGCCGCCGTCGCCAGTTCCAGGTCTGGGGCGGGGCCGCCGGACTCGACCGCCTCGGCCGCGCGCCGCGCCATGTGCTCGCGCACCCAGTCCTGCCACGGCTGGTCGTACGCCGTCAGCGAGAGCCAGGTCTCCAACTGCGAGACGACCCGGATGCCCGAGAGCTCGCCGTCGGTGTCGGAGAGGAAGATGGTCAGCGCCAGGGCGTCACGCCCGGCGCGGAACTCGAAGGACGTGGGCGGCATCAGGTCGCCGGTCCGCAGCAGCTCGTCAGCGATGTACTCGGCGTACAACCACGCCATGGGGACGGTGAGTTCCCCACCGCCGGTGCCGTCCGTGCTCTCTTGGCCTCTGTGCAGCATCCCTTCCTGCCTTCCTCCGGTTTGCGTGCGCGTCGCCCGATCCCGAGCCCTTGGGGGATTCCCCCCAATCCGGAACACGGATGAGGACAGCTGATTGCTCAACCATGGTCCTCAGCAAGGCGCTTTACGGAGGTTTGACTCGGCCTTCGGTTTCACCGCAGGTCGGCCGCGTATCCCGGAAGAACCCGGCGCAGGGCGCGCAGTGCGTAGTACGCACGAGACTTCACGGTACCGGGCGGAATCCCGAGCGCCGCGGCGGCCTCCGCCACACTCGCCCCCTGGAAGTACACCAGCACCAGGACTTCACGATGCTCGGGAGTGAGTGTCTTCACAGCCTCCCGCACATCGAGCGTCGCCGCCGACCTTTCGGCGTGATCCGCGCAGACCCGCGCGCTTTCCAGCACCGCGTCCCCGACCTCCGGCGGACGCGCCTGGCGGGCCCGCCGCGCATCGATCGCGAGCCGCCGTCCCACGGTGAGCAGCCAGGGACGTACGGAGTCGAAGTCGTCGGCGCGCAGCGCCTCGGGGTGCTGCCAGGCGCGGACGAGCGTCTCCTGCAGCAGATCCTCGGCGCGTTGGCGGTCGCCGTCGGAGAGCCGCAGGAGCAGGGCGAAGAGGGGTCGGCCGTGCTCGCGCTGCAGCGCGGCCAACTCGTGTTCGGCGGTCGTCTTGGTGGTGGTTCCGGCCGTCATGGCGTGTATGCCAGCGGGTGCCGCTCCGCTGGGACAGGCCCGGGGCACGGGTCTGCGGTGGGCGGTCGATGCCGTCGGTGAACGGCGCGGTGAACGGTTCAGCGGGGCCCGGTGGCGCCCGACGGACGGTTCCCCGAGGGCCGGACGGGCTACGGATGCGCGTCGCTCCTTGACTCCATCCTTTCGATTGGATGGATTTGACCCACTTCCTACTTAAATATGATTGCATCGAGGCTGGGCATGATCACACGTAGTCGACTGGCCGCCATCGCTCTCGCGGCCGTACTTGTCGTGGGCGCCGGCTGCCGGGCCGACCGGGAGCCGTCGGCCCGGAGCACCGGGCACCCCGGCGCGCCCCTCACCTCCCACGGCTTCACCCTCGTCGCCTCCGGCGACGTGCTGGCGCACACCTCGGTCACCGAGCGGGCGAACGCCGACGCGGGCGGCACCGGGTACGACTTCCTGCCGATGTTCGAAGGGGTGAAACCCCTGGTCTCCGGTGCCGACCTGGCGATCTGTCACATGGAGACCGTGTACGGATCCGACGGCGACCGCACCGGCAACCCGGCCTTCAAGATTCCACCGCAGGTGGCCGACGGGCTCGCGGCGACCGGGTACGACGCCTGCTCCACCGCCTCCAACCACTCCCTGGACGACGGCGCCGCGGGCGTACGGCGCACTCTGGACGCCCTCGACCTCGCCGGCGTACGGCACGCGGGATCGGCGCGCACGGAGCAGGAGGCGTATGTGCCCACCCTCCTGCGCGCGGGCAACGCGATGGTCGCCCACCTCGCCTACACCTACGGCACGGACGGCTTCCCGATGCCCCAGGGGCAGCCCTGGAGCGTCAACCTCATCGACCGCGACCGGATCCTCGCGGACGCCCGGGCAGCCAGGAAGGCGGGCGCCGACGTGGTCGTCGTGTCCCTGCACTGGGGCACCGAATGGCAGGAACAGCCCAACACCCAGCAGATGACGCTGAGCCGGGAGCTCACCGCCTCGCGCACGGACGGGCGGCCCGACATCGACCTGATCCTCGGCACGCACGCGCGTGTCCCGCAGGCCTACGAGAAGGTCAACGGCACGTGGGTCGTCTACGGGATGGGCGACCAGATCGCGGGCGAGATGTTCAATCGCCAAGGCTTCCAGGACTCCCGGGGCAACGAGAGCACCCTCGCCCGCTTCACCTTCGCCCCGCCCGCGCGCAAGGGGGACCGCTGGGAGGTCACGAAGGCGGAGTTCGTACCGCAGCTGTTCGACATCGACGCCGGGCGGGTCGTCGACATCAACGCGGCTCTGGCCCAGGGCGCCGACCTGGCCGGTGTACGCGACCGCATCCGTGACGTGGTGCTCAGCCGCGGCGCGGCCCACGACGGCCTGATGATGGGGCAATAGGACCCATGGAGTTCACGGAGCTCATGGAGGCTATGGGACCCACGGGCTCTATGGGACCCACGGGGTCTATGGGACCCACGGGGTCTATGGGACGACCGTGACCGGCCAGCGGCCCGCCTTCACCAGCCGGATCGCCACCGACCCGATGATCCGGTGCCCCGCCTGCTCGGAGGCACCGACCACCACGGCGTCCGCCTTGAGCTCGTCCGCCGCCGTCACCAGACCGTTGTAGGGATCGCCGCGGAACGTGTGGAACTCCCAGCGCACCGCGAATATGTCCTTGACCCGCTCGGCGGCGTCCCGGATCTGCGCGACGAGGTCCTCGGCGATCTGGTCGGTCGTCTCGGCGACCGGCGCCCCGAGCGCCGCTCCGGCGGCCATGACGGGCTGCACGTACACGAGGGCGAGCAGCGAGTGCTGCCGCCTGGCCAGCCCGCCGGCGTAGGACGCCGCGCGCAGCGACGAGTCGGAGCCGTCCACCCCGACGACGATGACCTTGGGACCGTCCGTGCCACGCTCGAACTGGTGCGAGGGTTGCTGTTCCGCCACACCACCGAGGCTATCGGAAGCCGCAGGTCGGGAGCAGGGCGGGCCCGCGGCGTCCCGCATGGGACGGAACGGGTGAAGTGTCCGCCGCCGCGGCCCGCCAGGACCCGTCGCGACCGCCGTCCGAGTCGGCGACGAGCGGCACGGCGCTCGACGGGCGCCTGCGGCCGGGGCTTCCTAGAGTCGACACCATGAGCGCCACCGTGGAGGCCCGCGGACCGAGGGACGCCACGGGTCCCGTACCGCCGTCCCGGGTCGGCTTCCTCAGCAAGGTGCCCGAAGGCTTCGCGGCCTTCTTCGGCGCCCTCTCGCTGCTGTGCGTCCTGCTGGCCTTCTTCGCCCCCGTGCGCCGTCTGCTGCACCCCGTCGTGGCCTTCCTCGACCTGTTGATCGTCCCGGTCAGCGCCAACCTCGCGTACGCCGTCTTCCTCTTCCTGCTCGCCGCCGCGACCGCCGCCCGCAAGAAGGTCGCCTGGTGGCTGGTCGTCGTCTACCTCGGCCTGCTGGTCTTCTTCGACATCGTCGGCCTGGCGATGGGCCTGTACGCCGAGTCGCTGCCGTCCTTCATCGCCTGCGGACTGCTGCTGGTGCTCCTGATCGTGGCGCGCCGCGAGTTCTACGCCGACTCCCGGCGCGGCGCCGTATGGCGCGCCCTGGCCGTACTGCTCGTCGGACTCGCCGTGGCGATCCTGATCGGCTGGGGCCTGGTCGAGTGGTTCCCCGGCACGCTGGCCTCGGAAGAACGGCTGCTGTGGGCGGCCAGCCGGGTGTGCGGCGGGCTGGTCCCCAGCAGCTCGTTCAGCGGGCGCCCGCCCCGCAAGCTCTTCTTCGTCCTCGGCCTCCTCGGCGCCCTCGCCCAGCTCAACGCCGTCGCCACCCTCTTCCGCTCCCAGCGCCTGGAGGCGGCCCTGCGCGGCGACGAGGAGGCCCGCATCCGCGCCCTCCTGCGGGCGTACGGCGCCGACGACTCCCTCGGCTACTTCGCCACCCGCCGCGACAAGGCCGTCGTCTTCTCACCCAGCGGCAAGGCCGCCGTCACCTACCGCGTCGAGGCCGGCGTCTGCCTGGCCAGCGGCGACCCCGTCGGCGACCGCGAGGCCTGGCCGCACGCCATCGAGGCCTGGCTCGACCTGGCCCGCCGCTACGCCTGGGCGCCCGCCGTCATGGGCACCTCGGAGGACGGCGCCAAGGCCTTCGCGCGCGCCGGGCTCGGCGCGCTCGAACTCGGCGACGAGGCGATCCTGCACGTCGCCGGCTTCGACCTGGACGGCCGCGACATGCGCGTCACCCGCCAGGCGGTGCACCGCGTGCGGCGCACCGGCGCCATCTGCCGGGTACGCCGCCACTCCAGCCTCACCGACGAGGAGATGGAGGAGCTCATCGACAAGGCGGACGCCTGGCGCGACACCGAGACCGAGCGCGGTTTCTCCATGGCGCTGGACCGGCTCGGCGACCCCGCGGACGGCGACTGCCTGCTCGTCGAGGCCCTGACGCCCGAGGGCAAGCTCCTCGCGCTGCTGTCCTTCGTGCCCTGGGGCAAGGACGGCATCTCGCTCGACCTCATGCGCCGCGACCGCAGCGCCCCGAACGGCGTCATGGAGTTCATGGTCGCCGAGGTGTGCGCGGCGGCCGGGACGTTCGGCGTACGGCGCATCTCCCTCAACTTCGCGGTGTTCCGGTCGGTCTTCGAGGAGGGCGCCCGGATCGGTGCGGGGCCGGTGCTCCGGCTCTGGCGCGGACTGCTGCTGTTCTTCTCCCGGTGGTGGCAGCTGGAGGCCCTCTACCGGTCCAACGCCAAGTTCCAGCCCGAGTGGTACCCCCGCTTCATCTGTTACGGCGACACCGGCTCCCTCGCCCGCATCGGCCTGGCGTCCGGCATCGCCGAGGGCTTCGTCTCCGTGCCCTCGCTGCGCAAGCTCTGGGGCAAGGGGCACCCGAGGACCGGACCCCAGCCCGCGAGCACCGCGGGCCTGCCCTCGCTGTCGGCCCTCGGCCTCGACGAGGGCGAGGAGGCGGCGGCCACCGATCCGACCGCGGGCCTGCCCGAACAGATCCGCCTCCGCCACCGCACACTCGACCGGCTGCGCGCCGACGGAGTCGACCCCTACCCGGTGGGCGTCCCGTCCCGCACCCACACCCTCGCCGAGGTCCGCGCGGGACCGGTGGGACACCACGTGACCGTCGCCGGGCGTGTCGTCCTCGTACGGGACTTCGGCGGGATCGTGTTCGCCGTCCTGCGCGACTGGTCCGGCGATCTCCAGCTCGCCCTCACCCGGCTGGAGTCCGGACCCGAGCTCGGGCGCTTCCGCCAGGACGTCGACATCGGCGACCACATCACCGCCGAGGGCCTCGTCGGCGTCAGCGACCTGGGCGAACCGACCGTCTTCGTCTCCTCCTGGCAGCTCACCGGCAAATGCCTGCGCCCGCTGCCCGACAAGCGCCGGGGCCTCGCTGACCCCGAGGCGAAGGTGCGCCGCCGCTATCTCGACCTGGTGTCCAGCCCCGACGCCCGCGAGGTCCTGCGGGCCCGCTCCACCGCTGTGCAGGCGCTGCGCCAGGGTCTGCTGGACCGGGGCTATCTCGAGGTCGAGACGCCGATGCTCCAGCAGATCCACGGCGGCGCCAACGCCCGCCCGTTCACCACCCACATCAACGCCTACGACCTGAACATGTACCTCCGCATCGCCCCCGAGCTCTACCTCAAGCGGCTGTGCGTGGGCGGCCTGGAGAAGGTCTTCGAGATGGGGCGCACCTTCCGCAACGAGGGCGTCTCCTACAAGCACAACCCCGAGTTCACCATGCTGGAGGCCTACCAGGCGTTCGCCGACTACGACGTGATGCTCGACCTCACCCGCGAACTGATCCAGGGCGCCGCGACCGCGGCCCTCGGCGCGCCCGTCGCCCGCAAGGACGGCACCGAGTACGACATCTCCGGCCCGTGGCCGGTCAAGACGGTGTACGGCGCGATCTCGGAGGCCCTGGGGGAGGAGGTGGATCCCGGCGCGTCCGTGCCGGACCTGCATCGGCTGTGCGACGGTGCGGGAGTGCCGTATCGGCCGGACGCCGGACAGGGTGACGTCGTACTGGAGATGTACGAACGACTGGTCGAGGAGAAGACCCTGCTGCCCACGTTCTACAAGGACTTCCCGACCGATGTCTCCCCGCTCGCCCGGCAGCACCGCACCGACCCGCGCCTCGCCGAGCGCTGGGACCTCGTCGCCTTCGGCACCGAACTGGGCACCGCTTACTCGGAGTTGACCGACCCCGTGGAGCAGCGGCGGCGGCTGACCGCGCAGTCGCTGAGGGCCGCCGGGGGAGATCCCGAGGCGATGGAGCTCGACGAGGACTTCCTCGACGCGCTGGAGTACGCGATGCCCCCGACCGGCGGGCTCGGCATCGGCGTGGACCGGCTGGTCATGTTCCTCACGGGGCTGACGATTCGGGAGACATTGCCGTTCCCCCTGGTGCGTCGGCGCTGAGCTGGTCCCAACGGGCGCTTTCCCGAGTCCGCACCGGTGTTGCTCAGCCGCGCCGCGCCTCCATTGGGCGTCTGATTAATCATGAAAAAGTATCAGCTGCTCACGCGGCGCCGGATGTTGATCGCCGGTACCGCCGTCCTGGGGGTGGCGGGCACGGCCCGCGTCCTCATCGCAGATCCGGCCGGGAGTCCGGTGCGGGGCGCACCCGCGGCCGGGGGCCCGCAGGCGCGTCCGGCGCTCAAGCCCTCCGCCTACCGCCTCGAGCCCATGACCGGATTCGCTCCGCCGCGCCGGACGCCCGGCAAGCCCCCCGTCCGTCGTGAGCCGATCCTGCGGGTGAGCGGGCGCGGCCGCACGATGGTGCTGACCTTCGACGACGGACCCGATCCGCGCTACACCCCGAGCATTCTGCGCACCCTGCGCAAGCACGACGTACGGGCGATGTTCTTCGTCTGTGGGGAGATGGCCGTCGACAACAAGGACCTGCTGGCGGAGATGGCCGACGACGGGCACGTCGTCGGCAACCACACCTGGACGCACCCGTTGCTGACCGAGCTCCGGCGCTCCGAGATCCGCTCCGAGATCGCGCGCACCAGCGACGTCATCGAGGACGCCTACGGCGAACGGCCCGTCTGGTTCCGCGCGCCCTATGGGGCCTGGAACCGGGCGACCTTCCAGATCGGCGCCGATCTCGGCATGGAACCGATGGCCTGGACGGTCGACAGCCTCGACTGGGCCACCCCGGGCACCGCCACCATCGTCGACCGGGTGGAGGAGGGCGCCGCGCCCGGCGTCGTCGTCCTCTCCCACGACGCGGGCGGCGACCGCTCCCAGACCGTCCGCGCCCTGCGCGACTACCTGCCCGTACTCCTCGACTCCGGCTACCACCTCACGGTGCCGCACCGCGAGGACTTCTGAGCGGGGAGCGGGCGCGGTCGCCCTCGACTCCGCCGACGGGCCCGGGAACACCGCCCGGGCCCGTCGGCGGGGAGTCTCAGCGGACCTCGACCAGGCGGGCGAACACGACGACGTTCCCGTCGTAGCCGTGCTGCTTGGAGAAACCGCCTCCGCAGGTGATGACCCGCAATTCCGGGGTGCCCTTGCTGCCGTACACCCGGTCACCGGGGAAGTTGTTCTTCGCGAATACGTCGACGCCGTAGATCTCGAATGTGGCGGTCTTCCCGTCCTTTCGCTGAACCTCGACCCGGTTTCCCTTCTTGAGGGAACCGAGCCCGTAGAAGACGGCCGGTCCCCGCATGTTGTCCACATGGCCCACGATCACGGCCGTGCCCTTCTCGCCGGGCGACACCGCACCGGTGAACCAGCCCGCGAGATTGGCATTGTCGGGCGGTGGCGCGCCGACCCAGCCGGCCGAGTCGAGACCCACCGGCACGACCGGGGCATCCACCTGGATCGCCGGGATCCTGACCCGGTCCACCACGGAGTACGGCAACGCGGCGGGCCCGTTGGAGAAGGTGGCGACGGGCGTCCTGCTGTCCGCTGCCGCCGCCGGCGCGGGCTGCGGAGGGCCCACGTCGAACTCACCGGAACCATTCCGAATGAGTGCGAGGCCGGTCAGCAGAACAAGCGCTATCACGCCCCACGGGGCGCGCTTCTTCTGCCGCTCCTCCTCTTCGGCCACCTCGGACGCAAACATTCGCAATCCCCTCTCGACGCGGCCGTCGCCGCGTCCGTCGCGCATACCAGAACGCTAAGTGCAGCATGCCCGGCAGGCGACGGGGCGCGGGCGAACGGGTGTCGGGGCATCCGCGTGGTGAGCCATCCGAGTTGCCGAGGGCAGGAAATTTCTGACGGTCCGTGACCTGCGGCAATATCCGATTGTGTGGAAATCCTTCGGCGTGTCTTCTCACCAGGACGGACCATTCTCGAAATGCGTCCCAGTGCACCGCATCTGAGGGTCTGTATGGGAGGCGCTTTCTCGCCGATCGACCGGGGACGGTTCCCGGGGCGTCTTCCGCGGAGGATCACATGCGTACAACTCGTGCCCTGGCGGTCTCTGCCGCCGTGGTCGCCGCGGTGGGGCTCGCCGCCCCGGTGGCGACGGCATCGAATGAACCGGGCAGCAATGAGTCGAGCAACAACGAGCCGAGCAACGACGAGCCGAGCGGAAACGAGCGACTGGGCAACCCCGGTGGACCAGGCAACGGCACAGGGCTGACCAACGGCGGTGGCGTGGTCGGCGGCGGTGGCGTGGTCGGTGGCGGCGGGGTGGTCGGCGGCGGTGGTGTGGTGGGCGGTGGCGTGGTCGGCGGCGGCGGGGTGATCGGCGGCGGGGGCGTTGTCGGCGGCGGTGGCGTGGTGATCGGCGGCGGTGGCGTGGTCGGTGGCGGCCGCCCGGGTGACAACGGTCGGTTCAATGACAATGGCCGGTTCAATGACAACGGTCGGTTCAATGACAATGGCCGCTTCAATGACAACGGTCGGTTCAATGACAATGGCCGCTTCAATGACAACGGTCGGTTCAATGACAACGGCCGCTTCGATGACTTCGGCCGTCGCGAGGTGCGGAACATCCTCGTCCGGCCCAGCGTCATCGCGCGGGGCGGCCAGCTGTCGATCACCGTGGACGGCGAAGCGTGCCTGAGGCCCGGCAGCACGGTCTCCTCGCGGGTCTTCCGCACCACGCTGCTGCGCCGGGTGGGCGGCGACACGTCCATCGCGACGGTCATCGTCGACCGTGACGCGCGCCCGGGGTCGTACGACGTCACGGTCCGCTGTGACGGCCGAAGGCTGACCCGACCCGCGGCCTTCACCGTCATCGGCGGTGTCAGCGGTGGTCTGGGTGGCAGCGTCGGCGGAGCGGCGCCCGCCGACGTCGCGATCGGCGGCGGACTGCTGACCGCCGGCGTCGTCGGCGGTGGGCTGTTCTGGCTGCGCCGCAGGTCCGAACGGCGGATCTGATCGGTGCCGGCACCCTTGGCAGTGCCCCGCGGAGCGCGTGTGTGACAGGCCTTCGCCCCGGACCTTCTCGCCGAGATCCGGGGCGAGAAGGGCCCCGAGCGGCGAGTGGTCAGGGCTCCTCGTCCGTGACGCGGCGGCGCGTCATGGACCACGCGGTGCCGACACAGCCGGCGATGAGCGCGGTTCCCAGACCGATCTCCTTGAGGTCGAAGCCACCGCCGGAGCTCCCGCCGACACCGGCCTTGACGCCTCGCTGCACGGAGGCCGGGACCTGGACCTGGGTCGGGTCGGAGTAGTTGGTGCCGGCGCGGCCGGGGGCGATCGTCAGCTCGGTGTGGCCGCTCTCGTTGCCGCACTGGAACGTCACCTGGTACACCGAGCCCGCTCTGGCGTCCGCGTCGATCAGGGCCGTCGCCGACGACTGGCCCTTGGGGATCGTGACCGTGTCGAAGACTTCCGAGGAGACCCTGGCGACGGAGTCGCAGCTCTCCGCGGTCAGCCGGAGCCGGCCGCCCGCCGCGATGCTCTGCGGCTGCACGTTGAAGCCGAACGAGGTGATGTTGTTGTTGCCCCGGCCACTGTCACGGCCGCCGTCACTGTTTCCGTCGCCGTTTCCGGCGAGAGCGGCGGTTGCCGAAAGGGTGAGGGCGGTCGCGCCCAGCAGTGCGGCCGAAGCGACGCGTATCGCGTGCATGGTGAGCCTCCGGGTCCCCGAGGAGCCTTGCTGCGGACCTTCCGCCTGCGTCTGAAATGCGCCTCGATGTTGGAAACGCTAGGAAGGCATGCATGTGGGCGCGATCGCAGTAGCGCGAATGGGGTAACCGTGTGGGCCCTACGGGGGAATGTGGGTGCGCGATCGGGGGACGGGCGCGGTGTGGCGTCCGTCCCCCGATACTCCGGCCGCTAAGGGAGGCCGGTCACTTCGGAAGGTGCGGGAACAGTGCCGTGAACGGTTCCGCCGAGGCTGTGATCCCCCGGCTGTAGGGCGCGTCGAAGTCCCAGATCAGGAAGAGCAGGAACGCGATCAGGGCGGAGAAGAGCCCGGCGAGGATCAGTTCCCGCCTGGTGCGCCGGATCTGGAGCGCGAACACCATCCCGATGGTGACCACGGCTCCGGTGATCAGCCCGAACCACACCACGCCCGGCATGGTTGCGTCCGTCGAGTCGGCGCGGGCGTTGCGTGCCGCGTCGGCCGCGGTCACCTGGTCGACCAGTGGCTGGTAGGTCTGGGCCTCGAAGTCCGACCTCGGCCGGTATTCGCTGACGTCCTGGCGGACGACCTCGAAGAGCCGGCCGCCCTTGGCGGTGACATGGCCGTGGTCGGCCATGGTCTTCCACTCGGTTTTGACGACGTATCCGACGTACGCGTCGACGTCGCCGCGAATACGGTCGCGCACGTCCGGCGGGTAGACGCGGACCCGCTCCGAGATCTCGTGCAAGGCCTGGGCCTCCGCCTGCACATGGTCCTGGGCGGCGCTGCGGGCCTCCCAGACTCCGGCGATGGCCAGTCCCAGGACGATGGCGTAGACCACGCCGATCATCATGGTCATGTATTCGATCACGTCCGGGGTCTCGGACGGATCCTCGTCGTCGGGGGCCCGGCGGGTGCGTACGAGGGACACGACGAGGACGACGACACACGCCGCCGCCATCGCGAGGACGAGAACAAGCCATTCCGACAAGGATGCCTCCAGGGTCAGCGCGGACGCAGCGCCGCGACGGCGAGCAACGCGGGCACGGTGACGAGCAGGGTGAGCGAGACCAGGGACGGTCCGCTGCGGGGCGAGTGCTTGCGCGTCGGGGCGCGGTAGGCCGGATAACTCACGTGGGTCGCCGACGGTTTGGGCCGCGCCTCGTGCGTGGGTGAGGGCGTCGGTGTCGGTGTGGGCTTCGGCTTCGGCGCCGGCGGGGGTGCCGGCCTCGGTGGTGGCGCCACGGCGGGGGGCCGCGGGGTCGGCGAGGCGGGTGGAGGCGGTGGCGGGGGAGCCGGCGGCGGGGGCTCCGGCCTGGGCTTGGGCGGAGGCGCCGGGGGTGGTGGGGGCGGCGGTTTCGGAGTGGGTGGGGGCGTGGGCGACGGGGGCGGCGGGCTGATGGTGCAGAGGTCGCCGCCGGCCACCGCCACCGCGTCCGTGCCGTCCGGGCCGATGGAGGCGTACGCGCAGGAGTCGGCGACCGCCGCCGAGGCCGGCGCGCCGCCGATGATCCAGGTCAGCGTCAGCAGCGCCAACAGCCGTATGACGAGGGCGGACCGGGTCCGCTGTGGTCCATGCACGACGGAGATCATGAGGCGTACCGCGCCCGCGCACGCCGGAGCCGACGGGTATTGCCCCCGAACGAAGGACGTCCGGCTCGGACCGGTTTGATGCCCCCTCGGGATACGGCCACCGGGGTGGGAACAGATGCGCGAGATACATGCCGGCGTGGGGTGTGTCACAGCGTTCCGAAAGTTTTTTGTGCGGCCGTTGAACACATCCGCCACTCCCGCCCGTACCTAGGGCCATGCGCGGCGCAGCAGGGCGCTGCAACCCTTAACGCGAACAGTGGGAGTTACCCAATGAAGACCTCCTGGCGGAGCGCCTCACTCGTAGCGACAGCTGCGGCCGTGCTGGCGCTCACGACGGCGTGCGGTCAGGAATCGGGCACCCAGTCGACGGGGAGCCAGAACGTGGGCGCCGCCGCGGCTGCCAACGGTTACGGTCAGGCCACCAGTAGCAGCACCACTTCTCCCAACGGCTACGGCGCCGACCAGCAGAGTGCCGCCCCTAAGGCGGAATCCGCAGGTCAGCTGGCCGTCGCGGAAAGCACGACGCTCGGCAAGGTGCTGACCGACAGCGCCGGGTTCACCCTGTACCGCTTCGAGAAGGACACCGCCGAGCCGCCGAAGTCGAACTGTGACGGCGACTGCGCGACCGCTTGGCCGCCCGTTCCCGCCGACGGCGCCGTGGCCGCCACCGGTGTGGACAAGGCCCTGCTCGGCGAGGTCACCCGCTCGGACGGCACCAAGCAGCTGACGATCGGCGGCTGGCCGATGTACCGGTACGCCAAGGACACCAAGGCCGGCGACACCAACGGCCAGGGCGTCGGCGGCACTTGGTACGCCTCCGCCCCCGATGGCAAGAAGGCCACCCTGGCCTCCCTGCCGGGCCTGTCGACCCGCAACGACCCCAAGCTCGGCGAGATCATCGTCGACAAGAACGGCCGGACGGTCTACCGCTTCCTGAAGGACCAGGCCTGGCCCGTCCCGAAGTCCGCCTGCACCGGTGCCTGCCTGGAGAAGTGGCCCGTCGTGGCCCCGGTCTCCGCCAGTGACACCAAGGGCGTGCAGAAGAAGGGCCTGATGGGCTTCACCCGTCCGGACGGCGCCAAGCAGATGACCGTCAACTGCTGGCCCATCTACACCTTCTCCGGTGACAAGGCGGCCGGGGACACCAACGGTCAGGGCGTGGGCGGCACTTGGTACGCCGTCGCCCCCGACGGAAAGCCGGTCGGCGCGCCGAAGTAGAGGATCACCTCCCCAGGGTTGATCGATCTCGCCCGGAACAACGCGTACGACCCGGGTCCGCCCCCTCCGCACCGCACGGAGGGGGCGGACCTCTTGGCATGCCCGGAACGCGCGGGGCGCGCGGATCGGACGACGTGAGGCGCGCGGATCACGGCGCGGTTCACTTGCCGAACGAACGCCCGGGAGTTTTCCACACCGGGGATACCCGACCCCCCGATACCGTCGCGACGCTTCGTAACTCCCACGAACTTTTTGGAATGCTTCGCATCGATTTCGCGGTGACAGGGATCGGCGTGTTCGACTGACCTGCACCGGGCGCCAATTCGGCACATGCCCGAGGCAGTGACGGTGAACGGACGGTCAATTTCCGTTTTGACTCGCTCCTTTGGCGGACGATCAGTAGCCTCAGCTCGAACACCGGATCGCCTACGTCGTCGACTACGCCTTGGAGAGATAGATGGAGCGTCCCGCCTGGGCCCCCCGCAGCATTGACATCTCGGTGCCGAGCGTGTCCCGTATCTATGACTACTACCTGGGCGGTTCGCACAACTTCGAGGTCGACCGGGAAGCCGCGCGCAAGGCGATGGAGTTCATGCCGGGACTGCCCAAGGTCATGCAGGCGAACAGGGCGTTCATGCGCCGTGCCGTGCGTTTCGCGGCCGACGAGGGCATCGACCAGTTCCTCGACATCGGCTCCGGCATCCCGACCTTCGGCAACGTCCACGAGATCGCCCAGACGGCCAGGCCCGGCGCGCACGTCGTGTACGTGGACCACGACCCGGTGGCCGTCGCGCACAGCCAGGCTGTCCTGCGGGACAACGAGGACGCGGACGTGGTCGCGGCCGATCTGCTCAAGCCCCAGGAGATCCTGGCGACTCCCCAGGTGCAGCGGTTGATCGACCTGAACCGTCCGGTGGCCCTCCTCCTCGTTGCCATACTGCACTTCGTGGAGGACGCGGACGACCCGTACGGTGCGGTGGCCGAGCTGCGCGACGCGCTGGCGCCGGGCAGTCTGCTCGTGCTCACGCATGCGTCGTACGAGGGAATCCCGCTCCCGCCGGAGCGGGCCGAGGGCGCGGTCGACGTGTACAAGGACATCCGCAACCCGCTGATCATGCGCTCGCGCGAGGAGATCGCGCGGTTCTTCGAGGGGTACGACATGGTGGAACCCGGTCTGGTGCCGATGCCGATCTGGCGGCCCGACACGGCACCCGAGGACGAGGATCCCTATTCCTTCTCGGGGTTCGCGGGTGTGGGGCGCACGGCGTGACGGGCGAACCGGACGGGCCGGAGGACAGACTGCGCAGGTTCGCGACGATCTGGAGCCGGGCGGTCTTCCCGGTCACCTCCACGTCGCTGACCCGGCCGGAGCTCGAGCAGCGACTCGTACCGCTCGCCCGGCGGTTGAGTGACGCGCTGAAGGCGAGGACCTTCGACGCGGCCGCGGGCCAGGCGGTCGGCGCCGCGCTGGTCGCCGCGCACTGCACCGACCCCGAGGCGCTCAGCCGCAGCCTCGACTGCGTCGACGCCTATCTGGTGCTCTACTGCGGCGAGGACGGCCCCCAGGAGGCCCTGCGGACGCGCTCGGCGCGTCTGCAGCACGCCATGGCGGCGGGTTTCGCGGGGGCACTGCGGGAGCGGACGCTCGCCGAGCAGGAGGCCATCTCCCAGGCGGCGTTGAACGCGCGCAGCACGGTGGCCGAGGCGCTGCACGCGAGCGAGGCCCGGTTCCGCGCGGTCTTCGAGGGCGCGGCCATAGGAATCGGCATCGCCGACCTCGAAGGCAACATACTGCAGGTCAATGGAGCCCTGCTGCGTATGTTCGGCGGTTCCGAGCAGGGCGTGCGCGGCCGCAAGGTCCCCGAGTGGACGCATCCCGAGGACGCGCCCCAAGTCTGGCGGCTTTACGAGGAGTTGGTACGCGGTGAGCGCGAGCACTACCACGTCGAAAAAGCCTTCTACCGGCCCGACGGCACCGCCCTGTGGACCAACCTGACGGTGTCCCTGCTGCGCGACGCGGACGGCCGGCCGCAGTACCAGCTCGCGCTGATGGAGGACACCACCGAGCGGCGGCTGCTCAATCTGCGGCTGCGCTACGAGGCCACCCACGACGCGCTCACCGGCCTGCCCAACCGGACCCTCTTCTTCGAACGCCTGGAGAAGGCGGTGTCCGCGGGCAACGACCAGCGCTTCGGCCTGTGCTACCTCGACCTCGACGGCTTCAAGACCATCAACGACAGCCTCGGGCACGCGGCGGGCGACCGGCTGCTCGTCGAGGTCGCCGACCGGTTGCAGTCCTGCGCGACCGCACCCGGCGAGATGGTCGCCCGGCTCGGCGGCGACGAGTTCGTGGCCCTCACCACCGGGCCCGACACCGAGCGCGAGGTGGACGCGCTCGCGGACCGCATCATGAACGCCCTCGTCACCCCGGTCCGCATCGACGGCCGGGAACTGACGGTCCGCGGCAGCATCGGCATCGTCGAGGGCCCGGCGGGTGAGCGCGGCCCGGCGGAGGTGCTGCGCAGCGCCGACATCACGATGTACCGCGCCAAGTCCGCGGGCGGCAACCGTTTCGAGCTCGCCGATCCCGAGGCCGACGCCCGTGCCATCACCCGGCACGGGCTCACCACGGCGCTGCCCGCGGCCCTGGACCGGGGCGAGTTCTTCATCGAGTACCAGCCGCTCGTGCACCTCGGCGACGGCAGCGTGCACGGCGCGGAGGCGCTGGTGCGCTGGCTGCATCCGCAGCACGGCGTCCTCGGTCCCGACCGGTTCATCCCGCTGGCCGAGCACACCGGGCTGATCGTGCCGCTGGGCCGGTGGGTCCTGGAGCAGTCGGTCCGCCAGGCCCGCCAGTGGCAGGAACGACACGCCGACTCGGGCCCGCTGCGGATCAACGTCAACCTGTCGCCCTGCCAGCTGACCCACCCGGGTCTGGTCCAGGACACGGTCGACATCCTGGAGCGTGAAGGTCTCGACGCCGAGGCGCTGTGTCTGGAGGTCACCGAGTCCGCGCTGATCGGCGCCGACGACGATCTGCTGAAGCCGCTGCGGCGCCTGGCCGAGATGGGCGTCGACATCGCCCTCGACGACTTCGGCACCGGCTACTCCAACCTCGCCAATCTCCGCCGCCTGCCCGTGAGCATCCTCAAGCTGGACCGCTCCTTCACCCAGGGCATGCAGCAGTTCCCGGCGGACCCCGTCGACCTCAAGATCGTCGAGGGGATCGTTTCGCTCGCCCACAGCCTCGACCTCGCGGTCACCGTGGAGGGCGTCGAAACGGGCGCACAGGCCGAGCAGTTGCGGATACTGGGCTGCGACACGGCCCAGGGCTGGTACTACGCCCGCCCGGGCCCACCGGAACGGCTGCACGAACTGGCCCTGGTGGACGCCACAGGCTGAGGCTTCGGGCGTGGCGTGGTCTCCTGGACGTGGCGTGGTCTCCTGGAAAGGAGGCCGTGCCGCTGTCCGTGCATCCGTGAGCGGCGGAGCAGCCGGTGCCGGCCCGTGAACGTCAGCTGTGTCTCGGCCTCCGCGCCGATCGTCGGACGACGCCCTCCGTATGGCCCCGGGTATCGCCGTAGTGCAGCCATTGAAGGAGCTGAGAAGGATGGGTACGGAACTCCAGGGCAGGACCGCCGTCGTCACCGGTGCGAGCAAGGGCATCGGACTGGCCGTCGCCGAGGCGCTGGCCGGGGCGGGGGCGACGGTGATCGCCGGGTCGCGCACCACGACGGCGGGTCTCGACGCGCTGGTCAAGCAGGGCGGTGTCTCCTGGGTACCGGTGGACCTGGCCGAACCCGGTGCCGCCGAGCGCCTCGTGGCGGCGGCGGACGGCCGGCTGGACATCCTGGTCAACAACGTCGGCGCGGCCCCCGCCCGCATGGGCGGATTCCTGTCGGTGACCGACGAGGACTGGCAGCGCACGATCGACCTGAACCTCCTCACGGCCGTACGGGTCACCCGCGCCGCCCTGCCCCTGATGCTGTCCGCCGGGCAGGGCTCGGTCGTGACGGTCGCCTCGGTCAACGCCACCCTTCCCGACCCGATGGTGATCGACTACAGCGCGGGCAAGGCCGCGCTGGTCGCCTTCTCCAAGGCGCTGTCCAAGGAGGTCGGCCCCCAGGGCATCCGGGTCAACACCGTCAGCCCGGGCCCGGTGGAGACCGAGCTGTGGCTCGGCGGCGACGGCGTGGCGGCCACGGTCTCGGCAGCCGCCGGGATCACTCCGGACGACGTGGTCGCCCAGGCGTCCAGTGCAACGGTCACCGGCCGCTTCTCCCAGCCGAACGAGGTCGCCGACCTGGTTCTCTTCCTCGCCGGCGACCACTCCCGCAACATCACCGGCAGCGACTTCGTCATCGACGGCGGCTTCATCCCGACCTGGTGACGTACCGACCGGCCTCCCGAGCCCCCTGCGCCGGTCAGCGTTCCAGCAGCATCCGCTGGAGTTCGCGGGCCGCGCGTGGCGGGGCCACATCGCTGCGGTGGGCCAGGGCGATGACGCGGTGGAGTCCGGGGCGTGCGAGCGGTGTCACCCGCAGGCCGCGTCCCGAGCGCGTCGCGACCATGCGCGGGACGACGGCCACGCCGAGCCCCGCCCTGACGAATCCCAGCACCGCGTCCATCTCGCCGCCCTCGACGGCGAAGTCCGGCTCGAAGCCCTCGGCCCGGCAGGCGGCGACGGTCAGTTCCCGCAGGTCGTAGCCGTGCCGGAACATCACAAGGCGTTCGCCCTCCAGGTCGGGGATACGCACCGTGCGACCGGTCCCCGGCGCGGGCGCATCCGGTGACGACACCACGACCAGGTCCTCGCGCAGCAGCTCCACCGTCGTCAGCGCGGGGGAGGGGGTGGGCAGCGGGAGGACGACCAGGGCGAGATCCAACGCGCCGCGCGCGAGTTCCCGTACGAGATCGTGGGAGCCGCCCTCCTCGATCAGCAGCCGGATACCGGGATAGCGGTCGTGGAAGGCGCGCAGGACGTCCGGAAGCAGGCCGGTGCACAGGCTCGGCGTCGCGCCCAGGCGGACCCGGCCGCTGCGCAGCTGGGCCAGTTCCTGCACCTCGTGCCGGGCCGTGTCCGCGTCGGCCAGGATGCGCCGGGCCAGTGGCAGCAGCGCCTCGCCCGCGTCCGTCAGCGTGATGTTGCCCCGCGCGCGGAGAAAGAGGTCCGCCCCCAACTCCCGTTCCAGCGCCTTGATCTGCTGGGACAGGGACGGCTGGGCGACATGGACCAGATCGGCGGCCCGGGTGAAGTGCCGGGTCTCGGCGACCGCCACGAAGTACTGGAGCTGCTGGAACTGCATCCACCTATCATAGGCTTCAGCTATTGAAACGAGCTGGACCATGTCTTGGACCGATCGGCACCGGTAGCCCTAGCTTCTGAGGCATGGCTCTGGCAACGCGGACGGACCGACGACCGTCGATGACGCGCACCGTGTGGGACAGCTCCGTCGGGAAGAAGACCGTGATGGCGGTCAGCGGCCTGATCATGCTGATGTACCTGGTCGTACACATGCTCGGCAACCTGAAGATCTTCTTCGGTTCGGGCGAGTTCAACCACTACGCCCACTGGCTGCGCACCCTCGGTGAGCCCTTCCTGCACTACGAGTGGGCCCTGTGGATCATCCGCGTGGTCCTGGTCGTCGCCGTCGTCGCCCACGCCACCGCCGCGTACCAGCTCAGCCGCCGCGACATCAGGGCGCGCCCGAACAAGTACGTCCACAAGAAGCCCAGGTCCAGCTACGCGACCCGCACGATGCGCTGGGGCGGGATCATCCTCGGCCTGTTCATCGTCTGGCACATCCTCGACCTGACGACCGGCACCGCGCACCCCGGCGGCTTCCAGCCCGGACACCCGTACCAGAACGTGATCGACACCTTCTCGACCTGGTACGGCGACGTGATCTACATCGTCGCGATGCTCGCGCTCGGCCTGCACATCCGGCACGGCTTCTGGAGCGCCGCACAGACCCTGGGCGCCGGCAACCGCACCCGCGACCGCGCCCTCAAGACCATCGCCGACGTCCTCGCGCTGGTGCTGACGGTGGGCTTCATCTCCGTACCCGTCGGTGTCATGACCGGATTGGTGAGCTGACATGACCGCAGCCTCTGAATACGCCGCGTACACGACCGGTGCGCCCGTCGTCGACAGCAAGTCCCCCGAGGGGCCGGTCAACGAACGCTGGGACACCCGTCGCTTCGAGGCCAAGCTCGTCAACCCCGCCAACCGCCGCAAGCACACGGTGATCGTGGTCGGCACCGGCCTCGCGGGCGGCTCGGCGGGGGCCACGCTCGCCGAGCAGGGCTACCACGTCGTCCAGTTCTGCTACCAGGACTCGCCCCGCCGCGCCCACTCGATCGCCGCCCAGGGCGGCATCAACGCGGCGAAGAACTACCGCAACGACGGCGACTCCGTCCACCGGCTCTTCTACGACACCGTCAAGGGCGGCGACTTCCGGGCCCGCGAGTCCAACGTCCACCGTCTCGCGCAGATCTCGGTCGAGATCATCGACCAGTGCGTCGCCCAGGGCGTGCCCTTCGCGCGGGAGTACGGGGGTCTGCTCGACACCCGTTCCTTCGGCGGCGTCCAGGTGTCCCGCACCTTCTACGCCCGCGGCCAGACCGGCCAGCAGCTCCTGCTCGGCGCCTACCAGGCCCTGTCGCGGCAGATCGCGGCCGGCAACATCGAGATGCATCCGCGCACCGAGATGCTCGACCTGATCGTGGTCGACGGACGGGCGCGCGGCATCGTGGCGCGGGATCTCATCACCGGCCGGATCGACACGTACTACGCGGACGCCGTCGTCCTGGCCAGCGGTGGCTACGGCAACGTCTTCTACCTCTCGACGAACGCCATGAACTCCAACGCCACCGCCGTCTGGCGGGCGCACCGGCGCGGCGCCTACTTCGCCAACCCCTGCTTCACCCAGATCCACCCCACCTGCATCCCGCGCACCGGCGACCACCAGTCCAAGCTCACCCTGATGAGCGAGTCGCTGCGCAACGACGGCCGTATCTGGGTCCCGAAGGCCCAGGGCGACACCCGCCCGCCGAACGAGATCCCCGAGGACGAGCGCGACTACTACCTGGAGCGCATCTACCCCTCGTTCGGCAACCTGGTCCCGCGCGACATCGCCTCCCGCGCCGCGAAGAACGTCTGCGACGAGGGCCGCGGGGTCGGCCCGGGCGGACAGGGCGTCTACCTGGACTTCGCCGACGCCATCCGGCGTATGGGCAGGGCGAAGGTCGAGGAGAAGTACGGCAACCTCTTCGACATGTACGCCCGGATCACCGCCGAGGACCCGTACACCGTGCCGATGCGGATCTACCCGGCCGTGCACTACACGATGGGCGGACTGTGGGTCGACTACGACCTCCAGACCACCATCCCCGGCCTGTTCGCGATCGGCGAGGCGAACTTCTCCGACCACGGCGCCAACCGCCTGGGTGCCTCGGCTCTCATGCAGGGACTCGCCGACGGCTACTTCGTGCTGCCGTCGACCATCAACGACTACCTCGCCCGCAACCCGCACCACGCCGAGGTCACGGACGAACACCCCGCCGTCCAGGAGGTGCTGGCCGAGACCGAGGACCGGCTGCGGCTGCTCCTCGCCGTCGACGGCGATCGCACCCCCGACTCCTTCCACCGCGAACTCGGCGAACTCATGTGGGAGTTCTGCGGCATGGCCCGCACCGAGACGGGTCTGCGCAAGGCCCTGGAGCGCATCCCGCAGATCCGCGAGGAGTTCTGGCGGCGCATCAAGGTCCCCGGCACCGGCGAGGAGTTCAACCAGTCCCTGGAGAAGGCCAACCGCGTCGTCGACTACCTGGAGCTCGCCGAGCTGATGTGTCTCGACGCGCTGCACCGGTCCGAGTCCTGCGGCGGCCACTTCCGTGAGGAGTCCCAGACCCCGGACGGCGAGGCCGCCCGCAGGGACGAGGAGTTCTCCTACGCCGCCGCCTGGGAGTTCACCGACACCGGCGCCGCGCCCGTCCTGCACAAGGAAGACCTGGTCTTCGAGTACGTCCACCCCACCCAGCGGAGCTACGCATGAAGCTCACCCTGCGCGTCTGGCGCCAGAAGAACGCCGACGCCGACGGAGCGATGTCCACGTACGAGGTGGACGACATCTCGGCCGACATGTCCTTCCTGGAGATGCTCGACACCCTCAACGAGGAACTCATCCTCAAGGGCGAGGACCCCGTCGCCTTCGACCACGACTGCCGCGAGGGCATCTGCGGCGCCTGCAGCCTGGTCATCAACGGCGACGCCCACGGACCCGAGCGCACCACCACCTGCCAGCTGCACATGCGGTCCTTCCAGGACGGCGACACCATCGACGTCGAGCCCTGGCGCGCCTCCGCCTTCCCGGTCGTCAAGGACCTCGTGGTGGACCGCTCGGCCTTCGACCGGATCATCCAGGCCGGCGGGTACATCACCGCCCCCACCGGAGCCGCGCCCGAGGCCCACGCGACGCCCGTGCCGAAACCGGACGCCGACTTCGCGTTCGAGCACGCTGAGTGCATCGGCTGCGGCGCGTGTGTGGCCGCCTGCCCCAACGGGGCCGCGATGCTCTTCACCTCGGCCAAGATCAACCATCTGAACGTGCTGCCCCAGGGGGCGCCCGAGCGGGAGACGCGGGTGCTGGACATGGTGGCGCAGATGGACGAGGAGGGGTTCGGGGGGTGCACGCTGGCCGGGGAGTGCGCCACCGCTTGCCCGAAGGGGATTCCGTTGGTCTCGATCACCGGGATGAACAAGGAGTGGCTGCGGGCTGCGCGTAAAGCGGGGAAGCGGTAAGGCAGGGTTTCGGCTGCGGGCCGTGGGGGCTGGGCGCGCAGTTCCCCGCGCCCCTTGAGGGGCGCTCTTGCCGGCCCCGATTGTTAGGTAGACGTTCGCCGGATCTGTGCGGACGGGCGGGGCCGGGAGTGGTGCTCATCCCCGGTCCCGTCTCGCATTCGGGGAAATCTCCTGGCATTCAACATCCCCACATCCTGGCTCCTGGCACAGGTCACGCGCAGGCCAACCGGCATCGGAAGAACAGGAGCGCGCGGGCCGTACCGAACCGGTCTGCCGCCGCTGTGCCGAACCGGCCCGTGACCAGGAGAGTGCCATGACCGGCGTTTCCACCCTCGACAGCCCCCCGCAGCCCCTGGCCCCCACCCGTTACACCGTCTCCCTCGCCCGTTCCGAGGCCGACGTCCGGGCCGCGCAGCAGCTGCGGCACGACGTCTTCGCCGGGGAGATGGGCGCCCTGCTGACCACGCCGCAGCCGGGCCTCGACATCGACGCCTTCGACGCCTACTGCGATCACCTGCTGGTCCGTGACACGCTGACCGACCAGGTCGTCGGCACCTACCGCCTGCTGCCCCCGGAGCGCGCCGCGATCGCCGGCCGGCTCTACTCGGAGGGCGAGTTCGACGTGACCCCGCTCGACGCGATCCGCCCGGGACTCGTCGAGGTCGGGCGCTCCTGCGTGCACCCCGACCACCGCGACGGCGCCGTCATCGGCCTCATCTGGGCCGGGATAGCGCGTTACATGGTCGAGGGCGGCCACGAGTGGCTCGCGGGCTGCTGCTCGATCCCGCTCGCCGACGGCGGCGAGCTCGCGGCCGGAACCTGGGACCGGGTGCAGGCCAAGCACCTGGCACCCGAGGAGTACCGGGTACGACCGCTGCTGCCCTGGACCGCGGAGGGTGTCACCCCTCTGCCCCGCACCGAACTGCCCCCGCTCCTGCGCGGCTATCTCCGGCTCGGCGCCTGGGTCTGCGCCGCACCCGCGCACGACCCGGACTTCGGGGTCGCGGACCTGTTCGTGCTGCTGTCGATGCGCCGGGTCAACCCGCGCTATCTGCGGCACTTCCTCTCGCTCGTCCCGGCGTGATGAGCGTCTGGCTGCCCAGCGCGCCCTGCACCCCCAGGGCGTGCGTCGAGGCGACGGGGTCCGCCACGGCCGTACCGCGTGCCGTGCTGCGACTCGCGGCGGTCCTGGTCGTGGTCGCCACCGGGGTCGTGCTGTTGCCGCTCGGCGGGCGGATCCCCGCCGAGCCGGTACGGCGCTGGTGCCGGGCGATCGTGCGGGCCGCGGGCGTCCGCGTCCGGATCACCGGCCCCGCCGTCCCCACCGGCGGGCTGCTGATCGTCGCCAACCACATCTCGTGGCTGGACATCCCGCTCCTCGCCGCCGTCCGGCCGGCCAGGATGCTCGCCAAGTCCGAGATCCGGCAGTGGCCGGTGGCGGGACCACTGGCCGCGCGCGGCGGCGTCCTGTTCATCGAACGCGACCGGCTGCGCGCGCTGCCGGACACGGTGGCGCGGATCGCCGGGCTGCTGCGCGACGGGGCGGCCGTCGTGGCCTTCCCGGAGGGCAGCACCTGGTGCGGCAGGGCGCAGGGCCACTTCCGGCGGGCCGTCTTCCAGGCCGCCCTCGACGCGGGGGTGCCGGTCCAGCCGGTGCACATCCACTACCGGCTCGCCGGGGGAGTGGCGAGCACCGCGCCCGCCTTCGTCGGGAACGACTCGCTGCTCGCCTCCCTGTGGCGGGTGGCCTCGGCCCGCGGGCTGGTGGCGGAGGTCGAGGTACGGCCCACGCTCGCGCCGGGCAGTCACCCGGATCGACGGGAGCTGGCCCGCGCGGCGCAAGGGGGGTTGCACTCCCAGGGCGCACGCGCGTCGGCCCTCGCCCATCGCTGACGTGTCAGGACGAGGCGACCCGAAAGGACAGGGGCCGGTGGCCGGCGGTCGGGGGCTACCGGCCCCGAGCGAGTGCCCGGGTGAGGTACGGAGCCGTCGTGCTGCCCTCCGCCCGCGCCACCTCGGCCGGGGGACCCGCGGCCACGATCCGGCCGCCCGCGTCCCCGCCGCCAGGACCCAGGTCGATCACCCAGTCCGCGCCCGCGACCACCGCCATGTCGTGCTCGACGACCACGACGGTGTGTCCCGCGTCGACCAGGCCGTGCAACTGGCGCATCAGCACCTCGACATCGGCGGGGTGCAGCCCGGTCGTCGGCTCGTCGAGGACGTAGAGGGTGTGCCCCCGGCGGACCCGCTGCAACTCGCCCGCCAGCTTGATGCGTTGGGCCTCGCCGCCGGACAACTCCGTGGCGGGCTGGCCGAGTCGCAGATAGCCCAGACCCACGTCGAGGAGCGTGGCGAGGCTGCGGGCGACGGGCGCGGTATCGGCGAAGAACTCCGCCGCGGCCTCCACCGTCATGTCCAGGACCTGCGCGATGTTCCGACCGCGGTACGTCACCTCGAGCGTCTCGGGGTTGTAGCGCGCCCCATCGCAGTCCGGACAGGGAGCGTAGGTGCTCGGCAGGAACAGCAGCTCCACGCTCACGAACCCCTCGCCCTGACAGGTCTCGCAGCGCCCGCCCGCGACGTTGAAGGAGAAGCGCCCCACCCCGTAGCCGCGCCTTCGCGCCTCCTCCGCCCCGGCGAAGACCTTGCGCACCACATCGAAGAGGCCCGTGTATGTGGCGAGATTCGAGCGCGGGGTACGGCCGATGGGCCTCTGGTCGACGGAGACGAGCCGTCCCACCCCCTCCAGCTCCTCGGTCACCTCGCCGATGAGGGTGGACTTGCCCGAGCCGGAGACACCCGTGACGGCGGTGAGCACACCGAGAGGGAACGCGGCGCGCACCCCGCGCAGGTTGTGGCGGCTCACCGGCCCCACCTTCAACTGCCCTTGTGGAGTACGGACTTCACGTGCCGGCGCGGGGGAGCGGTCGAAGAGGAAGCGGGCCGTCGCCGACTCCGCCACCCCGGCCAGCTGGGCCACCGGACCGCTGTGCAGCACCCGCCCGCCGTGCTCACCCGCCCGCGGACCGACGTCGACGAGCCAGTCGGCACCCCGCACGACATCCAGATGGTGCTCGACCACGAACACCGAGTTGCCCGCCGCCTTCAGTCGGTCCAGGACCGTGAGCAGGGCCTCCGTGTCCGCCGGGTGCAGACCCGCGGACGGTTCGTCGAGGACGTACACGACACCGAACAGACCGGAGCGCAACTGCGTGGCCAGCCGCAGTCGTTGCAGCTCGCCCGCGGAGAGGGTCGGGGTGGCCCGGTCGAGGCTGAGGTAACCGAGGCCGAGTTCGACGGCGGGGGCGATCCGTGCCCTCAGATCGTCGGTGAGGACGCGGGCCGCCTCTCCCCGGGGCTCCAGGGTCCCGGCCAGCACGGACAGCGGCAGCGCCGCCAGTTCGGCGATCGTGCGGCCCGCGAAGGTCACCGCCAGCGCCTCGGGACGCAGCCGGCTGCCGCCGCACACCGGGCACGGGGCGCTGGTCAGGAACCGCTCGGCCCTGGCCCGCAGCGTCGGGCTCTTCGAATCGGAGAACGTCTTCATGACATAGCGCCGGGCGCTCATGTACGTGCCCTGGTAGGGGCGTTGGATCCGGTCCGCGTCCCGCACCGGATGCACGGTGACGACCGGCTGCTCGTCCGTGAACAGGATCCACTCCCGCTGCTCGGCCGGCAGCTCGCGCCACGGCCGGTCCACGTCGTACCCCAGCGCGTCGAGGACGTCGCGCAGGTTCTTGCCCTGCCAGGCGCCGGGCCACGCGGCGATCGCGCCCGCGCGGATCGACAGCGACGGGTCCGGGACCAGCGACTCCTCGGTCGTACGGTGGACCTGGCCGAGACCGTGACACTCCGGGCAGGCCCCGGCGGCCGTGTTCGGCGAGAAGGCGTCCGAGTCGAGGCGTTCGGCGCCCCGCGGATAGTCGCCCGCGCGGGAGAACAGCATCCGCAGGGAGTTGGAGAGGTTGGTGACCGTGCCCACGGACGAGCGCGAGGTGGGCGCCGAGCGGCGCTGCTGGAGCGAGACCGCGGGCGGCAGCCCGGTGATGTCCCCGACCTTCGGCGCCCCGACCTGGTGGATCAGCCGTCGCGCGTACGGCGCCACCGACTCGAAGTAGCGGCGCTGGGCCTCCGCGTAGATCGTGCCGAACGCCAGCGAGGACTTGCCCGAGCCCGAGACCCCGGTGAAGACCACCAGGACATCGCGCGGGATGTCGACGTCCACACCCTGGAGATTGTGCTCGCGGGCGCCCCGCACACGGACGTACGCGTCGTGGCGGCGGTGCGGGTCGGACATCGACGGGACTCCTGGCGGGGGGCTCGGGGCAAACCCCACGATTCTAGGCCGCGGTCAGTCCCGCGACCCGGGCGAGCCTCCGGAAGGAGTCCAGCAGGGCCCCGCGGTCGTACGTACTGGTCGTGACCAGCACCTCCTGCGCGCCGGTCTCCTCGACCAACATCTCCAGCTCGTGCTCGACCTGTTTCTCGGTGCCCGCGATCTGCCCCGCGAGCGCCGACTCGTAGAAATGCCGCTCCTTGCCGTTCATCGGGAGATCCTCGACCCGCTCGGCGGGCGGCAGCGGCGGGAAGGTGCCGTGCGTGCGGGCGTACGCCATCGACCAGGCCTCGGGGAGGAGCAGCCGCATCGCCTCGTCCGGGGTCTCGGCGACCGCGACGGCGCCGGAGACGACGACGTACGGCTCCGCCGCCCACACGGACGGGCGGAACGTCGCGCGGTAGTGGTCGATCCCGCGCCGCATCTTCTCCCGGTTCCGGATGTCCCCGATGACCAGGGGCAGGCCCGCGCGCGCCGCGATCGTGGCGCCCTCGTTCAGGGCGAGTACGAAGGGCGGCACGGTCAGCCCCTCCGAGGGGCGCGCGTGCACCCCCGCCGACGACGGGCCGTGGAACCAGCCGAGCAGCTCGTCGAGCTGCCCCGCGAAGTCGTCGGCGACGTCCTTGTCCCGCCCCAGCGCCCTGCGGACCCCGTCCGTGAAGCCGACCGAACGCCCGAGCCCCATGTCGATCCGCCCGGGGAACAGGGACTCGAGCACACCGAACTGCTCGGCCACGACCAGGGGCTGGTGGTTGGGCAGCATCACCCCGCCGGTACCGACCCGGATCGTCCGGGTGGCGGCGGCGACCGCGGCGGCCAGCACGGTGGGCGCGGACCCGGCGACCCCGGGCACGCCATGGTGCTCCGAGACCCAGATCCGGTGGTATCCGAGCCCTTCCAGCTCCTGGGCCAGACGCACGGTGTCGCGCAGGGCCTCGGCGGCGTCGTGCCCCTCGCGGGTGCGCGAGCGGTCAAGGACGGAGAAACGCGTCACTCTTCGGATGATACGGACCTCGCCGCACCTGCGGTCACAGGGCCTCGTGGGAAACGGTCAGCAGATAGGTGCCGTAGAAGAGGGAGAAACCGGCCAGGCCGATGAGCAGGACGACGACCGTGCGCCGCTGGGCGCGGGCCAGGGAGAGGGCGAACGGCAGCAACAGGGGGAAGGCGGGCAGCAGCAGTCGGGGTCGGCTCGTGAAGAAGTGGGCGTCGCCGAGGGCGATGACGAGGAGAATCCCCGAGTACACGAGAAGCGGCAGCGGCTGTCGGTCCAGGACGCCGAGGACGAACAGCAGGACGCAGCCGAGGACGATTCCGGCGGAGAGATAGACGACCAGGGTGTCGTGCCCGACGATCAGGTGCTTGAACATGTGCGCGGTGTAGTGACCGAAGTCGAACTGTGAGCCCCACAGACTCTGCACCCGGAAGTATCCGGTCAGGTCGTGAGTGCGCAGCCCCACCCAGGCGACGTACCCGAGCCACCCGACGGGCGCCAGGAGCATGGCCACCCAGGCGCGCGGGACGGTGGGTCTCCCTTCGCGGCGGCGCTGCCAGAGGTGGGCGGCGGCGGCCGTGACGACGGCGGCGGCCACGGTGAAACCGTTGGGGCGGCACAGCCCGGCCAGCGCGGCCAGTGTCCCGGCGGTCAGCCAGCGGTGGGTCAGCGCCGCGTAGAGCGCCCAGGCGGCGAAGGCCGTCATGAGGGACTCGGTGTACGCCATGGTCAGCACGACGGCATGCGGCAGCAGCGCCCACAGTGCCGCGAGCGCCAGCCCGACCCGCCGTCCGTGCAGCAGCTCGCCGACCGCGTACACGCCCCAGGCGGCCACGGCGGCGGCGATCCAGGAGATGACGAGCGCCGCGTTGACCGGGCCGATCGGCAGGACCGTGTTCAGGCCACGGATCAGTCCGGGAAAGAGCGGGAAGAACGCCAGGTCGTTGTAGATGACCCCGTGGCCGGACTTGGCGGCGACGATCGTGCCGTAGCCGTACCGGGCGATGTGCCAGTACCAGCCGCCGTCCCATTCCAGACCGAGCACATTGCGCGGGTGCCGGCCCAGGTGCAGCGACCAGGCGGTCACCATGACCACGCCCGTCAGCCGCGCGGCGGCGAACAGCCACAGCGCCGGCAGCGCCCGCTTCAGTTCGCCCCGCCATCGCCACACCTCGGGCGAGGTGGCAGGCGACGCGGGCACGAACTGCCGCGTGGGTCTGCCGCTCACCGTCTGGGGGCCGTCTTCCATGCCGACCTCCTCGTCGCCCTGCTAGAGGGAATGGCCGGGGACGGGGTTCCACCGGTGGGTGGGAAGATCCTGACTTCATGGGACACGACGGTCCCGGGCGGCGCATCCCGGCCCGGCACGGAAGGGTGATGAGATCGCCGGGTTCGAACCGCTCGAGCGGCTCGCTCAGTCTTTGAAGTAGTGGCCTGCTTCGAGATCCGGGACGAGTGCGGGGTGCTCGGGGCGCCAGCCGAGCAGCTTCCGGGTCAGGACGCTCGAGGTCGGGTTGTCGAGGGGCACGGCGGCGGCGAGAAAGCCGAAGTGCCGGCTCGCGTCCTCGGTGGTGATCCCGGCGACCGGCAGCTTCAACCGGCGGCCGATGAGCTCGGCGACGTCACGCAAGGGCACGCCCTCTTCGGCGGCCCCGTGCAGGATCGAGCCGGCCGGGGCGGCTTCCACCGCCAGCCGGAACAGGTGCGCCGCATCGAGCCGGTGCACGGCGGGCCAGCGGTTCGATCCGTCGCCGACGAAGGCCGACACGCCGGTCTCGCGGGCGATGTCGATCAGGCTCGGGACGAAGCCCTTGTCGCCCTCGCCGTGCACGGTCGGTGAAAGCCGCACGACGGAAGCGCGCACCCCGCGCGCGGCCAGCGCCATGGCCGCGCTCTCCGATGCGATCCGGGGTGCCTCCGACCCGGGATCGGGCGCGATCTCCTCGGTCCCGAGGCGACCCGGCGCCATCATGGTGAGCATCAAGGTCCCCGAGGTCACCACGAGGGGCTTGCCGGTTCCTTCGAGCGCCGCTCCCAGAGCCTCGACGGCACGCAGGTCCAGCTTGCCGGAGGCGACGTAGTCCGAGAAGTCGTGGTTGAAGGCCAGATGGATGACGCCGTCCGCCGCCGCGGCACCCTCGTGCAGGCTGTCCGGATCGTCGAGGGAGCCGCGGTGCGCCTCGGCGCCGACGGCCGTCAGCGCCGCGGCGGCGGTGTCCGAGCGGGCGAGGCCGACGACCTGGTGCCCCGCTTCGAGGAGTTCACGGACGACGGCGGAACCGATGAATCCGGTCGCGCCGGTGACGAATACGCGCATGGTGCATTCCTTCGACAGGACGAACAGGGTCCACCCCGGTGCGGCACCGGGGCGGTGATTCCACCCTGCGCGCGGGAGGTGTTCCGGGTCCAAGACCTGTTTCGCATCCGGCGATACGCCTGAGGCATCACCACAGCTCAGATCGTGGCACGCACCCCTGCCGCCGCGCAGTCCACCCGCGCCCGCCGGCCGTCGTACGAACTCCTCGGCGGCAAGTACTGCGCCGCGCCCTCGCGACTAAGCGAACGGCGATCGGGAATGGCTTTCCCGGAGCTCTTGTCGGCGGCTCGCCGCGGCCGGGTCGGCGGGAGCCCTTCCACCCCCACGGAAAGCAGGAGTGAACATGCAGTACGTGAAGCTCGGTTCGACGGGCCTGGACGTGTCCCGGATCTGCCTGGGCTGCATGAGTTTCGGGCTGCCTGACCGAGGGCCCCACGAGTGGACGCTCGACGACGAGGGTGCCCGCCCCCTGATCCGCCGCGCGCTGGACGCCGGGATCACCTTCTTCGACACGGCGAACGTGTACTCCGACGGCACGAGCGAGGAGATCGTCGGCCGCGCGCTGGCGGAGCTCGCGCGCCGCGACGAGATCGTCATCGCCACCAAGGTGAACGGCGCGATGCACGACGGCCCCAATGGGCGTGGCCTGTCCCGCAAGGCCGTCATGACGGAGATCGACAACAGCCTGCGCCGCCTGGGCACCGACTACGTGGACCTGTACCAGATCCACCGCTTCGACCCCGCCACTCCTGTCGAGGAGACGATGGAGGCCCTCCACGACGTGGTGAAGGCGGGCAAGGCCCGTTACATCGGGGCGAGTTCGATGTACGCGTGGCAGTTCTCCAAGGCCCAGTACACGGCCCGGCTGAACGGCTGGACGCGGTTCGTGTCCATGCAGAACCACTACAACCTCCTCTATCGCGAGGAGGAGCGCGAGATGCTGCCGCTCTGCGCGGACCAGGGCGTCGGCGTACTGCCCTGGAGCCCGCTCGCCCGCGGTCGGCTCACCCGTGACTGGGACGTCAGCACCGAGCGCAGCCGCACCGACGAGTACGGCAAGAGGCTCTACCAGCCGGGCGACCGCGAGATCGTCGACGCCGTCGCCCGGATCGCCGCCGAGCGTGACATCCCGCGTGCCCGGATCGCCCTCGCCTGGCTGCTGCGCCGGAGCACCGTGACCGCGCCCATCATCGGTGCCACCAAGGTGGGGCACGTCGACGACGCGGTGGCCGCCCTCGACGTGGAGCTCTCGGAGAAGGAGATCGAGCAGCTGGAGGAGCCGTACACGCCTCGCGCGATCAGCGGGCACTGACGCGCGGCGCGCGGCCCACCGGACCCGTGGTCAGCGCCTGTACGTCCGGCACGTCCGAGCCGAAGAAGGCGTCCGACTCGGCTTCCGCGTCGGCCAGTGGCGGGCGGGGAGCGTGCTCAGCCGAGGCGCTCCGGGAGGCCGCCCGCGCAGTCGTCCTCGGCGGCGTAGGCGGCCAGCCATGCCAGCGGCGCGTTCCAGTTGATGGCCACCTCGTTCGTCGAGTACGAGCCGATGTCGTCGATGTAGCAGGCCTGGGGCGCGCAGCCGGGCAGGTGCTCCTGCGCGACCGGGTCCTGCAGCCCGCTGTTGGGCCCGCCCGCGAGGGAGCCCGCCGGCGGGTGCGGCAGCGAGGGGTCGTACTGGTGCGCCCAGAAGCGGTGGTGCTGGTTGTCGGAGTACCGCTCCCCGTATCCGGTCACGTACGACTGGCCCAGGGCGTTGCGGCCCAGCAGGTAGTCCATCGACTCCAGCACTCCGGCGCGGTAGCGCGGGTCCCCGGTCAGTTCCTGGGCCGTGGCCATGACGATCGCGTTGTCGGTGACCGCGCTGTTGGAGCCCCAGACGTACCCGGTGGCGGGGATCGGGACGGCGTATCCCTGCCCGGCCATGGTGGACAGATAGCCGTCCGCGGCGACGGTCACAGAGGCGCGCACCCGCCGGAGGTCGGCCGAGGGCAGCGCGGTGCGTACGGTCGCCAGCGTCAGCCTGCCCAGCGCGGCGGTGTCGGCCCAGCTGAAGCCGCCGGACGTGAAGGCGTTCGCGGCGGTGTGCCAGGGCGAGGAGGTCACCGCGTCCCGGTAGACGCGCTCGCCGGTCGTGGCGTACAACTCGGCGGCCGCCCAGTAGAACTCGTCGGTGACCTGGGTGTCGCCATAGGCCCCACCGCCGGTGCTGTCCGAATCCGGCGCGTACATCGCCGGGTTGGCCCGCGCCGCCGTCCAGGCCTTGCGGGCGGCGGTCAGGCAACGGTTCGCGAACGCGGTGTCGTAGGGCCGGAAGACACGGGCGCACTGGGCCGCCGTCGCCGCCAGGTTGAGGGTGGCGGCGGTGGACGGCGGGTGGAGCTCACGCGGCTGGGCGTCCTGCTCGGGCCGGGTCGGCAGCCCGGTCCAGGCGGCGTCGTGGACTTTGTGGAACGCCATTCCCGCGTACGGTCTGCCGTCCGGCACCTGCATCCGCATCAGGAAGTCGAGCTCCCAGCGCGCCTCGTCCAGGATGTCGGGGACGCCGTTGCCGCGCTCGGGAACGCGCAGCGTCGAGTCGCCGAGCGCGGACGCGGTGCCCGCTCTCTTCGCCCGTTCGAAGGAATTGACGAGCAGCCAGGTGGAAATGCCGCCGTTCACGACGTATTTGCCCTGGTCGCCCGCGTCGTACCAACCGCCCCTGACGTCCTGCGTGTAGTCGCACACCCCGGACTGACAGGGCACGTTCGTGTCGCCCTGATTGGGTGCGACTCCGAGATGCCCGGCGGGCCGCGCATAGGCGGAACCCACCAGGGCGGCTTCGATCGGTATACCGCTGCGCTGGTGATAGAAGAAGGCCAGCGCGTCGGAGCGCAGCCCGTCGTAGAGATCCGCGCGAATGTCGAAGGGATCACTGACCGTTCCGTCGACCGTCAGGACGTAACCCGAACCGGTCCGTCCGTACGAGGAGAAGTCGGCGACCTGGGTCGGCTGCCCGGAGGCCGCGTCCGTGCCCCGGCCGACGGTCGGCCCCGAGGCGACCACCCTGCCCGAGGCGGTGCGCAGCCGCCAGGTGAGCGGCCCCGCGGCGGAGGTGACCACGGTCGCGCGCTTGGGACCGTCCGGCAGATAGCCGACTTGGTTGACCCGTACGGCGGTTGTCGCCGTGGCGGCGGTGGCAAGCCCCGTCGCGGAGGGGGCGGTGGCGAGGCCGCCGACGAGTAATGACCCCGCCAGCAAGGCGGCCGCCAGGTGTCTTTGGCGGCGGCGGGGCAACGGGAAAGCGGACATGAGCGCTCCCAGCGGTGAGGTGAATCCTGTGCCGCGGCCACGCGAGGTGGACGACGGAGAATGGGAGCGCTCCCAAAAGGGAGCATTGCATGGGCATGCCAGGCCGTCAACGGGTCGGTGAAGGCCTTTCCACTCTTCGGAGGCCTGGTCGGGGGCTTGCGTATGACCGCTCGCCGATGGTTGTGGGGGATTCCGAATTTCTTTTGTGGAGACGTCGGCTGACGTTCGGTCAATCCGGCCGCGGGCGACGGAAAGGGGAAGGTGACGAGATCTCTTGTTTCGGCTCGGCGCACTGTGCAAAGGTGTGCCTTGTTGGCGTGCAGACAATTCGCTTCCTTCTGTACGCGCACGGTGTGCCCGCGCGCCCCTCGCTTCAAAAGAGCTGTCGGAGAGGGCGATTGCGGTAACAACCCCCCATGGGTAGTCCCTCCGCTTCGGCGGGCGGGCTACATACCCATTGGTATGGACTAATTCCTGCGTTACCTTTGGGAGGAAAGCGGACGTGAATGACGCAGCGGTGTCTCATTCCCCCACGCCCGGTCGCTTGTTCGAGGTTTCGGATGAGCGGCTCGCGGCGGACCTGAAGAAGAGCTCGGGGAACACGCCCGCGCACCATCCCGTCGGGGAACTCCTCGACCGCCACTGGGAAGCGGTCTTCGCCTACGCGCGCCTGTGCACCAACGGTGTGCGTCCCGCCGGAATGCTCACCACGGCCGCTTTCACCCGGCTCTTCGGTGAATCGCTGCGGCAGACCGGGCCGACGGCCGCCTGGCGGCCGCAGTTGCTGGTCACCGTACGGCGTATGACCGCCGAATGGCTCGGAGACCAACGGCGGGAGACGCTTCATCCCGAATTGCTGGCCGATTCCGACAGCCGTGACCGGGTCATGGCGCGGCTTCTGCCGCCGGAGAACAGACGGCAGTTGTCCCGCGCGTTCCAGCGGCTTCCCGAGCCCGCCCGCTGTCTGCTGTGGCACACCGAGGTCGAGGCCGAGCAACTCACCGTACCCGCAGGGCTGTTGGGCATCGGCGACGACGACGCCCTGGTGGAACTGCGGCGGGCCCGGGAACGCCTGCGCGAGGGCTGCCTGGAAATCCACCGCGAACTGGCCCCGGAGGAGGAGTGCCGCCGCTTCCACCGGATGCTCGATGTGTCCCTGCGCCGCGGCGGCCTCGACCTCGACGCCGATCTGAGCAGGCACATGGGCCGGTGCCGGCACTGCCGTCACACCGCCGACCAGTTGAGCCGGTTCAACGGCGACCTCGCGCTGCCCCTGGCCGAGGCCCTGCTCGGCTGGGGCGCCGCGGCCTACCTCGACTCCCGCCCCGGACGCGTCGACGCGATCGTGGAAGTGACGGAAGTCCCGGACACCGTCCCGGCCGCGCACAGAATCCCTCCCCTTCCCAGCCACGCGCCCCTCGTTCCGGGCGAGCCCCCGCGCCCCGCGCCGCGCAGCCGCGCTTCCGGTGACTCCCGCCCGCCGACGCACAAGGCGCCCCGGCGCTCCTCCCGCCGCGCCCCGCGTCGCAACAACATCGCGCTGGCCGCGCTGACCGTGAGCGGAATGATCCTGGTCCCGCTGGTCCTGTGGGTCACCCAGAGCTCGGACGGCGCGCCCGGCATGGCCGACGGCGCCGGACCCTCGGGCACGCCCAGTTCGGGCCCGGCCAAGGCGCCCGGATCGAACCCGTCCTGGATAGGCACGGGCGACACGTCGAAGGGCGGCGTGCGCGGCCGGCTGCGCAACACCGAGACCGGGCTGTGCATCGGCATCGTGGGCAAGAAGCCGGCGAAGGGCGTGGAGACCGCGCTCACGCCGTGCTCCTCGGCGGCGAGCCAGGAATGGTCGTACGAGGACGACGGGCTGCTGCGCGACCTGGCCGCCCCCGACCTCTGCCTCGACTCCCACCTCGGCTACTCGGTCCAACTCGCGCCCTGTACCGGTGAGTCGCAACCGGGCACCAAGAACGTGCGCTACGACTTCACCCTCCAGGGCACGGTGGTGCCCCGCTGGAACCAGGACCTGGCCCTCACCCCCGCCTCCACCAAGGGCGAGGCGTCCGTGGTCCTCAAGGTCCGGGAGGAGGAGTCCGACCAGCACTGGACGATGGACACCTCGTCGCCCTCGCTCCAGATGGAGGCTGTCAACTGGGACTCCGCCGGGCAGACGAAGACGTCGGGGCAGGCCTCTCCCCAGCCGTCGAAGTCACCGTCGCCGACCGTGCCCAAGTCGTCGCCCCGGCCCTCGGCCGAGTCCTCGACACCCGCGCCCTCGTCACCCGCCCACAGCTGCTCCCCGTACTACTACTGCGCGCCACCGAGCGGACAGTACGGCGCACCCGGGTACGGCTACGGAGATGGCTACGGCGGCTACGGCGGTTATGGGTACGGCGGTTACGGCGGTTACGGCGGTTACGGGGGTTACGGGGGTTACGGACACGGCGACAGCCAGGGTGGCCATCGCTGACCCGTCCTGTACGTCACACCGACCGCGGCCGGGCCACGCGCGCCTGGGCCGCGGTCGTGTTCGTAGTGGTGGTCGGCGTCGGAGTCGTCAGGAACTCGCCGTGGCCGACTGCGAGGCCGCCGTACCCAGGAACTCCGACCAGCCGCCGAGGGGCGACTGTCCCGGGTTGAGGGTGCGCAGCTTGCGCAGTACGGCCGGGTCCTGGGCCTCCAGCCACTGGACGAGCTGGCGGAAGGAGACCAGGCGCACGTCGTCGTGCCCGGCGATCTGCTCGATGGCCTGCTCGACCGCGTCCATGTATATCCCCCCGTTCCAGCGTTCGAAGTGGTTGCCGATGAAGAAGGGGGCTCGGTTGCTCTCGTAGGCGCGGCGGAAGCCGGCGAGGTAGCTGTCGCGGGCCTGGGCGCGCCAGGCGTCGTACATGGACTTGTCCCCGAGCGGGTTGGCGTGGGACTGGTTGGCCATCAGGTTGTAGTCCATCGACAGGACCTGGAAGGAGTGGCCGGGGAAGGGTATGGACTGCAGCGGGAAGTCCCAGATCTTGCCGCCCTGGACCTTGCCGGGCCACATCTGCAGGCCGCCGGGGCTGCTGGCGTCGTACTTCCAGCCGAGCGCGGCGGCGGTCGGCAGCAGGTTGGACTGGCCCTCAAGACACGGGGCTCGGCCGCCGATCAGCTCCTTCTCGTAGTCGAAGGGGAACGGTTCGAGGTCCGTGAAGCCGGTGTTGGTCTTCCACTCGGTGACGAACTTCTTCGCCTGCGCGATCTCGCTGCGCCACTCGGCGGGGGACCAGCGGCGTACCCCGTCCGCGCCGCAGAAGTGGCCGTTGAAGTGGGTGCCGATCTCGTGGCCCTCCAGCCAGGCGGACCGGATCTGCTGGATCGTGGAGTGGATGTGCCGGTCGGAGAGGTAGCCGATCGCGGAGGCGCCCACGGGGTGCTGCGGCGGGCTGTACAGGTGCTTCTTCGACTCGGGCAGTGTGTAGATGCCGCTGAGGAAGAACGTCATCGAGGCGCCGTGGTCGGCGGCGACCTTGCGGAAGCGGGAGAACAGCTTGTTGCTGAGCTCGCCCGCGCCGTCCCAGGAGAAGACCACGAACTGCGGCGGGCGCTCGCCCGACTTCAGCCGTTCGGCCTTCGGCTGCTTGGGCTGGGCCCCGGTGTCGGCGGTGGAGCCGTCGCCGATCAGCTTCGGCTTGGGGGACTTGCCGCTCGTGTCCCCCTCGGCGCCGCTGCCCACGGACCAGTCGTTCGCCGAGCAGGCGGTGAGCGCGCCCAGGCCGCCCAGCGCGCCCGCCGATGCCGTCGCGGTCAGCAGACGCCTGCGTGAGATGCCGGTCATGATGAACCCCCGAAGTTTCTCGATCCGGCTCCCGCCCGCGGGCGGGAGCTTCCGTTCCTGTGACGCGCCGCTCTGCGGGGTGCGTCAAACGGTGTGATGCGTGGATCGTCGGGAAAGGTCGCCGGGATCGGCACGTGTTGCTGTTCCGTGACAAACCCCGCCGATTCGCGGGGCGGACGGCGGGGCGGGGGAGCGGGGTCGGTGACGCCGGCCGAGGTCAGGCGCCGTTGCCGGCGCGGACGACGGTCAGGGATACGGAAGAGGCGTTCCCCGACACGGGTACCTCGCCCCCCTTCCACGCCACCTTGAGCGGGTCCCGCTCGTCGGGCGGCGTGACGATCAGCGAGGCGGGCGTCGCCGTCTTCGCCCCGCTGATGCCGGGATTGGAGAACGTCAGCCCCGCCCACGCGCTCCGCCCCGGCGTCAGCGTGACCGTCGTCGGTGTATCGGGGGAGCGCCTCGGGTCGGGCCCGAGCTGCTTGCCCGACGCGTCGACGAACGCCGCCCCGGGGAAGCCGCGCAGGGTGCAGGTGCGGTGGGAGATGTTGGTGAGGACGACGGGGAAGTTCTCCTGACCGGCGCCCGGATCGTTGGCGCCGACCGTCGCGCGCAGCTCCGAGGTGTGGCATCGGGTACCGCCGGACGAGCCGCTCCCGGTCGAGGACGAGTTCGAGCTCGACGACGAGTTCGAGGCCGCTGCCGATGGTGCGAGGGAACCGGTCGGGGCGGCGCCCGTACCGGTGGTGTCCGTGGTCTTGTCGCCGGAGGCCGGCTCGGCCGTGCCGGAGAGCTTCTGCGGAGGACTGGCGGCGCCGTGGTCGGTGCCGCAGGCCGTGAGCAGGCCGAGCAGCGCGACACCCGCGACCAGCGCTGCCCTGTGCGTGGGGGAGGACGGGCGGCGGACGGGAACCGCGTCGCCGGGCCGGAAGGTCGCCATGTCAACACTCCTTGGAATTCACCGCACGCGCCCTGACTCGGCGTGCGAACGGCGCTCTGTGCTCCGTCACCAGTGTCCGATGCTCGGGCACGCGAAAAGGTTCGCGGACCGGACGCGCGATTTCCGCGATTCCCGGAACGGGGACCGTGATCCGAGCCTCGCGGGCCTCGGCGCCGCTCGTCAGCCTCCGGCTCGTCAGTCTCTCGCTGGTCGGCTTCCGGATCGTCAGTCTCCGGCCCGTATGGAGCCGAGTACGCGGTCGGTCGTCGCGGAGCTGCCGGAGGCCTGGCGGATCTGGACGTACAGCTGTGGCTGCTGGTTCCCGCCCGCCGAGGTGAGCCCCGCCTCCGTGAGTGAGCCATGGCTGCCCGGACAGGCGTTCCAGGTGCGGATCAGCCCGTGCCAGCGCGTGCCCGCATAGGTGCGGCTGCCCTCGTAGTGGCAGTCGGTGTGGGCGATCGCCCCGACCCTGCCGCGCACGTCGCCGTGTTCGCTCAGGCCGACGAAGACCCCGTCCACGCCCGAGCGCAGGTTCTGCCACTTCGCCAGGTCGTCCGCGACGGCGAGACCCGGTTCGTGCGTGTCCGACAGGCCCACGGTCCGCGGATTCCACCCGGAGTCGCGCAGTTGGCGCCCCCACCCGTCCGGAACCTCGACCGAGACCTGTCCGGAGGCGTCCTCGACCGTCACGGACGGGGCGTCGGACCCTCGGGTCACGAGCGCGGTGGTCACACCGGCCGCGCCGATCACGACCGCGGCGGCCACGGCCACCAGCACGGTCCGCCGACGGCGCCGGGGCACGCGGACCGCCCCCATCGACACCTGTTCGGCCAGCCGTTCCAACTCCACGGCCAGGCTCAGCGCCGTGGGCCAGCGCCGGTCGCGATCGGGTTCCATGGCGCGCAGCAGCGCCCGCTGCACGTCCGGGGCCAGATCCGTACGCAGCCGTTCGGGTCGTACGACCTTGCCGGGCGGCCCGGGGACCGACCCCGTGACCAGGTGGTAGCCCAGAGCGCCGAGGCTGTACACGTCGGCCCGCGCGTCGATGCCCGAACCGGGCTGGGCCTGCTCGGGCGGGGTGTAGCCCGCGGAACCGGCCGCCATCGTCAGTCCGGAGGCCTGCGCCAGGCTCTTCGCGAGCCCGAGGTCGGCGAGCAGGACGCGGTCGGCGCCGCCGGAGGAGGTGCGCAGCAGTACGTTGGACGGCTTGATGTCGCGGTGCACGATCCCGGCCTCGTGCAGCGCGGCCGCGGCCCGTGCCGCGAGGGCCGTCAGGCGCAGTGCCTCGGCGATGGGCAGCGGCCCGGCCTCGATCCGGTCGTCGAGGGTGCCTCCGTCGGCGTACTCCATGACGAAGTAGGGCCTGCCGTCGGGTAGTTCACCGATGTCGTAGACCTGGACGACCCGGTTCGAGTCGGCCTTGCGCAGTAGCCGGGCCTCGGAGAGGAAACGTTCGCGGACGTCGAAGTGGTCGGCCCAGTTGTCGGACAGTACCTTCAGGGCGACGACGGCTTCGAGTACCTCGTCGTGGGCCAGCCACACCACGCCGAAGCCACCCGCGCCGAGACGCCGGTCCAGACGGTAGCGACCGATCCGATCGAGGGGACCCCTCAACATGGACAACCCGTCGCAAAGCCCGTGAGCCGGTGGGTTCGACCACGGTCGAGACGGCCTGGCATCTGTTCACCAGCGGGCATTTGCTCTCCAGGGCGGGGCGGATGCCACGAGCGCGGCGCTGTGTCCGCTGTCCCTAGAGGGGTTGCTGCTCCTGGCAACGGTCGGGCTGTTGAAGCCTACCGGTCACGTCGGCCGCCGAGCACGCGGCACCATGTGGAGGGCGTTCTTCCTCGGTATCCCATGTGTCGTCGCAGATGGAGGCTCTATGACGGACTTCGTAAGCACCCGGCGCAGGCTCCCAGGAGGAGACCTGTCCCCGGCGACCGCGCTGACGCTCGACCGGGTGCGGCTCGGCGCGGGTGGACCGCTCGTCCGCCTGCGGGTGGCTGGCGGCAGAGTCACCCATGTCGTCGCGGAGGAGGGCACCGGCGGGCGGGTGAGGCCGGCAGGTGGTGAGCGTGCCCTCGATCTGGACCCAGGAGGCGATCGTGGTCAACCTCCCGCGGCTGTACGCGCTGCAGCCCGGGGAGTCCGAACCGCCCCGGGGCTGACGCAGAACGCCCAGGCCCCGAAGGAGCAGCCCGCGTTCGACGAACCGGCGATGGGCGTGTGGGGCGGCGCGACCAGGACCGCGTCCGGGCCCATCGTCTCCACGGTGATCCCGTGACCACCGGCAGAAGACGCTGTCGGCCTTCCGGAGCGAGCTAGCTCGCCGTCCGTTCCGGTACCACCGGCGCCAGCACGTCCGGCCACGCGCGGTCCTCCAGCGGAGTACGGCGGTGGCGGACCGCCGCGTCGCGCAGCCCGGCCATGGCCTCCTCCCGGTAGCGGCTGCCGGCGAGGAGCCGTTCCGCGTCGGCGCGCACGTCCTCGTCGCGTCGACGGGCAGCCGCGATGTCGAGCGTCTTCTGCAGCATCGACAGCGGACCTTCCGACAGACCGGAGACGAGAGTCTGCCACTGCGCGCGGTCGGCGGTGAGCGACAGGCGGACGAGCGGCTTCTGCCAGAGCCAGCCGAGCCTGGTGACGTGATGGGGGTCGGCGGCGTCGGGACGGGCCGCGTGGCGGGCGACGTGCAGGACCAGCTCGACGGCCTGGGCAGGGTCGACCCCGCAGAGGCGTTCGGCCAGGAAGCCCACCCCGGAGTCGTGGATGCCGGCGGAGTCGGGAGCGGAGTCGATCCGTGCCTGGGCGGCGGCCAGGGCGCTCTGGACGTACGCGGTGGAGGTCAGGGGAGCGAAGCGGCAGTGCAGAAAGCACCGGAGCAGGCCGACGGACGTCTCGCCCCGAGCGGACTTTTCCACGGACGCGAGGACGGTGTCCATGTCCTCCCACGCGGCCTCCCCGGCGGGCCCGGGAAGGGACGCGACCTCTGGGCTGTTCCAATGCCGCAGGACCGAGAGGGCCCCAGCCCACTGAGGCGCGCCGAACGACGCCGCCAGGCCGGCCTGCTCGGCGAGGGATGGACGCTCGGCCGCACCCAGCCGCACGAGATCGCCCCACAGCCTGAGTGCCGCCAGTTTCACGTCCGGGTCCGGGCACGGCGCGCCCGCCCACAACTCCGCACACCACCGGGCGAGTTCCGAACCGTACCGGGCCAACGTGGCACGTGCCGCGTCGTTGGTGACGGACGCCGGCTGTTCGGCCGTCTGCTTCGCCAGCGCGGCGATCCAGGGAACGTCCGCGCTCGGGATCCGTTCGCTCACCGCGGCGGCCAGCAGCTGATGCCGGTGCGGTGCGTGGTCCACCAGACTCCGCTGGATCAGCTCGTTCAGCTTGTTGCGGCGCGCCTTGTGCCAACGCTCGCCGTCGCAGAAGGTGGGCCAGTCGTTCGAGCCCTTCGCGGCCTGGTGAAACCTCCCGCCCTCCAGCTCTACGCGCCATCGCCTGAGCGTGGACACACCCCTGCTGTGGCCGGCCGCCGCCAGGGGCACGAGAAGCGCCGAGGCACTGTCGGAGGTGAAGAAGACCGTGTCCTTCTTCCGCTCCGGCCACGCTCCCTTCACGGGCCAGGGCACGATCTGCGTGATCCGCTCCAGGGGCAGCCGGCTGACACCGGCGGCGGCGAATCGCGCGCCGCGAGCGGTCCCGGCCGGGACCGGGGTCCGCGCGCCGAGCGCGCCGAGGCGATCGGTGCACCACCGCGCCGCGGCATCCGTGCCCGGTTCGTCGTACGGCGGGGCCAGCAGCGGCGCGAGGAGGTGGCGGGCCACCTGATCGATCTTGTCGCTGCGCGAACAGAGCCGTACGGTCTCCTCCAGGAGCTCCGCGACTCCCGCGGCGCGAGTTCTCAGCTTCCGGCCGACCTGGGCGAGGACGGCGTGCAGCCGCTGCGGCGGCACGTCGAAGAACGTGGGGCCCTCACCGGCGAGTTCGCGGATGATCTCGTCGGGCGGCGTGCCGCTGGACGTCGAGAACCAGTGCGCCTCGAGTACCTGTTGCGCCTGCTCTGCCTCCTCGGCGAGCGAGACGGCCTCCCACTGCCTCTGGGGGAATCCCGCCGTCGGCTCGCGCCGGGCGGCACGGGCCGGATTGCCGCCCAGCCGCTCCGCCACCCGGGCCGCCGCGTCGAGCAGTCCCGCCCAGTCCGCCTGGTCGGCGCGGCGGTGGATCGGCAGTACGCACTGCCACACCTGACGCCTTGCCCCGTGCTGCTCGGCGAGCGCGATGAGCTCGGCCATACGGTCGGCGGCCCAGCGCCCGTGATGTTCGGCCAGGGCGTCGACCAGTCGTACGGCGTGGTTGCCGTGGCTGCCCGCGTCTTTGGAGTCCAGACGGACGAGCCACGACCACAGACAGTGCGATGTCCCGCACCCGGCGGCACCGTCGTCGTCGGCGTCCCTCCGGCGCAGGAAGCACCGGTCACGGTTGCCGCACAGCTCGTAGAGCATCGACCAGACGGCATCGGCCGCTGACCGGTCGACCCGCCCGAAGCGGCACAGCAGGTCGAGTGCGCGCCTCTGCATGCCGTCGTGGTGGCGCAGTACCACCTTCAGGTCGCGTGCGACCCTGACGGGCTGACGGTGCTTCACGGACGGCAGGATGGCGAGCAGTTCCTCCACCATGGACTGCGGCGCGTTCGGCAGATACGTGTGCATGCACTGCTGGGCGTAGTCGTAGAGTTCGGGCAGCAGTGCGTACGCGCGCACCGCGATGACCTGCAGGTCGACGTCTTCGCTGTCCAGCAGGCGCACGAGCAGGTCGGTGGCGTTGTTCTTCGCCGGACCCCCGGAGCGCACACCCTGGACCAGTGCCTGCTCGGCCACCACGGCCCGCAGGAAGTCATCGGGGTGGGCCTGTAGATGGTCGCCCAGCTTCTCGTAGTACGAGTGCCGGTGGTCGGCGAGGTCGCGCAGGCAGCGCCCCGCCGCGTACTCGTACAGCGTCTGGTGGAAGAACTGCGTGGAGCGGTGCCCGAGCGCGTCGATTCCGTGGACCACGCCGCGCCGCTCCAACGCGGCCAACTGGCTCATCGCCAGGTCGGCCTCGGTGGGCGGGAGAACCGCGTGCGGAAGCCGGTCGGGCAGGCCCGCGCCCGGCAGCGAGACGACTCCGTCGGCCAGCATCAACCGTGCCAGGCCCTGTGCGGGCCAGGACAGGTCGGGAGAGCCCTCAGAGCTGTGGGAGGGCGAGCCCTGGCGTGCGTCGGTGATGACCTTCTTGGCCCAGTACGCGTCATACAGGCCGCCCGCATCGATCTCGGGCTTGGGGGAGTCGGGCGCGTACACCTCGAAGAGCATGCGCAGGGTCAGCGGACGGGCGACGACCTCGCGGACGGGCAGGCCGCGCACCGCCGCGCGCATCAGGGCCCCGGCTGTCTCCGCCCGGTTCCGGGGCGACTGCTCAGACAGATAGTGCGCGCAGTAGGCGGCGATGGCGCGCTCGAGTTCACCGGCCCTGAACCCCTCGATCTGCGTTCCCACGTTGCACGGTGTGGTGCCCAGCAGATCCTTCAGCGCGCCCCTGTCCCGGGTCCTGCACGTGACGACCAGGGGCAGCTGCCGCTTCTGGCACACGTCGACGACGCGGCTGAGCGTCCGGCGACCGTCGGCGGAGTGCAGCAGAACGTCGGCACTGTCCATCAGCACCACGCGTCCGTGACCCGTGGTGCTCTTGCTGGTGGTGTCGAGCAGCGTCACCAGGTCCTGCTCCTCCGTGCGCGTGAGGAGTTCCTCGCTCCGCAGCAGGACCGGCCGCAGGACTGTCCCCTTGACCGGTTCCGGCGAGGTCGCGCGGCCTTCGAGGAGTCCGGCGAGGTACCACAGCATGCTCGTCTTGCCGGTTCCCGCGTCCCCCAGGACGACGTGCACGGGTTGCCCCGGCCGCCGGTCGCGGATCTGCCGGCCCAGTGTGCGGGCCAGAGGTTCCTCGTGTCCCCGGGCGATGTAGAGATCGGAGAGGGAGATCCCCTGGTCCAGCAGCGCGATCTCGTCGAGCGCCCGCTCGCTGACAGCGTGCAGGAATTCGTTCTTCGACTTCCCGCCGTCGCCGCTCGCCCTGCTGACCCGCCACAGGTCGCGTACGACCACGCGTAGCTGTCCCACGAGCTCGGGGGGCAGTCGGTGGGGGAGCGCAAGATGGATCGTGGCTTCCACGATCCGCTGCTGGTCGAAGCCGATGCCCTTGCCCGCCCGAAGGCCGGCGAGGAGCGAGACGAAGGTGTCCCGGTGGAACTGAGGAACGCGGTCCGGCGCCCTGCTCAGTCCCTTGTCCCGGTCCATGACCATCTGACGGCGCACCAGCCGGTGCACCTCGCTCCACACCGCCTCGTCCGTGCGGCTTGCCTCACCGCCCCGGCGCCCCGCCGTCTGCCGTCGCAGTTGCTCAAGGCAACGGTCATAGAGCAGTTCCAGGGCCGTCAGCAGGAGCTGTGCCGCCGTGCGGGCCACCTCGGAGTCCAGTCCCAGCCGGTCCCCTCCCGGCCCTGACGTTTCCGCTCCTGCCACCGCCCCAACTCCCCGTCGAGATTGCTGGATTGCCGGTCGCCCAGAGTAAGGGACAGGTCGGGCCCTTCCGGGCCGGCACCGCGAACGAGACCTCGCGGCAAATACCACCCCAACGGGATCCGACCTGCGGATTCGCAACGGCGAAAGTCCATGACCTCGCCGTAGTTCGTGCCCCGATCAGGTACGCGGGACCTTGAGAACTCACGCCGGCACAGTCCGGGGTGCGGGCCCGCACCTCACCACTTCGAACTGGTGAGGTCCACATGAATCGTACCTTCAACTCCCTTTTCCCCGCCGTCCCTTCCTGCCTCAACACTGTCCACACGCAAGTGACCGCGCTTGCCGAGACGACGGCGCACTTCGCCGAGCGCACACTTGCATGGCATCCGGACCCCGCGGTGGGCCTGGTCGCTCACGTCCTGGGAGACCTGGTACGCGACGAGGGCGTCCGACTGTACTTCCGGATCACACTCCGTGTGGCATGGGCACGGACGACTGCCCTGCTGAACCGGGGCAGTCAGGGCTGAACTCCCGGTCTGCCCGCTCTCAGGGCCGTTGGGCAAGGAAGCCTCCCGTGCCGCCCAAGAGCAGGCCGAGGCAGTCCACGCAGCTATGATGCCTGGCCTCTGATCGACACCGAGGGGAGCACCCAGTGCAGGACGCGGCGGCGACCGAGGAGCTCGCGCTGCGCGCGGCCTCGGGTGATCCGGCAGCCCTTGACCTGCTGCTCCAGGGGATCCGCCCGGAGGTCGTGCGGCGCTGCGGGCGCTTCCTGCCCTGCCGCGAGGACGCCGAGGAGGCTGCGCAGGACGTCCTCCTCCAGGTGGCGCGGAAGATCACCTCATTCGAGGGGCGCAGCCGGTTCAGCACCTGGCTCTACACGGTCGTCGCCAACTGCGCCCGGCAGAAGTACCGCGAGCTGAAGCGGAGGGCCGCCGAGCAGCCGGACGTCATCGACGCCTCGCAGCACGTCGACCCGCGCACCACGAGCGTGATCGCCGGTTCCCGCATCGACCTCCTGGAGGCGCTGGAACGCCTGGAGCGCGAACACCCTCATCTGGTCGCGCCGTTGGTCTACCGGGACATCTGCCAGCTGGAGTACGCCGAGGTCGCCGAGCGCGTCGGCATTCCGCTCGGCACGCTCAAGTCCCGGCTGCACGAGGCGCGCAGGCAGGTCAGGCCCTGGCTGGTCGACGCGTCCTGACGGATCGACGGCCGCCTGTCGCGGTCAATCATCGCGCGAGCCGTCAACTGGCGTGAATCCCGCGCCGGTTGTGGCGCAAGGTAAGAGGTTGATGATAAGTCGCGGCAGGGTCTCCCGGCGGCCTTGATCATGTCTGTACTGTCCACCGTTGTGTCGAACGGCAGTCGTTCAACGGCCGTTCTACGCGCGCAGATCGGCGCCCCGCACCGCCTCTTCCCCCGCCCCCACCCATGGAGGAATGCCGGATGCTCACCCCCACAAGGCCCCGCCACAGACTCGCCGTCGCCCTCACCGCGCTCGGCGTGCTGCTCACGGGAGCCGCGCTCCAGACGACCACCGCCGCCCCCGCGCACGCGGCCACCACCCATCGCGTCCTGTTCGACAACGGCCACGCGGAGACGGCGGGCAATGCCGACTGGATCATCTCCACCAGTCAGCCGAACCCGCTGAGCGAGGACTCCTCGCCGTCCTCCGAGACCGACTGGACCGGCGCGCTCTCCTCGTGGGGCGTGGCCCTGCAGAAGACCGGCGACTACAGCCTGGACACGCTGCCTTCGGGCTCCAAGCTGACGTACGGCGGTACCTCGGCCACCGACCTGTCGAACTTCGACACGCTGGTGCTGCCCGAGCCCAACACGCTCTTCACCACGGCCGAGAAGACCGCGATCATGACGTTCGTGAAGAACGGCGGCGGTCTGTTCATGATCTCCGACCACACCGGGGCCGACCGCAACAGCGACGGCTACGACGCGGTGAAGATCCTGAACGACCTGATGACCAACAACAGCGTCGACTCCACAGACCCGTTCGGCTTCTCCATCGACTCGCTGAACATCAGCTCGGGCTACCCCGCGGCGATCAGTGACAGCACCAACGCCGTCCTGCACGGCTCGTTCGGCACCGTCACCAAGAGCCTCATCGCCAACGGTACGACGGCCACGCTGAAGCCCGCCGACAACTCGGCAGTCAAGGGCCTGCTCTACCGCTCCGGCTACTCGGGCAATACAGGGGCCTTCTTCGCCACCAGCACCTTCGGCAGCGGCAAGGTCGCCTTCTGGGGCGACAGTTCGCCGATCGACGACGGCACCGGTCAGTCCGGCAACACGCTCTACGACGGCTGGAACGACACCGGCGCCACGAACGCCGCCCTCGCCCTGAACGCCACCGAGTGGCTTTCCTCGTGAGTGAGCCGAGCCTCGTGACTGAGCAAGTGAGCAAGTGAGCCCGTGGCCCCTGGTGTGCGCACACCAGGGGCCACGGGCTCGGTCGTGTCCGGTCAGCGCTGGGTGTAGATGAAGCCGATCTTGTCGACCTCGTCGCCCGTGCGGCCGTGGAACCCGGCGATCTGCCAGCCCGACGGCGCCGTGCGGGTCACGCAGTCCGAGGTCGTCGTACCGCCGGCCAGGCTGTTGCCGAGGTTGGTGGTGAACTTGGCGTAGAAGATCCGGGTGTTGCCGTCCTTCACGCCCTGGCACAGCTGCGCCGAGGTGACGTACTCGCCGCTGCCGAGCGTGAGCGACGAGGCGGTGCCGCCCGTGCCGCCGTGGGTCAGCGTCGTGCCGTTGCTCAGCGTCAGGCCCATCTGGTCGACGCGCGAGCCGCTGCGCAGGGTGAGGGTGGTCGCCCTGGCCCCGGCCGGCACGCTGTCGATGTCGTTGAAGTAGTCCCCGTGCGGGCCGCCGAACTGGTCGCTCAGCTGGAAGGAGGGGTTGCGCGACCAGGTGAACTTGGCGGTGATCGGGTCGTGGTCGGAGAGCATCAGCCCGTCCGAGGTCAGGAAGCTCGCGTGCTCGTTGTTGTAGCTCGTGGCGTTGAGCGTGACCAGCTTGCTGCCGCGGTAGAGGATCTTGTCTACGACCTCGCAGGTGTTGGGCACGGTGGCACCGGTCTGGTCGCAGACCAGCGCGTCGCTGCCCTTGGCGGGCGGGGTGCCGCCGCGGATGAGCTTGACCCAGGCGTCGGTCAGGCCGTTGGCCGCGCCGAACTCGGCGATCGTGTCACCGGTGCGCGTGTAGCGGGTGTTGGTGTCACCCATGACCACCACGGCGTTGCCCTTGGAGTGGCTCTGGATGAAGGCCGTGAGCTGGTTGAGGTTGTCCGCCCGCGAGGCCAGGTCGCCGTCGTTCGTGCCCGCGTTGGTGTGCAGGTTGTAGAAGTCGACGTAGACGCCCTCGGCCAGCCGTTCCCGCATGAACGTGAAGCCCTTGGGGGTCAGGCAGTCGCCCGAGTCGATCTGGCAGGAGTTCCAGTGCACCCGCTCGAAGTCGTCGGTGTCGTAGGAGATCTTCGACAGGGTGTTGAGCCCGCTGCCGATCCCGGCGCCACCGCTGGTGGGTGTGCGGTAGGCATGTGTGGTGTCGCCCGCGTAGAGATAGGCGTGGTAGTTGAAGTCCTCCTCCACGTGGACGATGTCGTACGGGCCGAGCCGCTGGCCTATCGCCGTGGTGCTGGTGTCGCGCGGGGTCGAGGCGCTGGAGAGGGCCTCGGGGAGTCCGGCGACGTTGTAGCTGAGCACGTTGAAGGTGCCCGAGTCGGCGGCCGCCGCGGCGGGGGCGGTCGCCGTGAGTCCGCCGAGGGCCGCGGCTGCCGCGGCCAGTGTGGCGAGGACTCTTCGGAGAGGTGACATGGGGGTGTCTCCTGGGGACTGGGTACTGAGTGATGACGGGGCGTCAGTAGCCGACCGAGAACGTGGCGTCGGCCTTTTCGGTGCTGGTGGAGATGGGATCGATGCGCAGGACGTAGTTTGCGTGGCGGATGTGACGGTCCGGATAGTTGAAGGAGCGGAAAGATGACCAGGAGGTGTCGGCCAGGCCCGCGGTCCGGTAGAACGTGGCGTCCTGCGCGAACGTCGTCGTGCTGTCGTTGACGTCCAGTTGTAGCTGGTAGTTGTAGTGCCTCAGATAGCGCGTGGGATAGCTGACGGACTGGAAGGACACCCCGGAGCTGTCGGCGAGCCCCGGCACGAGCTTCCACTCCGCGTCGGTGTACGGGTCGAACGGGTAGGCGTCGATACGGCCGACGTAGTTGGCGTGACGGACGTAACGGTCCGGGTAGTTGTAGGACTTGATGCGACTCCAGCCAGGCTTGCCGTACGCCGCCACGAGGTTGTCGTACTCGGTGGTGGTGATCGGCTGGATGGTGCCGTGCTTGGAGTTGACCGGCTGGGTGTAGAGCCGCTGGTCGACCGCGGTCCAGGTGCCGGCGGCGAGGTCGGTGGACTGCCAGGCGTAGAAAACGCCGTTCGGGGTGTAGGTGTCTCCCCAGAGGTACCAGGTGCTCGACGTCTGGGACTTGACGAGGATCGGGGCCTCGGTGCCGCCGTGCGCGACGGGTGTGCTGAACACGGTGAAGCTGCCCGGGTCCAGGGAGGTCGACTTGGCGCCGACCAGCGTCTGGTCCTTCTTGAAGTAGAGGTAGTTGACCCCGCCGACGCCCACGGCCAGGTCGCCGTCGATGATGTCGTAGCCGGGGTCGAAGAAGACCTGCGCCGTCGACGCGGTCACGAAATCAGTGGTGTAGTTCACCATGATGACGTTGTGGCCCGTGGAGTTGACGGCCGAGTAGATGATCCCGTACTGGCCGCGTCCCGCGTCCCAGTACGCCTCCGGAGCCCAGCTGTGGGTGGCCATGTCGTGCAGCTTCAGCCGCCGGTAGCCGGTGAAGGAGCGCAGGTCGGCGGAGTCCCAGACATGGATGTACTGGCTCTGCAGGCTCCAGTCGGTGCCCTTGAGGTCAGTGGCGAGCACGACGAACGTGCCGTCCTGCTTGCAGAGGATGAACGGGTCGCGCAGGCCGCCGGTGCCCCCGGTCGGGGTCACGACCGGGTTGTTCTGGTTCAGCGGCATCCACTGGAGCGAGTCGGTGCTGACGGCGAGGTGAAGGCCGTAGTCGTCACCGAGGCCGTTCGGGGACTCGGTGAAGTAGCCCATCACGTAGGCGGATCCGGTCGCGGCGCGGGCGGACGGGGCGCCGATCGCGAAAGAGGTGGTGAGGGCGGCCATCGCCCCCAGCACGGTGCGGCGGGACGGCTGAAGGGGGCTGGGGCTGTCGCTCATCAGGTTCATCTCCCTCTCTTCCTCGGCTGAGACTGAAGCCGTGGATGTGACTGTGGAAGTTGATGCGGCTGCGGCTGCGGCGCTCATGCCCAGGCCGTCACGGGTACGAAGGAGCTGTCCTGGCGGAAGAGATCGGTGCCGTCCGACACGTCCACACGGAGCTGGTAGTTGTAGTGGCGCAGGTAGTAGCCCGGGTAGTTGTACGACTCGAAGCGGACGGCGCCGTCGGGGGTGCCGGTGCGGATGACGAACGTGGCGTCCTTGGCGAACGTCGACGTACCGTCGTTGGCGTCGAAGCGGCCCCGGAAGTCCCAGTGGCGCAGGTAGTTGCCGGCCGCGTCCCGGAAGGAGTAGGCGTTCGCGTCGGCGAGGCCCGGCACCACGGTGAAGGTGGACGCCTGCTTCTCGGCGGTGGTGCTGGAGCTGCTGACCACGGGCAGGTTGAGCAGCGCGGACTGCTCCTGCCAGTAGCGGGTGGAGTAGTTGCCCGACCGGAAGGAACGGGTCACGCCCGTGGCCAGGTCGACACCGCCGGACACCGTCTCCTTGATCACGGTGAAGTGGCGGGCCGTTCCGGAGATGCCCGGCAGCTTCTTCGGGGCGGTCCAGGTCGCGAAGGTGTCGTAGCTGTCGCTGTAGTAGTAACTGCCGTCGCCGTAGCCGTCGAAGAAGATCCGCCAGGCGCCGTTGTCGAGCTGGATCACCGAGGGACCCTCACGGGTGCCGCCCCAGCCGGCCCAGTCGCCGGTGCGGGTGATGGTGTACGGCCCGGTCAGGCTGGAGGCGGTGGCGTACTCGATGTACTTCGTCGTCTCGTTCTTCGGGAACGCGTGGTACGTGGAGCCGATCTTCACGATGAACGTGTCGATGTGGTTGGCGCCGATGCCGGACAGAGCCACAGGTGAACTCCACGCGGTGAGCGCGGAGTTGGTGGCCTTCATGACATATGGCGTGAAGATCCACTCGTCGTCGGTCGTCGAGCAGGACACGATGACGCTCACGCTGCCGTCGCTGTCGACGAACCACTCGGGCGCCCACGCGCGGGACAGACCGGTGATCGGGACCGTGTAGTCGTACAGGAAGGTCCAGTTGGCCCGGTCGGAGCTGCGGGCGAAGCCGATGGTGGTGCTGACGTCCTGCCAGGTGTGTGTGGTGTAGGTGATGTAGTAGTAGCCGTCGGTGTGCTTGAACACGCTGGCGTCGCGGATGCGGTTGCTGGGCGGGGTGTAGGCGGAGGACTTGACGAGCCGGAAGTCGGTGGCGTCGTCGGACTGGTACACGTTCACGGTGCCGTCGTCGCTGTTGAGGAACGGCACGATGGTGTAGCGGGTGGCCGAGCCGTGGGCGGGGGCCGCCGCGGTGGCCGAGCCGAGCAGGCCGGGCAGTTCGCCCAGCACGAGTGCGGTGGCGGGTATCGCGACCATCGCGCGCAGCAGACTGCGGCGGGACGGGTCGAGCGGCGTCGAGGACGCGTTCCGGTCGGGGATGATCATTTTTGCGGCTCTCCTTGTTTCTGTTGATCCGGGTGAGGGCGCGGCGGCTCCGCGTCCCCACCCGTCCTGCGCACACGTCGAGGTGGCGTCGCCTAGGCCTGGGCCAGGGCGGCGACTTCCTCGGCCGTGAGGGTCTTGCCGTACACACGGAAGTCGTCGACCGCACCCCTCAAGAAGGGGTCGGCGTACTGCGACCTGCCGAGGTACCCGGCACGGATGTGATTGCCGAAGTAGCGCGGATCCACCGTGACCTGGGTGTTCCGTCCGACCTCCTGTCCGTCCACGTAGAGGACGGCGGTCCCGCCGCCGTACGTCACCGCCACATGCACCCAGCGGTCGGTGGGCAGAGGCGCGGCGTCGATGCGTTGCTCGGCGCCCGCGCCCGCGGCGGTGATGGCGTAGCGGAGGGTGCCGTCGCCGCTGAGCGGGGTGAGGAACATGTTGGCCGTGACGCCGGTGCCGAGGTCGAACACCCGGCTCCAGACGCCGGGTTGGCCGTCCAGCCGCACCCAGGTGGCCAGCGTGTAGAGGGCGGCGCCCGCGAGGAGGTCGTCGGCCAGGCGTACGTATCCGTCCGTGCCGTCGAGCGCCACCGCGCCACCGTCGGCGGCGGCCGCCGTCCAGGCGGCACCGCCGACGAGCTGGGCCGCCTTCCCGTTCCCGGTGGCGTCGGCGGCCGTGCTCCCGGAGGTCTCGTCGAAACGGTGCCAGGCGGCGAACTCCGGTGGCGGGGGCGGCGGTTCACCGGTCTGCCAGTACACGGAGTAGTGCTGGTGGTGCACCCGGGAGATCGGCATCAGTGAGACGTCCTCGCCGTCGGCGCGGGCGGTGAACCGCAGTGGCTCCTGCGACTCCTGCCGCACGGATCCGGTGTCCAGGCGCGGCAGCCACGGCGTCGCCCGGTCCCCGTACGCCCCTGCCAGGACCACAGGGCCGTGCAGTACCGCCTGTACGTCGGGGTCGTCGGGCGTGGGCTCGATGACCGTGCGCATGGGCAGCGACACCTCGACCCGGTCCCCGGCTCGCCACTCCCGGTCGAGGGTCAGCCGGCTGCCGGGCTCCGGACGGTCGGGCAGGGCGCGGCCGTTGAGTGTCGCGCGGGCGTCCGCGGCCCAGGACGGGATGCGGACGAGCAGCTGGTGCGCGGCCCGTCCGGCGGTGACGGTCAGCACGGTCGACGACCGGTCGGGGAAGGAGGTGGTCTGCCGCCAAGTGATATTCCTGTCACGCCAGTTGACCTGCGACGGGATGAACAGGTTCACCAGCAGCCGGTGCCGGTCGTGCGAGTAGACCGTGTCGGCGAACTTCGCCTGTGTCTCCATGCCGGTGCCGTGGTCGCAGGAGAAGTTGTCGTAGTCGGTCGAGTAGGCGTCCGGGTCGGTGCCCATGAAGGACGGCTGCTGCTTGAAGGCGCCGGGGCCCAGACCCGTGTAGTAGATGTTGAAGCCGTGCGCCGAGTCCGGGTCCTGCTCACCGAGCATCTGGTTGAACAGGGTGCGCTCGTAGTAGTCGAGCAGATCGGTGCGCCGGGGTGTGCGGAAGTGCAGCAGCCGGGTCAGCTTCAGCATGTTGTAGCTGTTGCAGTTCTCGCAGGTGTTGTTGGACAACTGGCCCGCGATGGCGTCCGGTTCGTGAAAACCCTCGCCGTTGCTGTTCCCGCCGATCACGTAGGTGTGGTGGTCGGTGACGATCTGCCAGAAGTTCTCGGCGATCGTGCGGTAGCGGTCGGGCAGACCCTCCTCCCACAGGCGCAGGGCGCCGACCATCTTGGGGATCTGGGTGTTGGCGTGCAGCCCCGCGAGCTTGTCCTCGTTCCTGGCCAGCGGGTCGAAGACGCGGGCGTGCGTGAAGCGTTCGGCGACGGCGAGCCACTTGGCGTCGCCGGTGAGGGCGTGCAGATCGGCGAACACGTCGTTCATGCCGCCGAACTCCGTCTCCAGCACCCGCTGCATCTGCTCGTACGACAACGGCTCGGTGCGCCGGTCGACCCACTCGGCCTGGCGCAGCACGACGTCGAGGGCCTGACCGCTGCCGGTCAGCCGGTGCTGCTCGACCAGCCCGGCCATGATCTTGTGGATCGTGTAGTACGGCGCCCATACGCCGGTCCCGGCTTCGAGGCGGTCGAAGAAGCTCTCGGGGAACGCGGACAGATAGCCCGCGCCGAAGCCCGCGGAGGGGGAGGCGGCCTGGCACTCGGCGAGCGCCGCGACGAGCCGGTGGCCCTTGTCGCGCAGGGCCCGCTCCCCGGTGTTGGCGTAGGCGAGGGCGAGCCCGGAGAGCAGATGGCCGGTCGAATGGCCGCGCAACTCGACGCTCGGGCCCTCCCAGCCACCGCACGGCTGGGCGCTGCTGGGCAGGCCGACGTTCCTACGGAAGGTGTGGAGCAGCCGGTCGATGTCCACGAAGCGCAGATAGGCGGAGTTGCGCTGCTGGTTGGCCCGGAAGGCGCTGTCGAGGAGGGTCACCGAGCCGAGGGGGAACGGCTGGACGGGTGTGGCGGCGTCGTGGGCGACCGGGGCGCCCGAGGTGTTGGCCCCGGTCGAGGCGTGGGCCGTGCCGCCGTCGGCCGTGGCCAGGGTCATGGCGGCCGTGGACGTGCCGGTGACGGCGAGGAAGTGACGTCTGTCGAGTGGGGGGTTCACGAAGACCTCCGCATGCCGAAGAACCGGGCGGCGGCGTCCCTTCACCGCCCTGCTCTCGTTCGAAATACCGAATGTTGTGCGACATGCTGTGCAACATGCAGTGCGAGGCATCACGGTAAGGGCTTGCTGGGTGATGTGAATAGTGCTTGTGGTGAAGGAAGTTGGCGCGAGAGGGCCGCGGGTTCACAGGGGCGGCCGGCGGCTGTGGTGTGCCGGGTGTCGGCGGCGCTGTTTAGGGTGGTCCGCGTGACGGAGAAGACCAGCAGACCACTCGCCGTGTTCGACCTCGACGGCACGCTCGCGGACAGCGCGCACCGGCAGCGGTTCCTGGAGCGCAAGCCGCGGGACTGGGACGCGTTCTTCGCGGCCGCGCCGCAGGATCCGCCGCTCGCGGAGGGGGTGGCCCTGGCGTTGCGCAGCACGGAGGAGTGCGAGGTGGTCTATCTGACCGGCCGTCCCGAGCGCTGCCGCCGCGACACCGTCGAGTGGCTGGCCGCGCAGGGGTTGCCCGCAGGGCGCGTCTGGATGCGACGCAACGACGACCGCAGGCCCGCCCGTCACACCAAACTGGACGTCCTGCGCCGGCTCGCGCGCGACCGCGAGATCCACGTCCTGGTCGACGACGACGAACTCGTCTGCGACGAGGCGGAACGGGCCGGCTTCAGGGTCGTCCGAGCCCGCTGGGCCACGGCGTCCGCGGCACTGAAGGACGCACAGGAGCGGGAGGGACGGACCTAGGGGTCCGTCGGGGGAGTTGAGGGGGCGCTCAGGAGTTGCCCCACGGTGGGCGGGCCGGGCCCGGTCCTCCTCCTCGGAGAGGAGAGGGAGCGGTTGACACGGCTCGGCGAAGCCGAGGGCTCCCGGTCCGGGCCGCGCACGGCTTGGCCGACTACTCCGGCCGAGGCTTCGGCGTGCGGTGGCGCCGCCGTTGGGGGGCATCGAATGCCGGCCAGGTTCGGCCCGTCCGGTGACGCAGACTGGTCGGCCCGAGACACCGCTTCCCCAACGGGCCGCCCTGCCCAGGCCCTGTCGTCACATTCCCGTCTGCCCCGCGACGCCAATGTGACGACAGGACCCAGGGCCCCGCTTTCGAGGGGCCCTGGGTGAGGTGGCCACGGGCCTCCCGGACTTCAGAAGGCTCCGGGGCTCAGGCGCCGTCCTCCAGGCGGAAGCCGACCTTCAGGCCGACCTGGTAGTGCTCGACCTCCCCGTCCACGATCTGCCCCCTGACCTGGGTGATCTCGAACCAGTCCAGGTTGCGCAGGGTCTGCGAGGCCCGGGAGATCCCGTTGCGGATGGCCTGGTCGACGCCCTCGTGGGAGGTGCCGACGATCTCGGTGACCCGATACGTGTGGTCGGACATGCGGGTGCTCCTCTCCGCCGTGGCGGGTGCGCCACGCGTCACTCCACGGTGCCTCACGGAGCGGCGGTGCGCGAGATGTCGGGGCACCGTGGGTGAACCCAGGGCCTGTCGACCTGATCCGAACGACAGGCCCTCACCCGGGTGGCCCGCCGTCGAGGTCGGCCACCCGGGCCGGTGTCAGCGGACCACGCTCAGCGACAGGGCGAAACGGCCCTCCCGATCCGTCCACCAGTGGGCCAGGTCGAGCCCGGCGGTGGCGAGTTCGCGACGTACCCCCTCCTCGCGGAACTTCGCCGAGATCTCGGTGCGCAGTTCCTCGCCGTCGGCGAATTCGACCGCGAGGTCGAGCGCGGGGATCTTCACCGTCTGGTCGGTCAGCGACCGCAGCCGCATCTCGATCCACTCGTGCTCGTCGTCCCAGAGGGCGACATGGGCGAACGCGTCGGGGTCGAAATCGGCGCCGAGCTCGCGGTTGACGACGTGCAGCACGTTCTTGTTGAACTCCGCCGTCACCCCCGCCGCGTCGTCGTACGCGGCGACCAGCACCGACTCGTCCTTGACGAGGTCCGTACCGAGCAGCAGCGTGTCGCCGGGGGAGAGGAGCGCCCGTACGGACGCCAGGAACGTCGCCCGCTCGGCGGGCAGCAGATTGCCGATGGTGCCGCCGAGGAACGCCACCAGTCGCGGCCCCGGCGTTCCCGGCAGCGCGAGGCCGCCCGTGAAGTCGGCGATCAACGCGTGCACGCCGAGCCCCGGATGCTCGGCGATCAGCCCCTGCCCGGCCTGGGTGAGGGCACTCTCGCTGACGTCGACCGGCACGTACGTGTGCAGCCCCGGCAGCGCGTCGAGCAGATGGCGGGTCTTCTCGGACGAACCGGACCCCAGCTCGACGAGGGTGCGCGCACCGGTCGTCGCGGCGATCTCGGGGGCCCGGGCGATGAGGATCTCGCGCTCCGCCCGGGTGGGGTAGTACTCGGGCAGCTCGGTGATCTGGTCGAACAGCTCGCTGCCGTGGGCGTCGTAGAACCACTTCGGCGGCAGCGTCTTGGGGGTGTGGGTGAGGCCGTGCAGGACGTCGGCGCGCAGCGCGGCGTCCGTGGCGTCCTCGGGCAGGGTGCGGGTGAGAAGGAACGGGCTCACGTGCTGGGCTCCTTGGTGCGTGCGGATGCCAAGGGGTCGTGCGCGCCTTCCTGCGCGTGCGGGTCCTTGAGCGGGGTGAGCAGGACGTCGGTGCGGCTCGCCGCGAGCAGCGTGCGGTCCGGCACCTCCTGCCAGTGGGGGTCGTCGTCGTACGGCTCGGACGCCACGACGGTGCGGCGGCCGGGCTCGGCGAGGTACCAGAGGGTGTCGCCCCAGGCCGTCGCGGTGATCGTGTCGCCGTTCGTGAGAAGTAGGTTCAGCCGGGACCCGGGGGCCGCCTCGGCGACCTCCAGGACGGTGTCGGCCAGCGCCTGGCCCTCGTTGTCACCGGCGCGCAGCCGGTGCAGGAGCAGCGCCCAGACGAGCGCGGAGTCGCAGCGGGCCTCCAGGGACAGCAGTTCGGCCGGGGGCAGGCTTGTCACCAGCGGGGCGAGGGAGCCCGGCCAGCCCCGTACGGCGCCGTTGTGGCTGAACAGCCAGCGGTCCGCGGCGAACGGCGCCGCCGCGGCCTCCCCGTCCGCTCCCGCCACGGTGGCGTCCCGTACGGCGCCGAGCAGCGCCGTGCTCCTGACGACCCGGGCCAGATCCGCGAACGACTGGTCGCCCCAGATCGGCCCGGGGCGCCGGTACCGCGCGGGCACCGGATCCCCTTCGGCGTACCAACCCACCCCGAAACCATCGGCGTTGACCGTCCCGTGCCGCTGCCGGCGCGGCGCCCACGACTGCCGGAACAGACTGTGCGGCGGTTCCACGAGGAGTCGCCCGAGCGGCTCCGGCGGTCCCAGGTAGGCCAGGTGACGGCACATCAGGCGGTCCCGTCGCGGGCCGTGCGGAACCCGGAGAAGATCTGCCGCCGGATCGGATAGTCCCAGTTGCGGAACGTCCCCCGGCAGGCCACCTGGTCCACGGCGAACGAACCGCCGCGCAGCACCTTGTACTCCGGACCGAAGAACACCTCCGAGTACTCCTTGTACGGGAACGCCGCGAACCCGGGATAGGGGTGCAGGTCGCTCGACGTCCATTCCCACACGTCACCGATCAACTGCCGTACGCCGAGCGGTGACGCCCCCGCCGGATAGCTGCCCGCCGGGGCCGGACGCAGATGGCGTTGGCCGAGGTTGGCGTGCTCGGAGGTGGGGTCGGCGTCGCCCCACGGGTAGCGCGTGGAGCGGTCGGCCGCCGGGTCGTGGCGGGCCGCCTTCTCCCACTCGGCCTCGGTGGGCAGCCGACGCCCCGCCCAGCGGGCGTACGCGTCGGCCTCGTACCAGCTGACGTGCAGCACGGGTTCGTCGGGCGGTACGACCTCGGTGACGCCGAAGTGACGCCGCAGCCACTGTCCGCCCTCGCGGCGCCAGAACAGCGGCGCCTCGATGCCGTGCGAGCGGACGTGGGACCAGCCCTCCGGGCTCCACCAGCGTTCGGTGTCGTAGCCGCCGTCCTCGATGAAGGCCTGGTAGGCGGCGTTCGTCACCGGAGTGGTGTCGATGAAGTAGGGCGGGACCTCGCGTCGGTGGGCGGGGCGCTCGTTGTCCAGGGCCCACGGTTCGGTGGACGTGCCCATCGTGAACGGGCCGCCGGGGACCAGGACTTCGGCGGGTCCCGTGAACGGCGGCGCGGGAGCGGGGTCCGGCGCCGTGAGGGCGGCGGGCCCCTGGCGGAGCTGATGGGTGATCAGCATAGTCTCGTCGTGCTGCTGTTCATGCTGAGCGATCATCCCGAACGCGAAGCCGGCCTCGGTCAGCGGCGTGCCCCGGAACGCGGTGCTCTCCAGGACGTCCAGCGCCCGTCCGCGTACCTCGGCGGCGTACTGACGGGCCTCGGCGGGCGGCAGCAGCGGCAACGAGGGCCGCTCGGCCCGCGGATGCTCGAACGCGTCGTACAGCCCGTCTATCTCGGGCCGCATCGCGTCCCGCCCGGCGACCGCGCGCAGCAGCCACAGCTCCTCCTGGTTGCCGATGTGTGCCAGGTCCCAGACCAGAGGGGACATCAACGGCGAGTGCTGCGCGGTCAGTTCGGGCTCCTCCACGCAGGAGGTCAGGAGCGCCGTGCGGTCGCGGGCCGTGGTCAGCGCGTCGAGCGCGCGCTCCCGGAGCGACTCCGGGTCCGTGGGTGATGCGGGGGCGGTCATGTGCGGATGTCCTTCCCGTCGAGCTGACCGTGGGACCGGCCGTGGTGACCATCGGCCTGCTCATGGCCCTGATCGTCATCGGCCTGATCATGGGTCTGACCATGGAATCGGCTGTGGAAGCGGCTCAGCAGATCGTCGGCGGGGCAGCGGCCCCGGGCCACATAGCGGTCCGTGAACTCCGCGACGGCCTCCCGCACCTCGGCGGTGGCGCCCAGGCGCGGCAACGCCTCGGCGGCGGCCGCGAAACAGGTGACGGCGGCCTCACGCAACTCGGGGTCGGTCAGGCCGTACCGCGCGGCGTCGTTCCACAGCGGGTTGTGCGGAGCGGGCCGTGCCTCGGCGCGTTCCGCGAGGGGTTTGACGGTCCGGTAGGCGACCTCCGCGGCCTCCGGGTCGTCGAACAGCGCCGCCGTCACCGCCAGCGGCACGATCCACCCGTCGTCGCCGGGCTGCGCGTCGATCATGCGCAGTTCCAGATGTCCGCGCGGGCGGACCGGCGGGAACAGCGTCGTCAGGTGGTAGTCGAGATCCGCCCGGTCGGGCGGTGTCTCGGACCTGGTCCACGCCCGGAAGGTCAGGCCCTCCGGTACCTCCCAGGGGCCGTCCGGCGCCCGGACGCACATCACCGGCGCGTCCAGGACGCGCCGGGCCCAGGCGGCGCGCGGATCGCCGCCCAGCGGGGGCGCGGCGGACCGTCCCGGGTCCATGGCCGCCCACAGGGACTGCCGCGTGGAGCGCCAGCCCGTGTACCGGCCACTGGCCACCGGTGAGTGCGCGAACGCGGCCACCAGGACCGCGCCCAGCTGGTGCGCCAGCCACCAGCGGCGCCCGTGCCCCAGGGGGCCGGGCTCCTCGTACCCGGCGTCCAGGCACACCTGGACGGAGGCGGAGGAGCACATCATGGCCCGCCCCTCCGGGCCCGCCCGGTCGAGGTACCGCTCCATGGCGTCGTAGCGCGGCTCATGGAGAAAGCGGCTCGGGGGGTTCCAGGGATCGTGGCCGTACCCGCTGAGGCCGAGATCCGCCTCGCGCAGTACCGCGCGTACCGCTTCGAGGTCGGCCGAGACGGACCCGATGCACTCCATCAGGGAGGCGGCGGGAAGGGAGCTCAGCTCCAGCTGTCCGCCGGGTTCGACGGTGAGCGCCGAACGCAGGGGCAGGGTCCGCAGTGCGGCGTACGCCGCTTGGAGTCGTTCGGGTGATGCCGGGAGCTGCGGCTGCCGCAGCTCGTGGACGAGCCATTCCACTTCGACACCGAGGGTACGAGGCGGTCCGGTCTTGAAGCAGATGCCTCGGACCAGCGCCTCCACCTCGGCCTCGGTGACGGCGGAGCGGCGCTCCGTACAGTCACTCACCGAATCGGACATGTCGGGATCCTCCTGAGATTCCACCATGCCGCCGGCCCGACGTCTGTGGTGCCGGACCGGCATCGCTCGTCCCACCCAAGACCCTCTTGGCGGTTCGCACAAGGGTGCAAATCGTCGCTCGCGGGTTCCGGAGGCGCTGTTTGCCGGGCCGCGAGACGCTGTTTACGAGGCTGGGAAATTCCGTTGCGCCGTAGGACCAGCATCGCTCACGATGCGTTCATGGGCACGACGGGGGAGATCGCGAGGGGCGTCCTCGTGGCGCGTACGGGGGTCGCGCCATGAGTGCGCGCCTGCGCGCGCTCGCGCAGCAGACGCAGGAGATCGTCGCGGCGGGCGGCTACCGCGCGTCCGACGGACGCGCGGTGTCGATCGCCGCGGCCGTCGAGGCCGCGGAGGCGGGAACGCGCATGTACGGCCCCGGACCGGTCGGGGCACCGGCCGCCGGCCCCGCGAGCGCACCGCGCGAGAGCACGCTGTTCGAGGTGACGGGCGAGAGCAGTCTGGAGGCCGCCCGACGGCTCGTGCGCGAGGACGCGGGGCGCCCGGCCGACCCGGTGGCCGTACTGAACTTCGCCTCGGCGCGCAACCCGGGCGGCGGCTTCCTGAACGGCGCGCAGGCCCAGGAGGAGGCCCTGTGCCGGGCCTCCGCGCTGTACACGTGCCTGCTGCGGGCCCGGGAGTTCTACGACCACCACCGCGCCCACCGGGATCCGTTCTACACGGACCGTGTCATCCACTCACCCGCCGTGCCCGTCTTCCGCGACGACCGCGGAGGTCTGCTCGACGAGCCGTACACGGCCGGATTCCTGACCGCCGCGGCCCCCAACGCCGGAGTCGTCCTGCGCACGGCCCCGGAGCGCGCGCCCGAACTGGGACCCGCCCTGGCCGTACGCGCCGAGCGCGTCCTGGAGACCGCCGCGGCCCACGGCTACCGCCGGCTGGTGCTGGGCGCGTGGGGCTGCGGCGTCTTCCGGAACGATCCGGCGCAGGTGGCGGGCGCGTTCCACGACTTGCTGGTCGGGGGCCGCTTCGAGGGTGCTTTCGACCATGTCGTGTTCGGGGTCCTGGACCGCACGAGGGATCAGGCGACGCGAGGCTCCTTCGAGCAGGCGTTCGCCCACGTACGAGCCCTCAACGCCAGCCGTACCGCTCCTGCAAGCGGCGCACGACCGAATTGAACCGCATCCGATCCAGCGCACAGGCCTCCCGGCGCATCCCGTCCTCGTGCAGCCGCAGCACCCGGTCCACATCCACCCACGAGTCCCGCCCCGACCGGTCCCACGGCCCGCTCCCGATCGGCACCCACTCCCGGTCCCCGTCGTGGCGCTTGCTCGACAACTGGACGGCGAGCAGTGTGCCGGCGTCCTCGCGGGCGACGACGAGCACCGGACGGTCCTTGCCCCGCCCGTCGTTCTCCTCGAACGGCACCCATGTCCAGACGATCTCGCCGGGATCGGGGTCGCCGTCGTGCGCGGGCGCGTACTCCGTCCGCACCCGCCCCACCTCGCGGGGTTCGGCCTCGGTGGTCGCGGAAGGGCCGTAACGGCCGGGAACGTCTTCGGCGGTGTCATCGGTAAAGGCAGTCACGCGGCTCACGTTAGAGCCTGCCCTGTCCAACCCGCCGAGCGGGTGGCCGAGATGGCGGACTACCAGGTCCGGGCCGCGTGTTGGAGGCGGTCGCGGACCCGTACGACGTCCGGGTTGGCGTCGGCGCCGGGGCGCTGGACGAGGAAGAGGGTGTTGAGGGGCGGTTCGACCGGCTCGTGGAGCAACGCGAGGCGTCCGTCGGCGAGGTGCTCCTCGCACAGGGAGCGGGGCAGCACGCTGTAGCCGGCGCCCGCGGTGACCGCGGAGACGACGGCGTACAGGTTGGGCACGGTGACCGCGGCCCGGGCCGAGAGCTGTTTGCCGAAGACATTGCGCCAGTACCGGCGCACGATGGGCAGATCCTCGGCGTAGGTGACCAGGGGAACATCCCGGACCGCGGTGCAGATGTCCTCGGCCGACGGGTGCTCCTCGACGTGCCGCGCCCAGCTCGGAGCGGCGACCAGGAGGTATTCCTCGTCCGCCAGCGGCAGTGCCGCGAGGCGCCCGCGCGGACGCCTGGTCGCGATCAGCAGATCGTGGTGGCCCGCGCGCAGCTCGTCCATGAGGGGTTCGGGCAACCCCTGTGTGACGCGCAGCTGTACGCCCTCGGCGACGAGCGGCGCGAGCGCGGGCAGCACCCGGGTGCACAACAACTCCGAAGGCCCGGCGAGATGCACCGGCGCGGCCTGTCCGCCGAGTACGTCGCCGCGGCCTTCGAGGGCGGCGAGCGCGTCGAGAGGGCCCACCACCTGGTCGGCCAGGTCGTGGGCGAGGGGCGTGGGTTCCACGCCGCGCGGGAGGCGCGTGAACAGCTCGCGTCCGGTCTGCTGCTCCAGGGTGCGGATCTGGGCGGTCACGGTCGGCTGGGAGAGGCCGAGCAGCGGGGCGGCGCCGGTGAACGAGCCGGAGCGGTAGACGGCGAGGAAGGTTCGCAGCAGGTTCAGATCGACATGCGGCGTGATCCTTTCCCGGCCGGAGAGGGACACGGTCTCCTCGGGAGTCGCGTTCTTCATGCCGACCAGCCTAACCCCGGCTCCCATCGGAATGCCGATGGAATGGATCGGCTCTCCTATTGGCCATCGAATGGTGACCGAGCCTAACGTCGGAACGTCGCCACCCCCGCGACGTCCGTCCGGCACCCGCGCCGAACACCCCCCGGCCCCCCGAACACCCCCCCGAACAACCCTCGTCGTACATCCTGAAGGGACCTGCCATGACCACCCAGAACGCGATCACCTGGCCCGAGCGCTACCTGCCGGGCACCGGGGACAACTTCGTCTCCAACGAGGTCGTCGTGGCGGGCCTGAGCGCCGCCGACGTCTGGCGCCACCTCGTCGACACCTCGCGGTGGGAGTCGTACTACGACAACGTCGCCGACATCGGCTTTCCCCAGGGCGGTGGCCCCGTGCTGACGAACGGCATCCACTTCGGCTTCGGCACCTTCGGCTTCCCGCCGCTGGACGCGCACGTCGTGGAGTTCCAGGCGCCCGCCGAAGACACCCCGGGCCGTCTGTCCTGGACGGCGAAGCAGGACGGCACGCCCGAGGAGCGGCTCGACGTCCTGCACGCCTGGCTCGTGGAGGACCTGCCCGGCGACCGGGTCCGCGTCCTCACCCAGGAGACCCAGATCGGTCGGCCCGCCGCCGCGCTGGCCACCGAGCGGCCGAATCCGATGCTCAACGGCCACCAGGCCTGGCTCGACGGCCTGATCGGCGCCGCGGCCGAGTAGGCAGGTAGGCCGAGCAGTCGGGGCGGAGGGTCGAACCGCCCGCGCAGAGCGGGCGACGAGGGACTGGAACACCCTCGTCGCCCCGCCGGGGTCAGTCCCCGGCGTTCTCCTTCGGCGTCACTGCTTGCCGTCCCCCTCCACCGGCACCTTCTCCGTGCGCGGCGGCACGGTCCCGTTGAGCCCGGCGGCGCCGTTGCTCCCCGTACCGTTGCCGGCCGTCCCGTCCTGGTTCATCGACGAGAGCAGCTGACGGGCGAGACCGAGGCCCGTGCCGCCCATGGTGAGCGCCTTGGCGAACAGGTCCGACATACCGTCGGCGCCGTTGAGCAGCACCATGTGGTCGACGTTCCCGAACGCGCTGGCGCCCGCCTGGACGATCTCCGGCCAGTTCTCGGCGAGCTGCTGGGCGACCACCGCCTCCTGGTTCTCGGCGAGGGCCGCGGCCCGCGCCTTGATGGTCTCCGCCTCCGCGAGACCCTGCGCCCGGGTCGCCTCGGCCGCCGCGAGACCCTTGGCCTGAGCCGCTGCGGCCTCGGCCTCACCCGTGGCCCTGGTCGCCGTCGCGGCGGCCGCACCCCGGGCCTTCGTCGCCTCGGCCTCCGCGTTGGCGGCCGTCTTGACCCGGTTCGCCTCCGCCGCGGCCGCGAGCTCGGTCTCCTTGGCCTTGGCCTCAGCCGCCGAGATACGCGCGTCACGCTCGGCCTCGGCGCGGGCCCGCGTCTCGTACGCCTGGGCGTCCGCCGGCTTGCGGACGTCCGCCTGGAGCTGCTGCTCACGACGCAGGGCGTCGAGCTCGGCGATCCGGGTCTCCTGCACGACGACGTCCTGCCGGGCCGCGGCGTCCGCGAGCGGTCCGGCCTGCCGCGCCTTCGCCGCCGCCTTGTCGCGCTCGGCCTGGTAGCCGGCCTGGAGGATCTCGCTGTCCCGGGTCGCCTCCGACATCCGGGCCGCGGCCTTCTGTTCGGCCTCGGTGGCCAGACGATTCGCCTCCGCCTGCGCGATGCGCGCGTCCCGCTGTACGGCGGCGGCGTGCGGCATCGCGAGGTTCTTGATGTACCCGGTCGGGTCCTCGATCTCGTGGATCTGCAGCGAGTCGACGATCAGACCGAGCTTCTCCATCTCCGTACCGCACGCGGCCCGGGTCTGGCCGGTCAGCTTCTCCCGGTCGCGGATCATGTCCTCGACGGTCAACCCGCCGACGATCGAGCGCAGATGACCGGCGAACACGTTGTGCACCCGCTCCGACATCATCTTCTGCTGGTCGAGGAAGCGACGTCCCGCGTTGGCGATCGACACGAAGTCGTCGCCCACCTTGAAGATGACCACGCCCCGCACCTTCAGCGGAATGCCCTGGGTGGTCACGCAGTCCACGTGCAGCTCGGTCTCGTTGAGGTCGAGCGAGATCTTCCGTACCGCTTGCACACCCGGCAGCACCAGCGTGCCGCGCCCCGTCACGATGCGGAATCCCATGCCCTCTTCAAGGCCTTCGGTCCGATGCTTCGAACCGGAGATGATCAGTGCTTCGTTGGGCTCCGCGACACGCCACATGAGCTTGAAGACCACAACGATGAAGATCAGTGCGAGGACAACCGCCCCCGCCACGACGCCGACAACCATCGGCATACGCCCCCTTTGGATGGTGCCCTATCGGCACCGAACGAAGGGAGTGTGCTCCTGTGCAAGACCGGGGTACAGACGCTGACGGATCCTTGTTGCAATCTTGACGCACACCGCTCTCACCTGGGGCGGAGCGTGCACAGACGAGCCGTCAACTGTCGTACGCGGCCGATACGTACACCGTGCGCGGCGGCAGGTACTCGACCACCATCACCACCGTGCCGCGCTCGATCCGCTCCTTCGAGGCTGCCGGGTACGCGAGGAAATGCTCGGCGCCGCCGCGGACCCGGACGATCACCTCACCGACGAGCCCGGGTCCGACCGTGCCGGTCACCCGCCCCATCAACCCGACCATCGACGCATCGTCCATGGGCCCAGCGTACGGCCGGAATCCCCTGGTCAGTGCCTTCGCGGCGAACTCGCTCACCGGCACGCGCCCGGAACGCGCCCACCGGCACGTGCGGTCAACTCGTCTACACCGCGGGGGAGTCCGCGGGCGCCCCGTGCGGCGGCCAGTGTTCGTGCCAGCGCTGGTCGGCCTCCAACTGGGCGGCCAGGGAGACGAGCAGCGGTTCGCTGTTCGCCGGACCGAGGAGCTGGGCGCCGACCGGCAGGCCGCCGTCGACGAACCCCGCGGGGACGTTCACCCCCGGCCAGCCCAGGATGTTCCACGGCCAGGCGTAGGGGCAGGCGGCGATCATGGCCCGGTCGGTGCCGAAGCCGTTCAGGTTCATCATCGAGCCGATGCGCGGCGGGGGAGCGGCCGTCGTCGGCGCGAGCAGGACGTCGTACGTGTCGAAGAGTGCGCCGATCCGCCGGTGCAGGGTCGCCTCGGCGCGCCGGGCCACGCGCAGGGGCGCGCCGTCGAGCAGTCGGCCGAGCCGGGCCGCGCCCAGGGTCCGCCGGTCGAGGAGGTGCGGGTGCGGCAGGTCGCGCACCCGCTCGGCGATCCCGGCCGTCGCGCGCGGAATGAAGGTGAGCCCGATCTGCCCGTACCGCGGCTCGGCCTCCTCCACCGTGTGGCCGAGCGCCGCGAGCCGCTCCGCGAGCGCGACCACCCGCGCCCGTACGACGGGGTCCAGGCGCGCGGGCAGCGCCGTGAACGGCGGCTTCAGCGACAGCGCGATCCGCAGCCGGCCCGGCTCGCGGCCCGCCGCCTCGGACACCCGCAGCGCCGGCGGGCGGTGCAGATCGCCGTCGTGGTTGCCGCTCGCCGCGTCCAGGAGCAGGGCCGCGTCCGCGACCGTACGGGCGAGGGTGCCGTTGACCGTGATGCCCTGGAAGGACTCCGCGCGCGGCCAGGTCGAGATCCGGCCGCGCTGCGGCTTGATGCCGATGAGGTGGGTCCAGGAGGCCGGGATGCGGACCGAGCCCGCGCCGTCCGAGCCCAGCGCCGCCGGGACGAGGCCCGCCGCGACCGCCGCCGCCGAGCCGCCGGACGAGCCGCCCGGGGTGTGCTCGGCGTGCCAGGGGTTGCGGGTGGCGCCGAAGGCGGGCCCCTCGGTGAACGGCCACTGGCCGAGCTCACAGGTGTTGGTCTTGCCGATGACGATCGCGCCGGCCGCGCGCAGCCGCCGTACCGCCTCCCCGTCCTCGGCCTCGGGCGGGAACACACCCCGGCAGCCGAACGCGGTCGGCTCGCCCGCCACGTCCATGTCGTCCTTCACCGCCACCGGCACCCCGAGCAGCGGCCTGCGCACTCCGGCGGCGAGTTCCCTGTCCGCCGCGTCGGCCTCGGCGAGCGCCGCTTCGGCGCGCACTACCCGGAAGGCGTTCAGGGAGTGCTGCGTCGCCTCGATACGGGTCAGCGCCCGCTCGACCAGCTCGCGTGCGCTCACCTCCCCGTGGGCGAGGGCGCGCGCACACTCCGCCAGACCTGCGGCACGGTCGTGAGTCATACGTGACCACCTCCGGAGCACGTCGTCTACCGCACGGTAACCGCACCACGGGCCATCCCGCACGAGATGCGGAAGTTCCCTCACGGAAGCGGGTGTTCCGGCATGACGGGCCCACGAGGTTCCCCCGGCGCGAAGGAACGCCCGGGGTTTCTGCAAGGATGCGAGACGTCATGGTGCAGATACCGAAGCAGCCCGTCCCGCCGACGCCCGCACAACGACCCGTGCCGACGAGTGCCGATGTGGCACGCCTGGCGGGCGTCTCCCGGGCCACCGTCTCGTACGTACTGAACAACACCAGCGCCGTCCGGATCAGCGAGGCCACCCGCCGCCGCGTCCACGAGGCGGCCAAGGAACTCGGGTACGTTCCGCACGCCGCCGCCCGCTCCCTGCGCGCCGGACACAGCCGTATGGTCCTGATGCCCACGCCGAGCGTGCCCGTGGGACCGCTCTACAGCCAGTTCCTCAACGAACTTCAGTGGGCGCTGGGCCGTCTGGATTACACGGTCGTGCAGTACGGCAGTGTCGGCCTGCACGGCGACGAGGCCGCCCGCGCCTGGGCGGAGCTGCGACCGGTCGCCGTGCTGGTGCCCGGCAGCGACCTCGGCCCGCAGGGCGTGGCCGTCCTCAAGCGCTCCGGCGCCCGGGCCGTCGTCACGCTCGGCCCCGAGCGCGTCGAGGGCGCCCACGCGCTGCTCATGGACCACGACAAGGTCGGTCACAGCGCGGGCGTCCACCTGCTGGCCCGCGGCCGCCGCCGGATCGGCGTCGTGGTGCCCGAGGAACCCGGCCTGGAGATCTTCTCCAAGTCCCGGCTCGACGGCGTACGCCGGTCCCTGGCCGGCACCGACGCCACGGCGACCGCGCTGCCACTCGCGTACGAGGAGGGAGCCGCCGCCCGGCTGGCGGCGCGCTGGCGCTCGCTCGGCCTGGACGCCGTGTTCGCCTACAACGACGAGTACGCCATGCTGCTGATGCGCGCCCTCCAGGAGGAGGGCGTCGGCATCCCGGACGAGACGGCCGTCATCGGCGCCGACGACCTCATGCTCGGGCGACTGCTGCGGCCCCGCCTCAGCACCGTCCACATCGAACTGCCGTCCGGGCGCGACCTCGCGGAACTGGTCGACCGGGTGGTGCGCGAACCGGGCGCGGCGCCCGAGAGCCACGAGGTACTGGGCGCGCGGGTGGTGCACCGCGACTCGACCTGAGAGAGGCTGTAGCTGGTCCCCGGCCGCATCCGACCCGCTCGGACCGGATGCGGCCCGATCAGGTACGGGAGGCGCGCCATGCGGACCACGGTCGGCATCATCGGCGGCGGCCCCGCCGGGCTCCTGCTGGCCCGGCTGCTGCACCGCGAGGGCATCGACTGCGCCGTGCTGGAGAGCAGGTCGCGCGCCCACGTCGAGCACCGCCAGCGCGCCGGGATGCTGGAGCAGGGCACGGTCGACGCCCTGCGCGCGTGCGGAGCCGCCGACCGGCTGGACGCCGAGGGCCTGATCCACCACGGCATCGAGCTGCGCTTCGACCGCGAGCGCCACCACATCGACTTTCCCGCCCTCACCGGTGGCCGTACCGTCACGATCTATGCCCAGACGGAGATCGTGAGGGACCTGATCGCCCTCCAACTCGCCGCCGGGCCACCGCTGTTGTTCGAGGCCGAGGCCCTCGCGGTCGAGCGCCCGGAGAGCGACGCGCCGGTCGTGCGCTTTGTGCACGAGGGCCGTGAACAGGCCCTGAGCTGTGCCTACGTGGTGGGCTGCGACGGGTACCACGGCATCTCCCGGAACGCCTTCCCCGCCGACCGGAGCCGCACCTACGCGCACGACTACCCGTACTCCTGGCTCGGGATCCTCGCCGATGTGCCGGCCTCGGGCCAGGAGTTGATCTACGCGCGCGGTGTCGGCGGCTTCGCTCTGCACAGCATGCGCTCGCCGACCGTGTCCCGGCTGTACTTACAGGTCCCGAACGGTACCGACGTCGCCGACTGGCCCGACGAGCGCATCTGGGACGAACTCGCCGCGCGCTTCGCGGTCGACGGCGACTGGCGCCTGGGACGCGGCCCCGTCACCTCCAAGTCGGTCACGCCGATGCGGAGTTACGTCCACGAGCCGATGAGCCACGGCCGGCTCTTCCTCGCGGGGGACGCCGCGCACATCGTGCCGCCGACCGGGGCCAAGGGTCTCAACCTCGCCGTCTCCGACGTACGGGTGCTGGCCCGCGGACTCATCGAGTCGCATCGCACGGGATCGACCCAACTCCTCGACCGCTACTCGGACTTGTGTCTCGAGCGGGTATGGCAGGCCATCCGCTTCTCGTACGACATGACTAGGATGTTGCACGCTCAACCAAATGGGGATGTCTTCGACCACCGGATCCAGCTCGCCCGGCTGCGCCGGATCACGGCATCCCGCCACGCGGCCGCCGAACTGGCCGCGAACTACACGGGACTGCCGCTGGGACCGTGAGTCCCGGTGGTGAACAGTGAACGATCGGAGAGCCGACATGCCGCTGCTCGACCCCAAGACCTGGCAGTCCCGCACCCTGGCGGGCGGTGAGTACGCCGTCACCGAACCCGCCACCGGCGAGACGCTGGCCACGGTCACGCTCGCCGCCGCCGAGGACGTCGCCACGGCCGCGCGGGACGCCCGTGCCGCCCAGGCGGAGTGGGCGAAGGCACCGCACTTCGTGCGTGCCGCCGTACTGCGCAGGGCCGGCGACCTGTTCGCCGCGCACGCCGACGAACTGCGCGAATGGATCGTGCGCGAGTCCGGCTCGATCCCGGGCAAGGCCGACTTCGAACTGCACGTCGCGGCCCAGGAGTGCTACGAGGCCGCCGCTCTCGCCTCCCGCCCCAGCGGCCAGGTCCTCCCCTCCGAGGCGCCGCGCCTGTCCTACACCCGACGCGTCCCGGTCGGTGTGGTGGGCGTGATCTCGCCCTTCAACGCCCCGCTGATCCTCTCGATCCGCTCGGTGGCCCCGGCGCTCGCGCTCGGCAACGCCGTCGTCCTGAAGCCGGACCCGCGCACCGCCGTCTGCGGCGGTCTCGCGCTCGCCGCCGTCTTCGCCGAGGCAGGGCTCCCGGAGGGCCTGCTGCAGGTTCTGCCCGGCGGTCCGGAGGCGGGCCAGGCGCTGGTCGCCGACCCGAACGTACCGGTGATCTCCTTCACCGGCTCGACCGCCGCCGGACGCGCGGTGGGCGAGGCGGCGGGCCGCCTCCTCAAGCGCGCCCACCTGGAGTTGGGTGGCAACTCGGCGCTGATCGTCCTGGAGGACGCCGACATCGACGCGGTGATCTCCACGGCCGCGTGGGGCTCGTTCTTCCACCAGGGCCAGATCTGCATGACGACGGGCCGACACCTCGTCCACGCCTCCCTCTACGAGGAGTACGTCGAGCGGCTCGCCGCCAAGGCCGACTCGCTCGCCGTCGGCGACCCGCACCGTGAGCAGGTGCACCTCGGGCCCATCATCGACAGCGCCCAACTCGCCAAGATCCAGGGGCTGGTGGAGTCCAGCACGGCGCGCGGCGCGAAGCTCGCGGCCGGCGGCACGCACGAGAGGCTCTTCTACCGTCCGACGGTCCTCGCGGGAGTCGACGACGCGACGCCCGCGTACGCCGAGGAGGTCTTCGGCCCGGTGGCGCCCGTACGGTCGTTCGCGGACGCCGACGAGGCCGCGGCCCTCGCCGCCGCCGGACCCTACGGCCTCGCACTGGGCATCGTCACCCGGGACACCGCGCGCGGCCTGGACCTGGCCGAGCGCATCCCGACCGGGATCGCCCACATCAACGACCAGACCGTCAACGACGAGGCCGTGGCTCCCTTCGGCGGGATCGCCGCCTCCGGCACCGGCGCCCGCTTCGGCGGTGAGGCCAACCTGGAGGCCTTCACCGACGTGCGCTGGACGACGGTGCGCGGAGATGTGGCGCCGTACCCGTTCTGACGGAAGGGTGGTGCGGGGCTTGCTCGCCCGCGGCCCGGTGGACCTGTTCGCCCTGCGGCCCGGTGGACCTACTCGCCCTGCGGAGCCTGCTTGGCCTGCTGCTCCGCGATGGACTTGCGGACCTCGTCCATGTCCAGCTTCCGGGCCTGTCCGATGACGTCCGTCAGGGCGGCCTCGGGCAGTGCCCCGGGCTGGGCGAAGATCGCGACTTGGTCGCGGACGATCATCAGCGTCGGGATCGACTGGATGTCGAAGGCGGCGGCCAGCTCGGGCTGCGCCTCCGTGTCGACCTTCGCGAACACCAGGTCCGGGTTGGCCTCCGCGGCCTTCTCGTAGACCGGGGCGAACTGACGGCACGGCCCGCACCAGGAGGCCCAGAAGTCGATCAGGACGAACTCGTTGTCCGTGACCGTCTGGTCGAAGTTCTCCTTGGTCAGCTCCATCGTGCTGCTCATGGCGTGACTACCTCTTCCTGATGTCGGGCCTCGGGCCTCGGGGCGAAGCCGGTGTGCACAACGCCACCCCTGGGCGGCGTATTCCGCGCACGTACCCGTGTGGCCTCCGAGCACACCAACAACCAGACTGGGCCCATGACGGAAACGGAATCCATCGCGTACGACGTCGTGGTGCTCGGGGCCGGGCCCGTGGGGGAGAACGTCGCCGACCGCGCCCGCGCGGCCGGCCTCTCCACCGCGGTCGTGGAGAGCGAACTGGTCGGCGGCGAGTGCTCGTACTGGGCCTGCATGCCCAGCAAGGCTCTCCTGCGCCCGGTCATCGCCCGCGCCGACGCCCGCCACGTGCCCGGCCTCAGCCAGGCGGTGCAGGGCCCCCTCGACGTCCCCGCGGTCCTCGCCCACCGCGACTACTACACCTCCCAATGGAAGGACGACGGACAGGTCGGCTGGCTGGACGGCATCGGCGCCGACCTGTATCGCGGACACGGGCGCCTCGCCGGGCCGCGCAAGGTGACCGTCGACGGGCCCGACGGCGAGCGGCAGGTGCTCACGGCCCGGCACGCGGTCGCCGTCTGCACCGGCACCCGCGCCCTGCTCCCCGACCTGCCGGGGCTCGACCAGGTCCGGCCCTGGACCAGCCGTGAGGCCACCAGCGCGCACGAGGTGCCGGCCCGGCTCATCGTGGTGGGGGGCGGTGTCGTCGCCGTCGAGATGGCCACGGCCTGGCAGGCGTTCGGCTCCCAGGTCACCGTCCTCGTCCGCGGCAAGGGACTGCTGCCCCGCATGGAACCCTTCGCCGGTGAGCTGGTCGCCGAGTCGCTGAAGGAGGCAGGCGCGGACGTCCGCACCGGCACCTCGGTGACCGCGGTGACGCGCGAGGGCTCGACCGTGGTGGCCCTCACCGACACCGGCGACCGCATCGAGGCCGACGAGATCCTCTTCGCCACCGGGCGTGTGCCCCGCACCGACGACCTCGGGCTCGACACGATCGGCCTCGAGCCGGGCTCCTGGCTCGACGTCGACGACAGCCTGCGGGTCACCGGAAGTAGCTGGCTGTACGCGGTTGGTGATGTGAACCACCGCGCGCTCCTCACCCACCAGGGCAAGTACCAGGCCCGGATCGCGGGCTCCGCCATCGCCGCCCGTGCCGCCGGGGTGCCCCTCCTGGAGACCGATCCCTGGGGCGCGCACTCGGCGACCGCCGACCACGGGGCCGTCCCCCAGGTCGTCTTCACCGACCCGGAGGCCGCGGCCGTCGGCCTGTCCCTCGCCGAGGCCGAGCGCGCGGGCCTGCGCGTCCGCGCCGTCGACGTCGACATGTCCTCCGTGGCGGGCGCGGGGCTGTACGCGGACGGCTACCGTGGCAAGGCCCGCATGGTCGTCGACGTCAACCGCGAGATCCTGGTGGGCCTCACCCTGGTCGGCCCCGGCGTGGGCGAACTGATCCACTCGGCGACCATCGCCATCGCCGGCGAGGTCCCGATCAGCCGCCTGTGGCACGCGGTCCCGTCGTACCCGACGGTGAGCGAGGTGTGGCTGCGGCTGCTGGAGATGTACCGGGACGCGTAGCCGACGCCGGTCGTTTTCGGGTACGTCCGCTGGAGATCGAGGGGCCAGGACCGGCCGCTCGGACGCTGGTGGCCTGAGCGCCGAGGGCGCGGGTTCGGCCCTTCGGAACTGGACGGCCGGGTTCACCCGTTCGGCGTCCGCTGCTCGGGTCCCGGTGGCCTTGGGGTTCGGCCGTCCGGGATCGACGGGCTGGGCCTTGTCGTTGGGTGGCGGGGGTTTGGCGGGGTCTGGGTCCCCGGCGGGTTCGGGTTCGGCCGGCTCGGATCGACCGGCAGGGGCCGGTCGTTCGGGCGTCGACGGCTTTCCCCCGGGGGGTCTCGGATCCGGGGAATTGATGGGCCGTCGGCGGTCGTCTGGACTTCGGTGGGTCCGGGCCGGGCCGTCCGAGGCGGCGCGGCCGAGCCCGACGGGTCCGGCGGTTCGGGCTCAGCGTCGGTTGGGACCGTGGCTTTCCGGGGCCGCCCGCCCCCGGCCCCGTCGGCGGGTTCAGCCGGGTCCGGCTGCTGGTCCTACCGGCGGGTTCAGCCGGGCGCGGCCCCTGGTCCTGCCGGCTGGTTGAGCCGGGTCCGGCCCCCGGCGCCGGGCCCGGAGGGCGTCCCGTTCTCAGCCGGCTCGGTCGTGACCGGACCGCCGGGCCGCCCGCATGGCGCGGCATCGCGTCGCCCTCGCTGCCGCACAGCCGTCGCCGGAGGCGCCCGCGGCGCGCACCCTCAGTCGGGCAGGGCGAAGCCCAGTGCGGCGGCGGCCTCCGCAGGCGTCGGCTGCGTCCAGCGCTCCGCCATCGCCTGGTTGGAAGACAGCGAGCGCAACTCGGCACGGTCGAGGTAGAGCATGCCGTCCAGGTGATCCGTCTCGTGCTGGACGATCCGCGCGGGCCACCCCGTGAACACCTCGTCGATCGCCCGGCCCCGCTCGTCCAGAGCCGTCAGCCGCACCTCGGCGTGCCGGGCCACCACGGCCTGCCACCCCGGCACGCTCAGACACCCCTCGAAGAACACGGCCCGGCCCGCGCCCACCCCCTCGTACGACGGATTCACCAGCGCGCGGAACGGCTGCGGCACCCGCCCGCGCACCACCCGCACCTCCTCGGAGACCGGCGCCGGATCCTCGATGACCGCGATCCGCAGGGGCACGCCGACCTGGGGTGCCGCGAGGCCGACGCCCGGCGCCGCGTGCATGGTGGCGCGCAGGGCGGCGACGAAGCGGGTCAGGAGCCCCGGGTCGAGCTGGCCGGCGAAGGGCTCGGCGGGGCGGCGCAGCACCGGGTCCCCGGCGGCGACGATGGGCAACGGGCCTTCATGGTCGAGGAGTTCCTCGACCAGCTCGCTCAGGGGGCGGGAGGCGCTGGGGTCACGTTCGGATGCCATCGCGCCAGGATGCCAAGACCCATCGCGCCAAGCGAGGCGGCGCCAGGGGCGGCTGCCGGGTCCCCACGCGCCTGTATGTGTGACTCAGACCACATGGAGCCCCGGGAACTCCACGCCACTGCGCCCCGACTTCTGGACCACCACGGACCACTCCGGGCCGAGAGTCCAACTCCCCGGCCCACGACCCGAGTCCATCCCTGTCCAGTCCCCGTCCCCGCCCGCGTATCCGTCCCTGCCCCGTCCCTGTCCCCGCTTCTGTCCGCATTCCCCTCACCGTCCGACCGGAGAAGCCCGCCCATGTCCACCGCTCCCACGACCACGACGGACGAGTCCCCCAAACCCGTCGCCCCGGCCCCCACCAGAAAGGCACCGCTGCGCCCCCTGATCCTGCGCCTGCACTTCTACGCGGGAATACTCGTCGCCCCGTTCCTGCTGGTCGCGGCCCTGACCGGCTTCCTGTACGCCGCCTCGTACCAGGCCGAGAAGATCGTGTACGCGCATGAGCTGACCGTCCCGGTCGGCGACGAGAAGCTGCCGCTGTCCGAGCAGGTGGCCGCCGCCCGCAAGGCCCACCCGCAGGGCGTGGTCTCCGCCGTACGACCGTCGCCGGAGGCGGACGCGACGACCAGGGTGCTGCTCTCCGGCGTCCCCGGCGTCGGCGAGGGCCACACGCTCGCGGTGTTCGTCGACCCGTACACCGCGAAGGTGCGCGGATCGCTGGAGCAGTACGGCTCCACCGGCGCGCTCCCGCTGCGCACCTGGATCGACGAGCTCCACCGTGACCTGCACCTCGGCGAGAACGGCCGGCTCTACAGCGAACTCGCCGCGAGCTGGCTGTGGGTCATCGCGGCCGGCGGGCTGGTGCTGTGGTTCGGCCGGCGCCGAGCCCAGCGCAAGGTGCGGGGCACGTCCGGGCGCCGTCGCACCCTCGGGCTGCACGGCACCGTCGGTGTGTGGGCGGCGGCCGGGTTCTTCTTCCTGTCGGCGACCGGACTCACATGGTCGACCTACGCCGGCGCCAACATCGACGAACTCAGGACCTCGCTCGGCCAGGCGACCCCCTCGGTGTCCGCGTCGGTGGCGGCCGGCGGCGAGCACGCGGGCCACACCGGCACGGGGTCCGGCGGCACCACGGCCTCGACCACGCCCCAGGATCTCGACAAGATCCTCGCGGCCGCCCGCGCCGAGGGTCTCGGCGACCCCGTCGAGATCGTCGTACCCGCCGACGCCTCCACCGCGTACGTGGTCAAGCAGGTCCAGCGCAGCTGGCCCGAGAAGCAGGACTCCGTCGCCGTGGACCCGACGACGGGCACGGTCACCGACGAACTCCGCTTCGCCGACTACCCGCTGCTCGCCAAACTGACGCGCTGGGGCATCGACGCCCACAGCGGCGTCCTCTTCGGCCTCGTCAACCAGATCGCCCTGATGGCCCTCGCGCTCTGCCTGGTCCTGCTGATCGTGTGGGGCTACCGCATGTGGTGGCAGCGCGGCCGTGCCTCCGCGTTCGGCCGCCCCATCCCGCGCGGCGCCTGGCAGCAGGTCCCGCCGCAGATCCTCGTCCCGCTCATGGCGGCCGTCGCCGTGCTCGGCTACTTCGTCCCGCTGCTCGGCATCCCGCTCGCGGTGTTCGTCGCCGTGGACGTCGTCCTCGGCGAGATCGCGTACCGCCGTGGCAAGCGCACCCAGGGAGGCCAGGTAGCGTGATCGGGTAGGGGAACGCCGGAGGGAGACGGACATGGCGCAGCGCGACCGCGAGGACCCGCACCGGCCTTCCAGGCGCCGCGGGCAGGGCGAGTTGGAGAGCCAGGTGCTCGGTGCGCTGCGCGAGGCGGAGGCCCCGGTGACCGCCGCCTGGGTGCAGGAGCGGCTCGGCGGCGACCTCGCCTACACCACCGTCGTCACCATCCTGACCCGGCTGCTCGCCAAGGACGCGGTGGCCCGCGAACGACGCGGACGCTCCTTCGTGTGGCGGCCCACCGCCGACGTCGCGGGCCTGGCCGCCCTCAAGATGCGCCGGCTTCTCGACGGCGAGAGCGACCGCGAGGCCGTCCTCGCCAGCTTCGTCACCGCGCTGCCGCCGGACGACGAACAGGTCCTGCGCGCGCTCCTGGAGACGGCCCACGCGACGGGCGAGGCCGAGGCGACGGGCGGGGCCGATGTCGTGGGTGGGGCCGACGGGGTGCCCGACGATACGGAAGACTGACGTCTCATGGGGGTCTTCGTCTTTCTGCCGCTCGTCCTGCCATTCAGTGCCTGGCCGGTGGCACGCCTCGCCGAACTGCATCTGCATCCGCGTACGGCCACCTGGCTGCTGACGGCGGTCGCCACCGTCATGGCCCTGTGCAGCACACTCTGCCTGGCCCTGCTGATGGTCGTCGGGACCGCGCAGTTGCCCGGCAACCCCCTCCCGGACGGCTGGTCCGACGCGGAGGTCCGTGCGGCCGTCCCGCACGACGAGATCGCGGGCAAGGCGGCGATCCCGGCCCTGGTCCTGGTCCTCGCGGTCTGCGCGCGCACCCTGTGGCGCCACCGCCGGGTCGCCCAGCGCGCGCGGCGGGCGCTCGCCGCGCTGCCCAGCCGTTCCGTGGTCGTACTGCCCGAGGAGAAACCGTACGCCTACGCTCTCCCCGGCGGACGCCGCGACCGCGTGGTGGTCACCACGGCCCTGCTGCGCGGCCTCACCTCGCCCGAGCGCCGTGCCCTGTTCGCGCACGAGCGGGCCCACCTGACGGCCGCTCACCACCGCCACCTGCTCGCCGTACGACTCGCGGCGCGCGCCAATCCGTTCCTGCGGCCGCTGCGTACGACCGTCGTCTACACCACGGAGCGGTGGGCGGACGAGGACGCGGCCCGGTCGGTCGGCAACCGCACGGTGGTGGCGCGGGCGATCGGCAAGGCGGCCCTGCTGTCGGGCGGGGGCCCGGTGCCGGCGTTCGCCACGTTCACCGGCTTCGCCGGATTCGCGTCCGCGGGTCCTGTGCCGCGCCGGGTCGCCGCCCTGCTGCGCCCCGCGCCGACGGCCCGCAGCTGGCCGTCCGTGTTCACGTCCGTGGGGCTGGCAGCCTGGGGCGCCGCGGTCGGCACGCTCGTCTCCGCGATGTCGTCGGCGAACTCGGCCGTGACGATGGTCGTGATCCTGCACGCGGCCACGCCGCTGTAGCTCCGCCGCCAGGTCTCGGGGTTCCTACAGTTGTGTAGAAAGAACATCGGTGGCTGGGAACTCGTTTGCGAACAGAATCGTTTCCCAGGAACAGACCGACTCCAGAGGAGCGCTTCCTTGTCCGCCAGACCGACGGACCCCCCGGGACACAGTCCCGAACCACCCCGCCTGATTTCTCTTGATCGCGGCACACAGCGGGGTGGTGTTCGATGAGTGCCGCACTCGGCCTGCTGGCCGTCCTCGTCCTGACCGCCGGCACCGGCTATTTCGTAGCCCAGGAGTTCGCGTACGTCGCCGCCGACCGCCTCGCGCTCGCGCGGGAAGCGGCAGCGGGCGACCGACGGGCCACCCGCGCCCTGAAGGTGCTGGAGCGGCTGTCCTTCATGCTGTCGGGCGCCCAGCTCGGGATCACCGTGACCGGTCTGGTCGTCGGTTTCCTCGCCGAGCCGTCCGTGTCCGCCCTGCTCAAGCCCGTCCTCACCGGGATCGGCATCCCGGACGGCGCGGTCACCGGCATCTCGGTGGTGCTGGCCTTCGTGTTCGCGACCGTGCTCCAGATGGTGCTGGGCGAACTGGCCCCCAAGAACCTGGCCCTGGCCGTCCCGGAGCGCCTCGCGAAGGCTCTGGCGAGCTCCACGCTCGCGTATCTGAAGGTCGTCGGCCCGGTCGTACGGCTTTTCGACGGCGCCGCCAACAAGTTGCTGCGCAAGGTCGGCATCGAGCCCGTCGAGGAACTCCACCATGGCGCGACCCTCGAGGAACTCGGCCACCTCATCGGCGAGTCGCACCAGCACGGGCAGCTGCCGCGCGAGACCGCCGATCTCCTCGACCATGCCCTGGAGTTCTCCGACCGCACCCTCGACGAGGTGATGGTGCCGCGCGCCGACGCCGTCTTCGTCCGCAGGGACGCGACGGCCACGGAGGCCGTCCAGCTGATCGCCAAGCACGGACACTCGAACTACCCCGTCCTCGGCGACCACCCGGACGACATCACCGCCGTCCTGGGCGTACGCGAACTGATGCGGCTGCCCGCCGACCGGTTCACCCGCACGACGGCCGGCGCGCTCGGCCGCGGACCGCTGCTCCTGCCCGACACCCTGCCGCTGCCCGAGGCCGTGGCACAGATGCGGGCCTACGACGACGAGTTCGCCGTCGTCCTCGACGAGCACGGGGGCGTGGCCGGCGTCGTCACCTACGAGGACATCGCCGAGGAACTCGTCGGCGACATCGCGGACGAGACCGACACCGTCAAGGAGATCGCGGTATCCGACGGCGAGGGCTGGCTCGTCGACGCCGGCCGCCGACTGGACGAGGTCGCCGAGGCGACCGGCATCGACCTGCCCGAGGAGGACGACTACGACACGGTGGCGGGGCTGATCGTCGACCGCCTCGGCCGCTTCCCCGCCATCGCGGACCGCGTCATCGTCGAACTGTCCGACGGAGGCCGCGTCTCGATCGACGTACAGGCCCTGGACCGCCACGTACCGGAACGGGTCCGCCTGGAACGCCTGCCGGCGACGGACCGTACGGGGAGCACGGCGAGTACGGATGGCGTGGACGGTGTGGGCGGCACGGGCCGTGTCCACCGTATCCACCGTGTGGACCGTGCGGAGGAGCAGGCATGAGTTTCTCGATGGCGCTCTTCGTGACCGTACTCCTGCTGATCGGCAGCGGGTTCTTCGTGGCCGCCGAGTTCGCGTTGGTCGCCGCCAAGCGGCACCGGCTGGAACAGGCCGCGGCGGCCGGGCAACGCGGTGCCAGAGCCGCGCTGGCCGGAATGCGCGAGCTGTCACTGATGCTCGCGGGTGCCCAACTGGGCATCACCGTGTGCACGCTGGGCCTGGGCTCGGTGTCCAAGCCCGCGATCTCGCACGAACTCGACCCGCTGCTCCACAAGGCGGGCCTGCCCAGCGGCCTGAGCTACGGAGTGTCCTTCGCGCTCGCGATGTTCGTCGTCGTCTTCCTGCACATGGTGGTCGGCGAGATGGCCCCCAAGTCCTGGGCCATCGCGCACCCCGAGCGTTCCGCCATGCTGCTCACGCCGCCGTTCCGGGCCCTGACCCGGGCGGTGCGTCCGTTGATCGTGGGGCTGAACAAGGTGAGCAACGCGCTGGTCCGGCTCTGCCGGGTCACTCCGCGCGACGAGCTGGCCTCGGTCCACAACCGCGAGCAACTCACCCACCTCGTCGAGGAGTCGGAGCGGCTCGGGCTGATCAGCAAGGAGGACTCCGAGCTGATCACCAGCTCCCTGACCGAACCGCAGCACCCGGTCGGGGACCTCCAGATCCCGGCCGACCGGATCACCTCGGTCCCCGCCGACGCCACGATCGACGCCGTACTGGGCGTCGCCGGGGACAGCGACCGCACCCGCCTGCTGGTCCGCGACGGCGTCACGGTCCTCGGCTCGGTGCACGCCCGTGACGCCCTGGTCGCCCGCGCGCAGGGCCGGGCCGCGGTCGCCCGCGACCTGGCCCGCCCCGTCCCGGAGCTGGCACCGCACGACACGGTCGCCCACGCCGTCGAACAGCTCCGCCTGCACCGCGCCTCCCTCGCCGTCGTACGCGACGACACGGGGCGGCTGACCGGTCTGGTCAGCCTGGACGACCTGCTGGCACGGCTGATGGAGCCGCGCGCGGCGTGACACGGCAGAGGCCGGGTGCCGTGGCTGTGGCCGGTCACCTCGATGACCGGCCACGGCGCTCCGGCACCCGGCCTCTTCGTCCTGCTCCCGGAGACGTTCACGCCCTCGGGCGACGCTCATGCCCTTGGGAGACGTTCACGTCCTCAGCGGGCCCTCGCACCCCCAGGGGCGGTCGCACCCGCAAGGGCGGTCACACCTGCTCGAAGTCACCCGCGAGCGCGGAGGCGATGCGCAGGTGCGACTCGGCCTCGGCGTGACGCCCCTGGCGCTGGAGCGTGCGCCCCAGCATGAGCCGGGCGTAGTGCTCCACCGGGTCACGCTCGACGAGCGCGCGCAACTCGGTCTCAGCGCGGTGCAGTTGGGCCGAGTGGTAGTACGCGCGGGCCAGCAGCAGCCGCGGTCCGGTCTGCTCCGGCACCTCGTCCACAAGGCCGCCCAGAACGCGCGCCGCACCGGCGTAGTCCTTGGCGTCGAAGAACAGCTGCGCCCGCTCCCAGCGCTCCGCGGCCGTCCCCTGGTCGTAGTACTTCGTGTCCACTGCTGACCTCCTTCGAGTGCCAGAACCTCACCTGATGGTTGAATATTCCACCACCCGTGCCCGTAGGCGTCACCCGCCGGCCAGCTCCGCGTTGGCCCGCTCCGTCACCAGGGTCAGCACGCGCCCCACCGTCGCCAGGTCCTCGGCCGGGATGCCCGCGTACAGCCGGGCCGCGATCTCGTTCCCGGCCGTGCGGATCTCCTCGAACACCTCACGGCCGTGCTCGGTGAGCGACACCAGCGAGGTGTCCGTCTCCGTCAGCAGCTTGAGGGTCGTCATCTCCGTGACGGTCTCCTCGGCCACCGACTCCTCGATCTTGAGTGCCCCGGTCAGCCGCCCCACGAGCCGGTCGCGCTCGACGGTGCCGCCCTGGTCCGAGACGGCCCGCAGGGCCACCGACTGGTTGAAGGTGCTTCCGATGCGGGCCAGCGCGGCCTCCAGGGCCGCTCGGCTCGCGTAGTGGGCCAGTCCTACGACCTGGCCGCCGACCGGGGGAGTGGGAATGCTCATGGCTACTCCTCGTCAGGATGTGAATCGAGATGTGTGTCGAGAGATGCATCGGTCGGCGCGTCGACCGGCGCATCGAGCGATACGTCGAGCAGGGTCGCCAGCTCGCGGCTGAACGCCTTCGTGCGCTCGCCGCGGAGCCCGCCGAGCGGTTCGAGGAGCTGCTCCAGCAGCCCCTGGACCACCCCTATCGCGCGCTGTGCGACCTCGCGTCCGTCCTCTGTGAGCGACAGTCGGATCGCGCGTGGATCGGCGGGATCGCGCGTCCGGTCGACGACACCGGCCGCCTCCAGGGCGCGGGCCAGCTTCGAGACGTAGAGCGGTTCGAGTCCGGTGTGATCGGCGAGCTGACGCTGGCTCGGCCGCCGCCCGGCCCTGTGCATCCCGTACAGCGACGCGACCAGCGAGTACTGGGCGTGGGTCAGACCCAGCGGCGCGACCGCCCGATCGACGGCCACGCGCCACTTCGTGGACAGGCGCCAGACGAGAAAGCCGGGGGTCGCGTGCTCGGATGTCGAACTCATGAGAAAAACCATACATGGCTACTATGTCCATGGCTACTATTTCGCTTCGCCCCCGACCAACGCCCTACCGACCTCCGCCCGTAGCCCTAGGACCGCACCGACTCCGGCCCGAGTACCCCCGTCCGGGGGAGCCCGGGGGAGCCCAGGGGAGGGAGGACGGCCTGACGTACGGTCCCCGACGGGGCTAGGTTGTGGCCCATGAGCAATCTTGATCGCGAGGCAGTTCCCGCGCTGTGCGGTGGCCGCGGTTTCGTGGTGGCCGAGCCGGTGCGTGAACTCCTCAGTCCCCGTCGGGTCAAGCTCGGCGAGTCCACCGAAGTCCGCCGCCTGCTGCCCAACTTGGGCCGCCGCATGATCGGCGCGTGGTGCTTCGTCGATCACTACGGGCCCGACGACATCGCCGACGAGCCCGGTATGCAGGTCCCGCCGCACCCGCACATGGGACTCCAGACCGTCAGCTGGCTCCACGAGGGCGAGGTGCTGCACCGCGACTCCACGGGCAGCCTGCAGACGATCCGCCCGCGCGAACTGGGCCTCATGACGTCCGGAAGGGCCATCAGCCACTCCGAGGAGAGCCCCAAGTCACACGCCCGCTTCCTGCACGGCGCACAGCTGTGGGTCGCCCTCCCCGACAGCCACCGTCACACCGACCCGCACTTCGAGCACCACGCCGAGCTGCCGCTCGTCACGGCCGCCGGCCTCAAGGCCACGCTCATCCTGGGCACCGTCGACGGCACGACCTCGCCCGGCACGACGTACACCCCGATCGTCGGCGCCGACCTGTCCCTCGCGAGCGGCACCGACGTACGACTGCCGCTGGAGCCCGACTTCGAGTACGGCGTCCTGTCCATGTCCGGCGAGGCGCACGTCGACGGCGTACCGATGCTCCCGGGCTCCATGCTCTACCTCGGCTGCGGTCGCACCGAACTCCCCCTGCGCGCCGAGTCGGACGCGTCCCTCATGCTCCTGGGCGGCGAGCCGTTCGAGGAGGAGCTGGTCATGTGGTGGAACTTCATCGGACGGTCCACCGAGGATATCGCGCAGGCCCGTTCGGACTGGATGACGGGCTCCCGATTCGGTGAGGTGGTGGGGTACGACGGGGCCCCACTGCGCGCTCCCGAACTCCCGCCTGTACCACTGAAACCGCGCGGAAGGGTGCGCTGACCTGGGGTTCCAGCTCTAGTACAGGCCTCTCGCGGGACGCGGCTTTGCCCGCTCGACACCCCAACCCCATTTTCCCGAGGGGCCGAGCGCTCCTGCGAAGTCGATCGACGGGCAACGCCGCGTTCTCACGTCTCCGCTCGCGTGTAGGCCGGGCCGATGCTGACTTCGGGGACTGGTGCTGGGGCAAGGCGCCCCCAAGTGCCTGGGCGACGAAGGGGAGGAGAAGCTCGTGACGAGGGGGCTTTTGTGGGAATCCCCCAATGCCCCGGCGTGGCGCTGCTGCCGTACTCACCCCTCGGGTGGACCGCCATGGGGAGGGTATGGCTGCAGCGACGGATCTCGGAAGCGGCTTGCCGGCAATCCAGGCTCTGCTTCAGAACGGTTGAACGGCAGTCAGCAGGTTCTTGGTCCGCTGGTGGTAGACGTTCGCAGGTGCCGTTGACCTGTACCTTTGAGTCTCGGAGCAGCGGCCGAAAGCTCCCTGTGCCGCGTATGGTCCGGATCTTGGTTGCCGCTGCCGGCTCGGCCTTGCGCGATGAGCCCTTCTGCTTTTGATTTGTGATACCGCCATCGAATGCCTGTGCTGCGTCGCTGCGCACGCATGAAGCGATGTCTACCGGGCGGGCAGGGGCGGGGACCACTTGTACGTCCGTCGCGGGGACCACGACGTCGACGGCCGCCTGCGGCTCAGGGTGACGGAGTACCTCGCCAGCGCGGGGAGCACACTCGAGACCCGCGTCGGGTGGCGCCCGGCACCTTTGGGAGGTGCCCTGCGGCATCCCCCCGCCGTGGGGCGTCGCCATGTCCGAAGTGGGCCTGCGTTGCGGGTTGTTGAGTTAGCAAGACGGCGGAACGGGCGTTCGGGTTGCGTGGGGATGGCAACTTTCTCCGGTTAAACGTGCAACCATACGGGGCCTTTACATGTCCTTCACTCAAGTGACACAAAACCCTGGGGGGACCATGAACCACCACATGCGCATCAGACTCGCCGCCGCCACCGCCATCGCGGCGTGCGCGCTCAGCCTCACCGGCTGCAACAGCGGCAGCACCGTCACCGACAAGCCCAAGGCCAAAGCCTCCACGCCCGCCGGCAAGAGCGGCGGAGAGAAGCCGGCCGCGAAGAAGTCCGCGGCCCCGGACGTCGCCAAGGTCGGCGACACCATCGCACTCAAGGGCACCGACGACGGCAGCAAGCTCGACGTCACCGTCGTCAAGGTGGTCGACCCCGCGAAGGGCGCCGACGAGTTCACCACGCCCGAGTCGGGGAAGCGGTTCGTCGGTGTCCAGTTCCGTCTCGTCAACACGGGCAGCATCGCCTACAACGACAGTCCCTCCAACGGCGCGCAGCTTGCCGACAAGGACGGGCAGCAGTTCGAGTCCACCTTCGGCGACATTTCTGCCGGGCCGTCCATGTCCTCGGATGTGAAGCTCAAGCCCGGCGCGAAGGCCCTGGGGTGGATCGTGTTCGAGGTGCCGAAGGCGTCGAAGGTGTCGGTCGTACAGTTCGGCATGGACTCTGGGTTCGCCGAGCAGACCGGCGAGTGGAAGCTGTCCTGACCTGACGATTGGTCCCGCCGTTCCGCCTCCACACGGTGCGGCCGCGCGCACCATGCACGGCAGCACGTCAACGCACCGGGGGGCCATGCGCCGCACCACCGCCGTCATCACCACGTCCGCCGTGGTCGTCGCCGGAGGCATCACGGGAACCGTTGTCTGGCTGTCCCAGCCGTCGTACGACGACATCGTGAAGGGCTGCGCCAAGGCCCTGGCCGCCCAGTCGAAGGTCGGCGGGAAGGGGAAGCCTGCTGCGTGCAACGACGTGAAGAAGGGCGACTACGACGCACTTGTCCTCAGTAGCGTGATCGACGGGTTTGGGTGGACGGACAAGGACGGCAACTTCGACGAGAACAAGATGCTCGACGACGCCACCCAGCCGTAGAGGCCTCGCTGCGCGGTGGGTCAGCGGCGGTACATCGAGCGCACGGCCCAATGGAGTCTGACAGTTGCCGACCTCCAGCGCGCCGTCGTCGATGACGAGCGGCAGCTCGACGATGCTGTCAAGAAGCTGCGCAGCGGGCAGGGCGCGTCGGCTCTGGTAAGTGCCGAGAACGGGCTTCAGGCCTGGCTCGAGCGTTTCGAGGACGATGACCCGTTCACGGTGGACATGGCGAGGGGGCACTCTCACAGCGCGCTGAGGTGCTGCACCGCTGGGGCGATCCCGACCTCGCGGTGGCTGCCGCGGACATGGCGATCCGCACCTTCCTCAACCGGCGTGACGAGGCCAACCGAACTGCCGGCGCACGCAGGAGGTATGTACCCGCCTTCATGAAGGCCGGACTGATCGCCGCTGACATCCACCAACGGTTCGGCCGGTCCGGTATCGCAGCGAGCGCCCGAGGCCTGGTCCAGGATGCCCGCCCCATGGTGTCGTCCCTCAGGGTCGAGGCACCCGTGCCGCTGCTGGCCGACATGACGCTGGCCCGAGCGCTGAAGCAGGTCACACCGGCAGGTGATGAACGGGCGGGCGCGTTGAGCCGGGAGTTCGCCCGCGCGGTGACCGCCCCGGCCACCGACTGTTCTCTTGTCACGTCGTCCCTGCGGTGCACGAGCGCCGACGCCCCCATGGTCGCCGGCATGTTCGCCGCCGCCGCAACGGCGACATCGGATCGCGAGCCGGCCGCGAGACTGCGGCTGGGGCTGGAAGCCCACGTTCTCTACGCGCATCGGTCCGAACGGCAGACGCCCGAACCGCGCCACAACATGGGCGAGCACGGACCGTCCTGGGCGCGTGTTCTCCTCACCTGCTCCCAGATCTGTGCGCGCCACGGCCTGCGTGCGCTCACGCTCGACCTCGCCTCCTGGATGGCCAGTACTGTGGCCGCGCTGACCCCGTTCGCGGTGTGTGACCTGGAAACCCGCTCGGTGGTGCACGCTTGTATCTCCTGGCGCGCCGAGCTGATGACGGCCACCGGCGACACAGCGGGCGCGGCTGATGCCCGCGAGGCGTTGAGAAATCTCGATTCGATGCCCTGAACGGCGCCTTTACGAGACATCGTTGAAGGCCGCACCGGTCCCTTCGGCGCCAGACGTCCACACCCGACGATATGGCGTCAGGCTGGGGACATGACCCAACTCGGATGTCCGCCACGACTCAAAACGGAAGCTCGGATCTGGCCGCGCCTTGCTTGATGGCGATGATCCGTTCGTCCTTGGCCCGGACGCCGGAAGCAACTGGCACATGCTCGCGGGTTTCCAGGAATGGCTCGTAGTCCGCCGCGGCACAGGACACGACCTGACCTGGCCCGTCCTCGTCCGCCGCTTCGCCCTGGACTGACGACTCAGGCGCGATATCAGTTCGAAACGGCGGAGCTGGACCAGATCGGCTGAGACAACATCCGGCATTCGCCCGCCCGGGACCACATCACCTGAGATTTCCTGCATCTCCACACCTCAGCTGAACTGGTCGCCGCAGGTCAGGAATCCGACTCGGGGCCAGATCATTCAAGACGGGACACGTCGGCGCGCCGGGCACGTTCTTCCGCCGACGCAAGTCCTGCAGCCTCGAACGTCAGCAGGCGATGGGCGTCTACCTTGTGCTATCACGACGGGACAGCCGCACCAAATCACAGACTCTCCGGATTCTGGTCCTGCTCGCCGGCAGTTGTCCGTGCGGCTTCGCCGCGCGGTAGGCGGGAGGACGGAACGTCCGCTGCTGCGGCAGCGCTTACCCCGGAGACACGCGATGCGCAACGAGTCCAAGCCTGCCGTACATGGGTATCTCGGTGAACACTCTCTGCGTCTGGCGCCACCGAAGGCAAGGACCACTCTGACGGCGTGACCCGATGCGTCGATCGGGCCCCTGCGCCGCGCGAAGCTCCGGTCCGAGGCGGCGGAGGCCGTCGAGTCACGGCCGCGGCGCCCGCCATGCGCATCCGTTGACCGGCGCATGGGCGATTGCCGCGACCGCGTCACGTCGCGTCTCGTCAGGGGTGTGGTGTGTGCCGAAGTGCTGCGGTCGGACCTTCGGCCGGGGGATCAACAGCTACGCGTTTTCCCACAACCCGTCCCGAACCCTCCGGCCCACGTACGCCGCTCGACGCACTGCCCAACGACCGCCTCACCGCGTAGGTCCCAGGGCGGGCGGGGCGGCGTCGGCGGACGTCCCCCAGCCGGATGGTTCGGCACCGACCGTGAAGGAGAGCGACCGCAGGCCTCGGAGGGACTCGGTCGTCAGATACGTACGGCCGTAGGAGGAACCGTCGACCCTCGCCGACTGGATGTACCGGTCACGGTCCGAGGTGCCCGTCGCCGTCACGGTCAGGGCGCCGCGCGGGTAGTAGCGCCGGTCGAGCGTCAGATCGACCCGCTCGAAGACGGGCGTCGACAGGCCCCAGGTGTCGTAACCGGGCTGTACCGGGAAGATCCCGATGGACGAGAGCACGTTCCAGGCGGACATCGTGCCGAGGTCGTCGTTGCCGGTCATGCCGGTCGGCGCGTCCGTGAACAAGGTCAGCGCGGCGTGCACCACATCGGTCGTCTTCCACGGCTGACCGGTCGACAGATACGTGTACGGGGCGATCAGGTCGGGCTCGTTCTGCGGGTTGTACTTGTCCGCGTTGTAGTAGTCGTACGGGCCGTTGACCCACACCTCTCGTGCGGTCTTCGCCGGGTCCTTCAGGAGCTGCTCGTACGCGAAGAACGAGTCGAGCCGGTCGTTGGCCGTCTGCTTGCCACCGATCAGGTCGACCATGCCCGGCAGGTCCTGTGGCACGAGCCACTGGTACTGCCAGGACGTGCCCTCGTGGAAACCCTCGCTGAGGGCTGGGTCCGCCGGTCCGGTGAAGGCGCCGGAGGCATCCCGCGCGCGGAAGAAGCCGGTCGAACCGTCGTAGATCTTCCGGTAGTTCTGGGACCGTGCGGCATAGCGTGCGGCGTCCGCGTCGTGGCCCAGATCCCGTGCCATCGCGCCGAGCATGGCGTCCGACAGCGCGTACTCCAGGGTCGCGGAGGCTCCGTGGTCGTAGTCCGAGTCGCCGGGCTTCGCGTGCGGGCGGTCCTTGACGTAGGGCGCGAAGCCGTTCGCGATGTACTCCTTGTTGGCTTCGCGGCCCACCGCGGGCGAATCGGCGGGTGGCACTCCGTCGGCATTCTTCTTCAGGGCTCGGTAGGCCCGTTCCTCGTATCCGTTGAGCAGGCCCTGCTGGTAGGCGTTGGTCAGGAACGGGGTGACCGGGTCGCCGGTCATGATGTTCGTCTCGACCGTGCCGTAGCCCCACTTGGGCAGCCAGCCGCTGTCCTCGTCGATCTTGATGACGGAGATCGCCATGTCCCTGGCCTCACGCGGCGCGAGCAGGGAGAGGAGCTGCGACTGGGTGCGGTAGGTGTCCCACAGCGACCAGTTCTGGTAGTAGGTGAAGCCCTGTGCGCGGTGGACCCGCTGGTCCCAGCCGGTGTAGCGACCGTCGGCGTCGCTGCCGATGTTGGGCGCGAGGAAGGACCGGTAGAGCGATGAGTAGAACGTGCGGCGCAGGGTGTCACCGCCGCCCTGGGCGCGTACGTCGTCGAGCCGGTCCTCCCACGTGCGGTGGGCCTGGCTCCGGACGGCGTCGAACGAACGACCCCCCTCGGAGCGGAGGTTGAGGGCGGCGCCGCGGGCGTCCACGTACGAGAGCGCGGTGGTCGCTTCGACCGTCCGGTCCTTGGTCGTGTCGAAGCGGACGAAGGCGCCGTTGCGTCCCGCGCTCACGGATTCCTTGGAACCCTCGGTGACGGTAGCGCCGTTCCAGGTGCCCGAAGTGGTGAACGGGCGGTCGAAGCGGGTGACCGTGTAGACGGTGTACGGCTTGGTGTCCTGGCAGAAGCCGCTGCCGGTGATGGCGGTCCGCACCGTGCGGTTGTCGAGGATCTCGACCTTGGTGGAGATCGTCCTGTGCAGCGACTGACCCGCGTTGAGCAGGACGTTGGCCTTGTCCGTGGCCGGGAAGGTGTAGCGCTGCACCCCGGTCCGGGCGGTCGCCGTCAGCTCGGCCTCGATGCCGGTCTTCAGGTCGACCCGGTACGAGCCGGGGCTCGCCCGCTCGCTGTCGTGGCTGAACTCCGCCTCGTACTTGGCGTAGTCCGTCTCGGTGACGTCACCCGTGGTCGGCAGCACGGGCAGGTCGCCGCCCAGGCCGCAGCCGACGCCCGAGAGATGGACGAGGGAGAAGCCGCGAATGTGATTCTGGGAGTAGTCGTAGCCGGTGTTGTGGCCGGTGTCCGGCGAGAACTGCACCATGCCGAAGGGCACGGCGGCGCCGGGGTAGGTGTTGCCTTCGTTCTCCGTTCCGATGAACGGGTTGACCAGATCGGTGAGCGGGGCGCTCGGCGGGACGGCCGCCCGAGCCGCCGGAACCGCGAGGGAGCCGCCGAGAAGGATGGCGGTCGCCACCACCATCCCCGCATCGCGTAGCCGTTGAGTCCATCCCATGGGCGGGAATGCCTCCTCGAAGCCTAGACAACGTTGTCAAGCGCAGAGAGCGATCATTCTTCGTCGTGTACACGTAATCGTCAAGTGCTGCGAGCGGGCGGGCAGTTCAGCGGAGCACGCGAACCCGCAGTCTTCCGCGACCGATCACCGGCCGCACCGAGATCAGCCGATTCGGGACCCTGGCCGATCCCCGAACTCCATGATGGTAGTTAGCGTGTTCGCGCTGGTGGCAAGGGGATTGCTGGGCTCCTCGGGACGGTGTGGGTGACGGGGCCGGTTGTGTGGGACCAGTCCTTGGTGGGCCCACCGGGAGAGTTGGCGGTGCATGGTGCCCAGCGTGATGTCGTCGAGGCGACGGGCGAGATCCCGGGTGTGCCGGCGGCGGTCGGGGTCCGTGTTGAGGAGGCCCAGGACGCGTTGTCGGTGGCGGCCTGTCCGGCCGGCGCGGTGATGCCGGATGCCTGGACGACCAGGTCACGGGCCGTTTGTAGCGCGAGTTCTACACCCACAACAACAGTATCGGTGTCGTAGGCGGGCCAGAGCACTTCTTCGGCCTTGGCGAAGTCGGCCCAGGTCTGGTGGAGTGTCTCGGCCAGGTTCTACGGGGGGTTGGGGTCGGTGAACTTCTGACTGTCGGCCAGGTCCAGGGTGGTCCAGGCGAAGGGCAGGTCCAGGCTGTGGCAGGCGCCGACGCCGACCTGCTTGTCGTTGGGCGCGACCGGCGAGCGCCGGCCGGAACCTCCGCGGTGCGGGCAGCTGCCGATACGGTCGCAGCTGCTTGCAGGACCTGCACATCCCATGCTCGCCATGAGAGGCGATCTCTCAACAGCCAGTCCACCCGGTGTCCTCGATGCATCGCCCCGAACCGCGGGGTGCGACCTGTCGGAGGGCCCTGCGCCCCACGGGGCGACGCACGGGCGCCCCGCCGACGCGACCCCGACGGACCGGCTCCAGAGGAGGCCCAGGCCCACACTGCTCGTCCGCGCGCTGGTTCTCTCCACGCGGACCGTGCGCAACTGCTCTGCGCCATCAGGTAATTGACGTGGCGGTCGGGGGGCTGCTTCACTGGGGCAGTGGCTGAGCCACTAGACCAAGAAGTCGCTGAACCAGTGGGCCACTAGACCAGTGAGCCGCTGAACCATTGACCGAAGCCTGGGAGATCCTCCGTGGCCGTCGAAAGCATTCTGCGCCGAACCGTGGTCGACCTGCTTGAAGCGCGGCTGCGTGACGACATTCTGAGCGGCACGCACGAACCCGGATCCCTGCTGCCCCCCGAGAGGGAGCTGGCCGCCGGGTACGGGGTCACCCGTACGACCTTGAAGCACGCGCTGACCCGGTTGGAGCAGGTGGGACTGCTGAGCACCCGGCACGGCATCGGCACCCGCATCCTGGATTACCTGCGGGTCGGCGGCGCCGACCTGCTTCCGATGCTGGCCGCACAGGATCCCACGTGGCTGCGGGAGGTCTTCGAGGTGCGGCGGCAGATCGGTACCCTGATCGCCGGCCGCGCGGCCGACCGGCGCACGGAACGACAGGCCCGGCGGCTGGAACACCTGCTGCGTCAGGTCGCGGACGGCCCGGACGCCGACGCCGTCCAGCTCGCCGACGCGGAAGTGCATCGCGAACTGGCGCGGGCCACGGGGAACCGGGTCTATGTGCTCCTCACGAACACGCTGTTCAACGCCTACCTTCCGGTACGGGCCTCGCTGCGGGCGCCGTTCGAGGACGCGGCGCGGGCGACGGACCGGCTCGCGCCGGTGGTACGGGCCGTGGTCGACCGGGACGGCGAGGAGGCGCGGCGCGCGGCGGAGACGTATCTGGCCGGCACCGAGGAGATCATGCTCGGTTCGCTGAGCAGTTCTCGCGGGCGGCCGACCGCCGACGGTCACCGGTAGCCGCGCTTCCCGGCGGCGACTCCGGGCCCGCCGGCTCCCGTCGAGGCGAGGCGAGGTGTGTGCGGCGAAGCGGCCCGGCCTCGGAGTGGCCCCGATCATGCACGGATGCCCGTTCATCCCACGCTTCCTCCATTGTCATGCATAGGTCAACGTTGACGCCCTGGTGAACGCCCGGCGGGGTGGGACCAGGTGCGCGGCTGCGACCCCTCAGGTGCCCGAGGCAATCCGGGCCCATCACCCCTAGGACGGCCGCCCGTTCACCGTGGGCGCGGCGGCGACCAACAACACAAGGAGCATGGTGAGCAGATCAAGCAAGAGACGCGGCGTCCTCATCGGCGTGATGCTGTCCGCGGTCATCGGCGGCACCGTCCAGCCGGCGATCGCCGCGCCGGTGCGGGACGCGGGGGACCAGACCACGCCGTTCCGGAAGTCTCCGATGCGGTCGACCGAGCAGGAGATCGCGCGGGCGCTGTCCGCCTCGCTGCGCGACCCGCAGTGGCGCGAGCAGGTCCGTGCGGCCGCGCTCGGCACCGAGGACGTGGACCTCCAGGCGTTGGCGGGCAGGACCGCCGCTCCGGAGGGCAAGAACCTGTTCGCTTCCGTCTCTGCCGCGGACCGTCGCATCGCGGGCCTGAAGGGCCTGCCCGCGTCGACCGGGTCGCTGCTGCGCGTGCGGCTGGGCGCGCCGTCCATGCGGTCGCACCTGAACGCCGAAGTCACTCCCTGGATCGCCGTCGCCGCGGCCGACGACGCCGCCAAGACGCTCACGGCGTACGACAGTCAGGGCCACACCCACGCCGTCGACACCGCGCGCGTCCCCGACCGCCCGCTGTACGTCCTGGACATCGACGTCACCAAGGCCCACCGGGCCGGCCTGAAGGTGCTGCGGAAGGCCTTCGCCGACGAGGGGCTGGCCTCCCTCCCGTCGAAGGCGGCGAACAGCGCCGACGCCGCGAGCGCGGCGGGCTGGTGGGCGACCAAGGTCACGGCCGTCGAGGTGAACGACGACCAGGAGCCCTGGTTCAAGGGATCCGCCGAGATGTTCTCGCTGGTGACCGGCTTCGGCCAGGACGGCACGGCGCGCGTCGACTCGGTGGACATGCCCTACCTGGACTACGACGGCACCGTCTACTACCCGAACCAGATCCTGGTCAACTGGTCGAACTACAAGTACAACCTGGCCGACGTCGTCATGATGGAGGACGACGACGGCACCAACTACCGTGCGCTGGCTCAGGCGATCACCACGGCGCTGCTCACCGTGACGGACCAGGGCACCTACATCCCGTTGGTGAACGCGGTCCTGAGCGCGATCCCCGACAGCTGGTTCACCGACGATCCCGACTACGTGGAGTCCTGGTACACCCTCGCCCAGAATTCCTCGGGCCGGCTGAACGGCGCCTCGGGCAACGGCTGGATGACCGTCGAGCCCTACTTCGTCGAGGAGTTCTAGCCCTCGCACGCAAGCGCGGACCGGCCGCCGCACCTCGGTGAACGCGCCGGTCCGCGCCGAGGACACGGCCGTCGTGCCGGAGGCCGCATGCCCCCGACACCACGGCGCAGCCGTGCCCGGCACTGACCAAGAGGGGCGCCTGGCCGGACATCTGACCTGGTCAGGCACCCCTTTTCTGCGACTGGAAGAAGCCCAGCCGCTTCGCCGAGTAGGACACCAGGAGGTGCTTCGTCTGCTGGTGATACATGGTCTGCGCGCCTCTGAGCAGCACGAATGCGGTTGAGGGAGCGGTGTGTCGGCCCTGGCCGAGCATGGCCCGGATCTTGATCGCAGCGTGTGTCAGCGATTGCGGAGGCCGGTCCCGACGAGGTGAGCTGAGGCGAAGGGACTTGGCGACAGGTCGCTTCATCTTCCCCCCGCGCCGGCGGGAAAACCGTGCACGGCAGTTGCGGGGAGAGGTTCCGGGAGCCGGGGAGGCCGAGCTCGGCTACATGTTCCTGCCGGAGGCGTGGGGGCGCGGGTACGCCGCCGAGGCGTGCACAGCTGCACTGGACTGGTTCGCCGCGCCTCCCGACGAGCCGGTGGTGCTGTGAACCTGGACCGTCAACGACCCCTCGGCGCGCCTCGCGGTGAAGCCGGGGTTCACAGAGGTGGAGCGGTTCGAGGAGTACGGCGCTCAGCGGTGGTTCGGCGTGTGGTACTCGTCGTCCGGCTTCAGGACCGGACATGGAACGGGGCGGGCAGGGCGTAGGGCGACGTCACGGGGTATCTACTTCACGGCCGGTGTTCTGGTCGTGGGCCAGGGCGTGGGTGACCGCGGTGGTGCTCTCGTACAGGACCCGGTACTGGGTGAACCGGCGGTCGTAGACACCCGCGGTGGCGGGATCGGGCCGGACCACCGATTCCGCCGGATTCCAGGCCGCGATGTCCGGTCGGCCGATCAGCCCGGCGGCGAGGAAGGCGGCACCGTAGCTGGCACCGATGGTCGTGCGGGCGACGATCTGTTCGAGACCGGTGACATCGCTGACGATCTGAGGCCACAGTCCGCCCCGGGTGCCGCCGCCGACCGCCACGATCCGCCGGATGTCGGCGCCGGCCGCGAGCATCGTCTCGACGTTGTGCCGGACACCGTAGGCGGTGGCCTCCAGCGCCGCCCGCATCAGGTCGGCCCGGGTGTGACCCAGCGTCAGGCCCGCGATCACGCCCCGGGCGTCGGGGTCCATGACGGGTGTCCGTTCCCCGGCGAAGTACGGCAGCATCACCAGGCCGTTCGCACCCGGGGGCGAGGCGGCCGCCTCGTCGAACAGCACGCCGAGGTCGACGTCGCCGAAGAGGTGCCCGAGCCAGTCGGTGACGGCTCCGGAGGTGGCCATACCGCCGGCCAGGCAACGGGTGCCGGGCAGGGCGCCGACCGTGGACCACATCGACGGGCTGGTCACGAGCCGGTCGACGGTGTTCACCAGGAACATCGTGGTGCCGTACATCAGCATCAGGTCGCCGACGCCGTGGCCGCCGACGCTGATGGCCTCGCTCCAGGCGTCGATCGTCCCCACGATGACCGGCGTCCCGGCCGGGACGCCCGCGACAGGCGTGCTCACCCGGCCGGCCTCCTCGCCCGGCCAGCGCAGCGGGGGGAGTTCGATGCCGGGTGCGATGTGCTCGGCCCACTCGGGGATCCAGCGCTGCTCGTGGATGTCGAACAGCGGGGTGCACTGGCTGGCGGAATGCAGGTCCAGCACGTAGGCGCCGGTCAGCCGGTGGGCGAGCCACGAGGCAGGCATGAGGAGGCGGCGGGCGCGTGCCCACACCCCGGGCTCCCGCTCGCTGATCCAGGCGAGTTTCGGCCCGACGGCCTGGGACGACAGCGCCGAACCGCACCTGCGGAAGACGGTGTCCGACCCCAACTCCCGGTTCAGCCGGGCGATCTGTTCCTCGGCGCGGGTGTCCACCCCGTACAGCACCGCCGGACGCACCGGCTCTCCCGCGTCATCGACCAGAAGGGTGCACGGGCCCATGCCGCTGACTCCGACGGCGCGGACGGTGAGGTCGTCGCGATCGAGCAACTCGGCCGCGAGCGAGACGAACTCGTCCCACCACACATGTGCGTCCATCTCGACGTGCCCCGGCCGGGGACGGTCGACCACGTGACTGCGTACGGCCTCACCCAGGATGCGACCGGCAGTGTCGACCACCACGCCCTTGGTGCTGGAGGTGCCAACGTCAACTCCGAAGACGACGTCGATCATGTACTGCCTCCCTTGGCGCCGGGTGCGCCACCGTAGGTTGTCGCTCGGTCCGGCGGGCGGCCGCGGTTCAGCCGGACGGCTGCCGGAGATGTCGTCACATCTGTACCTCGGACGAGCGCGGCGGCGTCCCCCCGGTCTCCATGGCAGAACCCAAATACCGGATCCGCGCCCAGTGCACGGACTTCTTGGTCTGCTGGTGGTACAGGCGTCACGCGTCGCTGACCTGCGTAAAACGTGGCCACGAATGGCTCGTTGGAGCCGTCGGCCCGGGAATGGTCCGGATCTTGTCCTCAGCGAGACGGGCCTGGTCATCTGTCGACGCCGCATCCCTCGGCTCGTGGATTGCTCCAAGCGGATGTGTCGGCCCGTCGAGTGCTACATCGAGGTGGGCAGGTGCGGAGAGCGGAGCACGAGCAGGGTGATCTCACTGGGGGCGAAGACGCGGAACGGCGGGCCCCAGAAGCCGGTGCCGCGGCTGGTGTAGAGGAGGGTGCGGGGGCCGTG
>NZ_JAGXJM010000090.1:0-10312 GCF_019091445.1 Streptomyces sp. GbtcB7
CGTGGTGACCCAGGGCAGGTTCCAGCCAGTGAGCCGCCAGCCGAACTCGGTGCTCAGGTCGCCGAGCAGTGTCTGCCAGGCCGAGAGTTGCTGCGACTTGCCGCTTAGGACACTGGAGGAGCCGTGTTGTTGGAGATGACCTGGCGGATGTGCCGGAGGTGATGGTCGTCCACGTCAACGTCGAACGTCTTGCTCGGCACCTCCTTGTCCTCTGCCATGCCGAGGACAAGGAGGCCGCCTGTGTGGTTGGCGAAGACCGCGACGCCCTTGGCCAGTCCCTCGCGTCCCTTTGGGCACGCGACATACGCCTGGAATCAGTCCCGTCGGGCGATGGCGACGCGGCCCGAGCGCAGTGACGTACGGCCTCGTATGCTGGACTCCAGGCGATTCGCGATGGTCAGCAGGTCTTCGTCGGAGACGACTCGCAGCCCGTACTCGGCGAGGAGGGCCGCCATCTTCTGCGGCTTCCACAGGGAACGCCACGGCTCGCTCGCCGTGACGGAGCTGTTCAGGACACGTGCGATCAGCCGGCCTGCGGAGGCCTTTGCCGACGGGCCCTGGTAGTTGAGGACCAGCGCGCTCCCCGGCGCCGAACGGTCGGCGACCGCACGTACCGTGGCGCGCACCTCGTCGCCTGTCAGGTATGGGACGACCCCCTCCCATAGCCAGGTCGTGGGCACGGCCGTGTCGTGACCGGTGGCCTCAAGTGCGCTGCCCAGGTCGTCGGTCGCAAGGTCGACGGGAGCGAAGCGTACGGAACGAGCCACGACGGGCGGTGTGCCCGCCTTAGCCAGACGTTCCTGTTTGTCCTGCTGGGAGGCCGGGTGATCGACCTCCCACACGTCCGTGTTCGCGAGCTCCGCCATCCGCCATGCACGCGAGTCCAGCCCGGCGCCGAGCACCACCAGCTGGGGAGTCTTGTGGCTGCGCACCGCGTCGTCGATCGCGACCGTGCGCGGCACTACGACCTCCGCACAGGCCCGCACACCCTCGTACGTCGCACGCGCCTTCCAGCCCGTGGAGGGAGCGCCTGCGCGCACCTCGTCCACAGGCGCCCTCTCCGGGGGCCACAGCAGCCGCACCGCCACCCCGTCTGAGAACCGAGCCACCGCAAGCCTGCCGTCCGCTGCCGCCCGCCCCTGACACACCAGGACCGCCGTACGGCTCGCCGTGCGCTGGATGTCGCTCATGAGTGGTAGTTAATACCATCCTCGTTCGGTGCACGGGGTGGGTGATTGCACAGCGTTTGATCTTGCGTAGGTGCTGGTCAGCTGAGTCCGAGGAGCTGCAGCGGCCGGTCGAAGGGCCGGAAGGACATCTCCCGTATCCCGGCGGCGATGTTGCGGTGTCCAGCGGCGCGGTGCTGATTGCAGCCGGTTCTCGATGCCCCACTGCGAACGGACGATGGCCGCGATCCGCTGGGGGCTGGCCTGGGGGCTGGTGAAATTCGTTGTGACGTACATGGTCTCTCGGGTGCGCTTGCCGGTAGTGCGCACCGTACGGACTGACGAGTCCCGAGGGAGCCTACTGCTTGTTCCGCGCTGCGATCAGCACTCCGGAGCTGCTGGTCGGCTTAGTGGCGAACCGCGGGCGGGCCGCGCCAAGCCCGGGGGCAGCACGAGCGGATGCGCCTTACCGCCGGCGCGGACGGGATGGACCGGAGGGCAGGCCGGTTGCGACCTGCCGGGTGAAGTCCATCGCCGCAGCCTCGTTGGCCGAATGGGAAGCCGCCCAGCAGGCCGGAACCCTTCGAGACTACGAAGCGATCTTCGGCGCCACGGCGGAGGTTCCCGCCCACGAGTGGGACGCACACGAGCCGCACGATCTTACCGTCGGTGAGTTTGAGACCGTCTGGCTCACAGCACGAGCAGCCTGCCAGGCAAGAGCTCGAGTACGCCCGACACACAGGACGTGAATCCAGACATTCCCGTGCGCTCACTGCTCAGCACCCACACTTCGGTTTGTACTCCACGGCACTTCAGAATTCGCGAACCCAAGAGCTCTGTTGCGGTAGCGCTGGACGACGGTCGTGCCCAGCGGCGTCCAGATCGCCGGGTCCTGCGCGGCGGGGCGGCGGGCGAACAGGTTGCTGAGCGTCATGGGTGACTTCTCCTTCGGGATGGTCGTTGGTCAGGCGGCCAGACGGTGCGTGACCGGGGAGGTCATGACGGTGTCGGGGTGGGGCTCGAAGCCGCGGTGGCACGGGTCGCAGACGCCTTGGGTGCGCAGCGGGAGGCAGAAGTAGTACCGGCGCTTGCACTGGGGGCAGGTCTGCCTCGAGGCCATCGCTTGGTCCAAGGCCCGCTCCTGAGCGAGCGTCGGCCGTCGCTTGGGCTTCGCCAGATCGACGCGGAACAGCCCGCCCCGCTGGGGGTGGTTGCACGACCATTGCGGCCGGTAGCCGCACCACTCACAGCACAGGACCGCGACCGGTCCGCGGTTGTCACCCGGGCTGAGGTTCAGGTCCCGTAACTGGCGCCGGGTGACCAGGCCTTCGGCGACAGCGCCGCGGTTGAACTCGGGCAGGGTCGCGCTGCTGCGCGGCACCCGCTTCACCTCTCGGCGGCGACGCTTCTTCCTGGGGAGTGGCATCACTGCCCCCAGGCGCCGGGCAGCCGGCCGGGGCACTGCGGGTGGCGGGGGCCGGGGCGGATGGGGCGGGGCCGGCCGATCCGGCAGCGCGGTCGGGGGATGAGCACGGGCGTGTGCTCCAGACGTCGGTGGGCAGCAAGCAGCGCGTCCCGCCGGCGCAGATGCGTCGACGGGGCGCGGGGCAGTGACGGGTGGCCAGTCGGCCTGTCCGGTCCTCGCCCACCAGGTCGTGGTGGGCGAGGACCGGGCGGAGCGACCGGAGGGGTCAGCGCTGCTGGAAGTGGCGGATGTTGTCGGGCTCTTCATCGAGGTCGCTGAAGTCGTCGGCGGCCGGAGCGTGCTGCGGCGGGACCTGCGGCCCGGGCGGGGTAGGCGACGCGGCAACGCAGGCTCAGACCGCGCAGCGCGAACGCGCTGAGCAGCGTCCAGGCGAGGACCGTGAGCGCGGCGGCGACGGGTCGGCTGGTGTGCGGAGTGGCCGACTGGGGAAGAGGCATGGCTCTTGCCCGCCTCAAGCCCACCTGCGAAGATCACCCCATGATCAAGCGAAAGGACAGCCGGGTCCTCATCCGGTGAGCCGCCCTCAGCCATGGGACCTCGGCGGCACCCTCAGTGGTCAGCCCTCCCTCTACAGGCATGCCCAGGCAGTTGAGCGTCAGCGGTCGGAGCAGCCACGGCACCATCAGCTCCCTCAGAAGACCCCCCAGCCGAGCCGCCGCGCCAACCGATCGAAGGACGCTGCGGTACGGATCGCCGCCGCTGCCACACGTCTGACCAGTTCCCTTCCCGATCGCTCGGCAGCGTCCATCCTGAACAAGCAGCTTCGGCGCATCGTGTGGCGCGACCATGCGCGAACGCTCGAAGCAACTCTCCAAGAGAGATCCCTCCCCTCCGACCGCGTGCGCCAGTTGGGTCGGTGGTTCACCATGCGCGGTGAGCACCCCAATGCAGTCCAGTTCGGGATCCTGCTGCTGGGCATGGCCGGGACCGACCACGACAGCGACATCTTGAAGACCCTGGGCACCTTCTGGGAGTTCTCGGCTGAGGCCTGTGAAGCCCTACTACGTTCCCAGGCCGACCCCTACCAGGCTCTCTTCGAACTGGCCCAGCAGGCGGAAGGCTGGGCTCGCGTCGATGCCGTCGGCCGCCTGGAAGGAGCATCCGATCCCGAGATCAGGGACTGGTTGATCCGTGAGTCGTGCACAGGCGACGTACTGGACAGCTACTTCGCGCTGACCGCCGCGAAAGTCGGTGATCTCGCTGATGTCCTGTCCAGAGAATCATTGGACGAGGAAACTCTGGACGGTGCGGGAAGGCTCCTTGAAGCGCTCACCGACGTCGATGGACCGGGGCCAGCGTTGGGGTCGTATGACGACGCAGTACGCGCACTGAACGGTTATCTGCGTCACGCCACAGCAAGAGGCATCACGCTGCGGCAGCTTTGGAGCCTCTTGTCGATCAACCGATTTCTCAATGACTCATACGCGAGCGCGAAATGCCGGGAACATCACGAGTGGCGGCACGTTCGGCACCAATTCACGAAATTGGTTGGAGATCCGGTATCCCGGAAAGTCGTACTCTCCGGCCTTACTGACGAGGAGCCGACCACTCTCCGTCTTGCGGCATGGGCGGCCAGACTGATGAACATCCCCGCTCGCCCGGCTCTGCTGCGGAGGGTGGAGGCACAACCTCACGACAGCAGCATCTGGTTCCTGCTCATCGACGACTGTCCGAGCGAGGACATCTCGGCGGTCGTCGAGGCCGCAGAACGCCTCCTGCCTCTCCAGAGCCTGCGAACTGGTCCGACAACTGAACTGGGCCTCGGGACGGAGTATGAGGTCGATGGGATCCTCGACGTCATCGTGAGTCGACTGGACGACCACCCCGGCCACGGGTGGCAGTTGATAGAAACTGCCCTCAACAATCGAACGAGTAGGAACCGTCGTATGGCGCTCCGGGCACTCAAAGGCTGGCCAACCGAGTTCCTCCCTCCTACTGCACGCCAGATCCTCTTTGCTGCTGCAGCAAGAGAGCCCGTTCCCGAGCTCCGATCAGAAATTACACAAGAAGCCGGACGCCTATGAATCTGTGACACCAACCAAGAGCAGAATGTCGTGGGGCGGGGAGACTTCACGAGAGAGACTTTCCCCGCCTCTCGGCGCAAGTGGCGACTCTTCGGGCGCCAAGAATACTGGCGCACGGCACTTTTTCCGCAGCTGTCGTATTCCTGAGCAAGCAGGTCCACCAGACCCCTGCTACATAGCCCTGGGCAGTGCGAACTCCCTGGCCAAGTCGGGGGACCGTACGGGATGCTGCAGGCGTGATTGAGCGAGAAGCCGCAGTTCAGGCTGTCGAGGAACAGCTGGAGCGCGACTATCAAAGTTGGCGAGCTACGGGTGTGGACGCGATGCGCATGGCTGTGGTCCATGTCGAGGAGCACGAGCTGGTGTGGATCGTCTCGTGGCAGTCCGAGGAGTTCGTACGCACTCGGAATTCCGAGTTCATGCTGGCCGGCAACGGGCCGTACCTGGTCGACCGCGTCGACGGGGGACTACACCAGATCGGCGTGGTCTCCGCGCTAACCGGGGAGTGGGAGGCCGACTATCGAGCCCGGATACGCGGGTTGCCGGTGCGCACCGCAGTGGATGATCTGCACGATGCGCTACGTGGAGTCGCCGCTATACGCGGACGCATGCACGCTGTGCGGACACTGCGCCAGAGACTGCCCGTGCTCTCGCCCGCGGAGGCCATCGAGTACGTGAGCACGTTGCTGGACGGTGATGCACCCGCGCGCCTCGTGGCCGTCGCCACCAAGGAACTCGTGGAGCCTCTCAATCCAGTACTCGCTGTGGAGACCATACGAGTGGGGCGGTGATCCGCGCCGGTCAGAGACCCGACGGATGACTGGAAAGCCAGTCGGCATGCCGATCGCGCATCCGGTCCCGTTCCTCGGACGTGGCGAGGAAGACATCGGCGCCACCGTCGTAGGGGTGGTGGACGCGTTGCATCCGGGTGTCGGTGATAAGGACTCCCGCCACCTTGTCGTCGGCGATGTCTCGGAGCAACTCGTCGATGCAGCCACGCCGCCAGGGCCGACGGGCGGCGAAGAGATGGCAGTACGTGCGGAACTCAGGGTCAGGATCGTCCTCCACCAGCAGACTCTTCCACGAAGCTCGGGAGGGTAGGGGGACGGACGTGCCATGACTCGATCCTCTCAGGGAATCGAGCCTCCATCAGACCCGGAGCGCTTCTGTTTGTTGTGGTGTTGTTCGGGTGGTGGTGGGTGGGGGGTTGAATCGGGTCGTCCGGTTGGGTGGGGGTGGGTGGGTGGTGGGGGGTGGGGGTGGGTTTTGGTCGTCCGGTCGTCCGGTCGTCCGGTTGGGTGGGGGTTCGGGGTCTTGTGAATATACGGACTAGCTGGTTTGGTTTGGGTTGGTTGCAGGGAACATGTTGTGGTGGGTTGTGGGTTGGTCTTTGGAGGTTTTGTGGTGCGGCAGGAGCGTGCGGTGCGCACGCGGCGGTTGATTTTGGATGCGGCGGCGTCGGTTTTTGATGAGCGTGGTTATGAGGCGGCGACGATTGGTGAGGTGTTGGCGCGGGCGGGGGTGACGAAGGGGGCTTTGTATTTTCATTTTCCGTCGAAGCGGGCGTTGGCGGAGGGGGTGTTGGGGGAGCAGTTTGCGGGGTTTGTGCTGGCGCCGCGGGTGAGTAAGTTGCAGGAGTTGGTGGATATGGGGCTGGCGTTGGCGTATCGGATGCGGCGTCGTCCGGTGGTGTCTGCGTCGGCGCGGTTGTCGTTGGGTCAGGAGATGGGGGCTGTTTTCGGTACGTGGACGATCCGGACGTGGCTGGATGCGACGGAGCGGGTGCTGCGGGAGGCGCAGGAGCAGGGGGAGCTGCTGCCGCAGGTGGATGTGGCGGAGAGTGCGTGGGTGTTCTCGGCGGCGTGGACGGGGGTGCAGGTGTATTCGCACACGCTGTCGGGGCGGGAGGATCTGGAGGAGCGGGTGTGTGCGCTGTTTGAGCATCTGCTGCCGAGTGTGGCGGTGCCGGCGGTGCTGGGCAGGCTGGTGATTGATCCGGCGCGGGCTGCGGAGGTGGCTGCGGAGGGTGAGCGGCTGGCTGCGGAGGCGGGGGAGCCGGCCGGTCTGGACGGGGTCGGCGCCCCGGCCTGACCCCGGCCCGCCTGGCCCGTTTTCCCCGGTCCGTCCGGCCTGCCCGGGCTGCCGGGTCCGTCTGGTCCGTCCGGGCTGGCGGGTCCGTCCGTGCGTGTGTGCCTGGTCCTGTTCTGGTCTGCCTGTGCTGTTCCTGTGTGCCCGGTCCTGGTCCTGGTCGTCCTGGTCGTCCTGGTCCTGGTCTGGGCGGGGTGCTGTCCGTGGCTGGGCGGGGTGGGGGCTCCGGCCGGGTGCGAGCGGGTGTCGAGTGCGGCCGCTGATGGTGGGGCGGATCTGTGGTGGCGCCCCTGTTGTGGTGCCGCGTGTCTTTCCCTGTTGTGCCTGGCCTGGCTGGGCCTGGTCTGGTCTGGTCTGTGTCGTCGGCTGTGCGGGGGTCTCGTTACCGGAGTGTGCGGGAGTGCCGGGCGGGCGGGGGCGGGTTGCTTGCGGTGGGGCCCGCGGTGGTGGGGTCTGGTGGTGTGTCCCGGTAGCGGGGGGTCCGGTGGCGGGGCCCGGTATCGGGGTGTGGGGGTGGGTGCCGCGGGTTCGCCTGTGTGTTTCTGTGCCGGGGCGGGGGTCTGGCCGGGCGTGTGGTCCGGGGGTGACTGGGCTGCTGTTTCTGGCTGGGTGGGGTTGGGGTGGGGCGCGGACCGGTAAACATACCGCGCGTGCGGTTTGGTAGGGTGTGGTGGTGGTCCCGGTGTGTCCGGGGGTGGTGGTGGCTGGTGGTGGCTGGGGAGGAGGGTGGGGTGGTCAGGCAGGTGCGGGCGGTGCGGACGCGTCGGGCTCTGGTGCGTGCGGCGGCTGAGGTGTTTGCGGAGGACGGGTATGCCCTTGCCTCGCTGCCGGTGATCAGCAGGCGGGCGGGTGTGAGTACCGGGGCGCTGCATTTTCATTTCCCGAGCAAGGATCTTCTGGCGCGTGAGGTGGAGGCGGTGGCGACGGTGTCGGTGCAGCGGCTGGTGGTGCGGGAGGGTGCGGGGGGCGGGGGGCTGCAGTTGCTGGTGGATGTCAGCCGTGATCTGGTGGCGGCTCTGGCGGTGGATCCGGTGCTGCGGGCCGGGTTCGAGCTGGGTGGTGATCCTTCGCGCAAGAGTGCGGAGGGGCCGGGGCGGTGGTGGAGTGAGTGGGTGCATGCGCTGCTGCGTGAGGCGCAGGGTGCGGGGGAGCTGGCGCGGGGGGTGTCCCCGGAGGCGGCCGCGGTGGCCGTGGTGGCCTCTGTCGCCGGGTTCGGGCGGCTTGCCTCCCGTCACCGTGTGCGTTCCTCGCCTCATCTGGTGGAGCAGTTCTGGGCGCTGCTGCTGCCCGGCCTCGCGGCGCCCTCGCGCCGGCTGCCGGTCCTGCCCGGTTCCCGGGCCGCCGGGACCGACCGCACCCCCAGGTAAACAGACCGCATGGTCCGGCAATAGGGAAGTCAAACCGCTGGCGGGGCGGCCGCGGCAACCGGAATCTCGCCCGGCTGGTCGGCTTATGTGCTGGAAGCCGGATTCTCTCGAGGGGGTCTCGAGCATCGGCGGAGAGAAAACAAGACGCCCGGTTTGAGATTGACATACCGTCCATGCTGTTTTTTACTCGGTGTGTCGGGCGGATCCCGGACGGCGGGCGCGGCTCACCCGCCGCCGGCCCTCCGGCGGACCGGGGCCCGGCGGCATCGGGGCCCGGCGGCATCGGGGCCTGGCAGTCCGGGGCCCGGAGGTGTCGGGCCTGGCAGCGTCGGGGTCTGGTGGTCCGGGGCCCGGAGGTGTCGGGGCCTTGCAGTCAGGTCCTGGTGGTCCGTGGCCCGGCAGCGTCGGGGCTTGGCGGCGTCGGGGTCTGGTGGCGTCGGGGTCTGGCGGTCCCGGGCCTGGTGGTCCGGGGCTCGGCAGCGTCGGGGTCTGGTGGTCCGGGGCTTGGTGGTGTCGGGGTCTGGTGGTCCGGGGTCTGGCGGTGTCGGGGTCTGGTGGTGTCGGTGGTCCGGGAGTTTGGGGCCGGGGCCGGGGCTGGGCGGGTTCCGGGTTCCGGGTTTGGGGTTTTTGGGGGCCTGGGTGTTGATGGGGTCCGAGGGGTTCGGCAGACCGCAGTGGACGGACAGGGGAGACGGCGTGGACACCGACATACTCGGCACTCTTGCTGTGCGGGAGAAGGGCATTTCGATTGCTCCGACCGCTCCCAAGCCGCGGCAGGTGCTGGCCCTGCTGGTGGTGCAGGCCGACCAGATGGTGCCGGTGGGCATGCTGAGTGAGGAGTTGTGGGGCAGCAGGCCGCCCCGCAGTGCGCGGCCCACGCTGCAGACGTACATTCTGCAGCTGCGGGAGCTGATCACCGCGGCGCTTGAGCCGGATGCGGCTGATGCCCGTACGGCCAAGGACGTGCTGCTGACCGTGCCGGGCGGCTATCTCCTCAAGAGTGGTGGGGGCGGCAGTGACGTGCGGGAGTTCGAGCGGCTGGCCGGGCTGGGCTACCGGGCGATGGACGCGGCCGACTTCCCGGAGGCTGCCCGGCAGCTGCGGGCCGCGCTCGCGCTGTGGTCCGGGCCGCCGCTGGCCGATGTGCACGCCGGGATGCACCTGGCCACCCAGGTCAAACGGCTGGAGGAGAGCCGGCTGTGCGCGCTGGACCAGCGCATCGAGGCCGATCTGCGGCTGGGCCGCCACCGCGAGCTGCTGGCCGAGCTGACCGTGCTGGTCAGCCGCTATCCCACCCACGAAAGCCTGTGCGGGCAGTACATGCTGGCGCTGTACCGTTCCGGGCGCCGGGGCGAGGCCCTGGACGCCTACCAGCGGCTGCGCGCCACCCTGGTGCGCAGTCTGGGCCTGGAACCGTCGGCGGCGCTGAGCAAGCTGCAGCGTTCCATCCTGATGGCCCGGCCGGACGGCTCACCCGCCACCGCCACCGCGACCGTTCCCGGTTCCGCCGGGCCGGGTTCCACGGGCAGTGGCCCCGCCGGGACCGGACGCCTCGCCCCGGTCGGCTGACCCCCTTCGCCCCGGCCGGTTGGCCTTCTCGCCTTGGTCGGCCTCCTCGCCTTGGTCGGCTGGCTTCCTCGCCCCGCTTCCGCCCAGGTCCCGGTCCCGTCCGCCGGGACCTGGCGCATGTCCCGGTCCCGGTCCGCCCCCAGCCCCCCCGGCAGGCCCCCGTAGGCCCGGGTTTGCGGCTGTGCGGCCCGCCGTCCGGTCCCTCACCCCGCCCGTCCGGCCCGTGCCGTCCGTCCGGCTCTCATCCCGTCCTGTCCGGCCTGTGTCACCCGGGCTGTACGGGCTGCTGGTGCCGCCCGTCCCGCCTGTCCCGCCTGTCCCGCCTGTCCCGCCCGTCCCGCCTGTCCCGCCCGTCTCGTCTGTCCGTCTCGCCTGTCCCGCCCGGGTTGCTCATCCCGCCTGTCCCGCGGCGTGCCGTCCGGGCTGTGCGTCCGCCCGGGCTGCGCGTGTTGTGCGGGCTGCTGGGGGGCGGCTGTGTGGGCCGTGGCGGCTGCGGTGGATGGCGTTCGGCGGTGTGGGCGCTGTCGCCCGGTCGGCGCCGCGGGCGTGCTGGCCGGGGGGTACGGGGGGGGTGCCGGGCCGGGTGGCGGGGCCCGGGGTGCCGGGCGGGCC
>NZ_JAGXJM010000091.1:0-10210 GCF_019091445.1 Streptomyces sp. GbtcB7
CAGGCCAAGGAGCTCGGCAGCCGCGGTATCCGCGTGAACACCGGCGCGCCCGGGGCAACCGCGACCGACTTCGGCGGCGGCATGATGCACGACGAACAGGTCCGGAACTACCTCACCTCGCAGGTCGCGCTGGGACGCGTGGGCGAACCCGACGACATCGCGGGCGCGGTGACCGCCCTTCTCTCGGAGGCGAACCGGTGGGTCACCGCGCAGCGCATCGAGATCTCCGGCGGACAGAGCCTGTGAACGGCAGACCGGCAGGGGCAACGATTCCGATGAGGGATCTGACCGGCAAGACGGCCCTGATTACGGGCTCCGCCCGAGGCATCGGCAAGGCGATAGCCCTGCGCTACGCACGCCTCGGCGCGAACATCGTGGTCAACTACGCCTCCAGCGCGAAGGCAGCCGACGCGACGGTCGCAGAGATAGAGCATCTGGGCGCGGAGGCGATCGCCGTACAGGCCGACATGTCTGTCGTCCCTGACATCGAGCGCCTCTTCGCCGAAGCCGCCGAGCGTTTCGGGCGGATCGACATCGCTGTCGCCAACGCGGGTGTCGAAATCATCGGCATCGATTTCCTCGACGTCACCGAGGAGCAGTTCGACCGTCTCTTCGCCATCAACACCCGGGGCACCTTCTTCACCCTCCAGGCGGCGGCGCGGCACGTCGCGAACGGCGGCCGGATCATCTACGTCGGTTCGAGCACGACGACCGTGCCGGTCCGCGGCGAAGGACTGTACGGGTCGAGCAAGACAGCACCGCGCTACGCCGTACAGGTCCTGGCGCAGGAACTCGCTGACCGCGGTGTCACCGTCAACACGATCCTTCCCACGGCGATCGAGGGCGCGGGCGTGTTCACCGAGCCGGACCCCAACCACCCGGTCCGGCAGTTCGTCGCCCGGCCCGGGCGCATCGGCCGCCGGATGGGGACCGTCGACGACGTCGCGGACGCCGCCGAGTACCTCGCCTCCGGCCTCGCGGCCTGGATCAGCGGGCAGAGCCTCCTGATCAGCGGGGGTGCACTCCAGTGACCATGCCGAAAACCCCGCGTGGACCGCAGCACACTGAACGGAGCATCACCATGACTACGACCATGACTGACGACGCGTCTCCGACCGCCGTCGGGCCCAGATGGGCGAGCCTCGCCTCGGCCGACCCGCACACCGTCGCTTCCTTCTACAGGGCCGTGCTGGGCTGGGCCATCACGGAGACCAACGGTCGACTGATCGCGTCCGCCGCGGGCACGCCGGTGGCCGACATCGCCGACATCACTGTGGCCGACGGGATCCCTGGATGGCTCATCCACTTCGACGTCGACGGCCTCGGCACCGCACTGACCGCCGTCTCCAACGCCAACGGCGCGGTCCTGCCCCCGGCCGACGGCGACTCCGCCGAAACCGCGGTCGTGATCGACCCCAACGGAACACGAGTCGCACTCCGCGCGCCCGCCTCACGGCACTCCAAGCGGCCCGCACACGGCACCCTCGCATGGGGCGAACTCATCACCGACGACGTCGACACGTCCGCAGCGTTCTACCGCGAGGCGTTCGGGTGGGGGCTCACGGAGCCGACTGGTCCCCTCGGCCGCCGCGAGTGGCAGACACACGGCAGATCTTTCTCCGGGCTCCTGCCACGGCCGCCGGCCATGCCTGCCGAGACCCCCGCGTACTGGGACGTCTACTTCGCCGTCGACGACATCGAGGCCGCCGCGACGGCCGCCACCGAACACGGCGGCACCCGGCTCATGCCGCCGATGCCGATCGAGATCGGCACGATCACGGTCTTCCTCGACCCCGCGGGAGCCGTCTTCACACTCGTCCAGCTCACCACCGAGGAGGCCGCCGCATGACCACCAGCACCCACGACAAACGCGACAAGAGCGGCAAGGTCGGGCTGGTCACCGGCGCCGGATCCGGCCTCGGCGAAGCGGCCGCCAGGCGACTCGCCGCGGACGGCGCGCGTATCGTCGTCGCCGACCGTGACGCGGGGGCCGCCGAACGCGTCGCCGCGGAACTCCGCGCCGCCGGACACCTCGCATCCGCGTTCGCCGCGGACGTCCGCTCGTTCGACGACACCGAGCGGCTCGTGGCTTTCACCGTCACGACCTACGGCGCCCTCGACCTCGCCTTCAACAACGCCGGCATCACGCCCGGCCTGGTCGAGGTCCATGACATCGCTCCAAACGACTGGAACGACGTCATCACCGTCAACCTGACCGGCGTCTTCCACAGCATGAAGGCCGAGATCGCCCACATGCTCGAAGCCGGCGGTGGGACCATCCTCAACATGGCCTCCACCGCCGGGGTGATGGCCCACGCCGGGCGGGCCGCGTACTCGGCCTCCAAGCACGGCATCGTCGGGCTCACCCGCTCTGCCGCGGTCGAATACGCGCAGCGCGGCATCCGCATCAACGCCGTCGCACCCGGTCCGATCGACGCCCCATCGGCACGGGCGCTCCCGCCGGAGGTCCGCGCCTCCATCGCCGCGAAAACCGCGATGGGCCGCGTGGGCCAGGTCGACGAGGTCGCAGGCGTGGTGAGCTTCCTGCTCTCGGACGAAGCCGCCTTCGTCACCGGCTCCGTCTACGAGGTCAACGGCGGCCAGACCCAACTCTGAACACCGCGCAGGCGGAGCACTCCTCAACAAGCTCGGCACCTACGTGCGGCCCAAAGCCCAGCGTGTTCGGACTGTGCCGTCCCCCGGGGTCCCAGCCCGCGTACTGGACATCTGCCTCGTGTGGGCCGACGGCGGCTATACCGGCTCCCTCATCGGCTGGGCTCGGCAAAAGCTTGCCCTGGCCCTGGAGATCGTGAAGCGCACCGACGATATGCAGGGGTTCGTGGTGCTGCCGAGGCGGTGGGTGGTCGAGCGCACCCTGAGCTGTTGATGCATTCGAGGCGTCTGTGCCGGGACTACGAGACCCTGACCACCACCAGCGAGGCGGTGAACTAGTGGTCGGTGATCACGCGGATGGGCCGCCGCCTGGCGAGCATGTCCTCAACCTGACCAACCTCCGGGTGCGGACGGCGTTAGCTCAGCGGCTGAGGCTTCCGTGGTGGTATCTGGCGGCGACCGCGTTGCTGACAGCTGCGGTGCTGGCCCTGCCGTTCCTGCAGCCGCGGTACATCTCCGAGAATGTGGGCCAAAGCTCGTTGCCGGTGTTGATCCTGACCCAGACAGGCCTGAGCCGCCTTCTGGTTCGCACCACCGGTGTGAAGTACCGCGGCCGGAACATGGCCTACCCGTCGGCCCGACCCGTCATGTGGGTCGCGTTCGCTGTGGCGCTGACATCCGTTGCCGGCGAGCACGTGCTGCGCGGAAGGGGGTATACCGTGCTCGCGATCGCGCTGGTCATCGTCGTGGTGGGGGCGGCGGTGGGCATTGTGCTGTGGCAGAACGCGGCAATCCGTCACGACATCCGGCAAGGGCGAGCGGTATCGCGATGACCAGACCCGAAGGACGCGGGCGACTGGACGAGATCATCCATCCGGTGACCCGGTTGTCGATCTGCGGACTGCTCGCCACCGGCCCGCAGTGGGTGGAGTTCTCCGTCGTGCGGGACACCGTGGGGGTGAGCGATTCGGTGCTGTCCAAGCAGTCCCGGATCCTGGAGGACGCCGGCTACCTCGAAGTACTCAAGGGCGCGATCGGACGGCGTCCACGAACATGGTTCCGGCCACCTCCGAGGGCCGCACCGCGTTCACCGAACACCTCACCTGGATGCAGAACGCCGCTCAACTCGCCGCCGGCCAGGCAGCAGCCGACGACGGTGACCCGGAAAGCTGAATCGGCCGACCGGACCGACCGACTGGGCGTCCCCGAGCCCCCGGTGTGACGCTCTTCGCCCAGCGGTCGGTGCGGATCACCCGCACCTACGCGGCGATCTTCGACCCGCACCTGCGAGGCATCTCAGAGCCGGTCCTCAATGGCCCCTCCGCCACCAACCTCGAGACCGGCTTCCTGTCCTGATGGAGCCGAACACAGCAAAGCCGCCCGCCGTAGGCCGCCCGCCGCAGGCCGGCGGCCCTGCCGCGTAACGGATCGGGTCATTTCGCAACCTTGGCACTTCCTTCCGCGCCCCAGCGGCCGGCACTGAACGCGCCCGACGCCTTCTGAAACAACCACCCCCGCTCGGCCAGGCGTTTCGCCTTCGAGCGCACCCCCTCAACCTTCGCCGCCACCGCGGCGTCGATGCCCAGCACGGCCGCAGTCTTCCTGGCCCGCAACGGCTCCGCCCCAGGCCGGTCCCGTAACACCTTCAGAATCTGCTGGTTGTCCAGCGACAACACCGACACCGCCAGCCCCTCCCGCCGGCGCGGCACCACGGGCCCCTGGGCTGCAGCAGACACCCGCGCAGGGAAAGGCGCCACTTCCGACCCGTCTTCGCCTTCTTCCACGTCAGCGGCCGCTTCGGCGGACACCGCCAGGGCCTCGACGAGTTCCTCGTGCGCGATGACCCGCCGATCCAGCTCGACCTCGGCGGCTTCCAGCTCCGCAGCCGCTCGGGCCGCTTCCTCCCGCAGCACCTCCACCCGCTCACGGGCAACCGCCTCCCGCGCCTCCAACAACCCCAGCACCGACGCCACCGCACGCCCCTCGGCGACCCACCAGATCAGGACGCCGAACCCCTTCCTCACCCGGCGCCGAACCATGCCTGACCAACGCGTCGGCGGGAAGGACTCCCTGGGAGTATGGGGTGCGGCGGCCTCGGTCGTGCATCCCGCCGCCGCGATGGTGTCCGGCGTGACCAGCGCGGTCTTATCGCTGGCCATGAAGCTGACCTGCGCCGCCGGAGCGGACGGCGAGGTGAGCGTCATGATCACGGCACGCCCGCCTGCGCACGCACTTTCACAACAGACCCTGGCAGAGAGGGCCTGACCGGTGTCGGTGTGAACCGTGGGTGAGTTGTCGACGGCCGTGGCAGTCCCGATGGCGCTTGGTGGCATCGCCCAAAGCCCGGTGCGGCACCTGCTGGGCCTGTGGACCGGTTCGGCGTGCCGGCCGCCTGGCGGGACGGAGCGCCTTACTGAGGACCGGGCGCCTGCGGAACTCCGTCGTGTCTGCTGAGCGCTTGCGTTGCCTGACGCTGCGTCTGTTCGGCCACCGCACGAGCTTCCGCTACGACGTCACCGCGTTCACGTACCAGACTCTCGTAGACCGGCAGATGATCGTTTCCGGTGGAGTTGGGTGTCACAGGGCTGGCCCTTCTTGGTGTCGTATTGCGGGCCCGCCGGATCGGACCCCGAAATTCCTGGTGACCGCTAGCACAATCGTGGCTCACCCGCATCGGGCGTCTGGTCGGCAGGACTCTCTAGCCATGGGGATGTGGTCATGCGCGGCCGAGCCGTGCAGCGATCCCGTGACCGACCAACAAATAAATCAGGGCCGGCAGACCATAATTGAGGAGAACGCGAAGGCTTTCCGTGTCCATAGTGAAAATATCCTGTGACCACCAGGCCAGCCAGTCGGCCGTTCCGTGCACGAACTCGACGAAGACATTGGCTTCGTTGGCTCCGAGCAGATGGAGCAGGATCCACAGCCCCAGGAAACCGGCGGCGATGTCAGCGATTGTGTGGACAGTCAGGGCTATCCGTCGGGCAGTGGACTGGCTCCGCTCGTAACGGTGTGGGCGCCCCGAGGGCTGGTCGTAGGCGCCGTATCCGGGCGTCGGTTCGGTATTGCTCACGGGAATCCAATCTGGCGCATCACTGTACAGGCCGGGGTACGGCCATCAGGCTCCTGGGTTGTCTTTCCCAGGAGAGTTTCCTGCGGCATCACGCGCACAGGTCGTTGCGCGGGCCTGTATAAGTCAGCGGCCTGCGGCCGCCGCCGCGTTACACCACCCCCGAGATATCCCAAATATGGGCACGTAATCTGCACCTTTCCTAAATCGCAACCGTGCGGCCTACCAACGACGCGCTGCTCCTGAAATAGGGTTTGGCCTGCTGTTCGGGCGACGCCGACAGCCCGACGGTCATCCGGTGGAGGCTGGGGTGGGAATCCCGGGTTCAGCCCGCTTCCGCGCACCCGAACGACGGCGACAGGCGCGGCGAAAACCGAAGCTGCGCACCAGCGCGTCGACCAGCCACGCTCCACATCCCGACCGGCCGTCTATACTCGGCTTTCCCTCCCACCAGGCGTTGATCAGCAGGGCCAGGCGCAGGCGAGAGACCGGTCTGGGCATGGGTGTCCTCCCAGGCTGTCGAGACAGACCGGCGGCATCAACTGCCAGATGAGCGAACCTGCGGTGCTGCGGGTTGTTCGAATCACGCGTTCGGGCTGGCCGGGCGAGCAGACGGCTCCAGGACCTTCGTATCGCAGCCCGCTCTGCAGGACCGGAGCTTTGAAGGCCGTCCCACTGGCCCCGCTCCCGATGCGTTCAACCGCCGGTCTGGCGACGGCACTCGTGATCCTTCAGGTTTGCCGTGGGTGTGACGCTGTTGCCACTTCGTGCGCTGTAGGGGGTGGGCCTGCTGTGTCAGGTCCCGTGATACTCGCTCCCGCTTTTCCGGCGAGTGTTCGCGCAGTGGGGCAGGCAGATGCGTCCCCCCGTCGTCTGCCTGCCCCGTGAGACCTTCGCTTGGACGGTCTCGCGTCGTCGCGCCGGTAGTCTGGGCGCGCCGCTGCCCAAATGACCATCAGTCATGAGAATTCGGGCCTGCGCAGTGTGCCGTTGTCGTCATGATTCGGGGTGGGTGTGAAGGTGCTGCTGGCAGACCGCTATCAACTGGATGAGCTGCTGGGACGCGGCGCGATGGGCGAGGTGTGGCGAGCTGCTGACCAGGTTCTCGGGCGTCCCGTCGCGGTCAAGCTCCTGAGAGCGGACGAGGCGACGGACATCGAGCGATTCCGGCTGGAGGCACAGACCGCGGCCCGTCTCAACCATCCGAACGTCGTGGGCGTGTACGACTTCGGCTCCCACCACGGCCGGCTCTACCTGGTCATGGAGCTCGTCGACGGCTGGAGCCTGGCCCAGGAGCGGTCGATGCGCGGCGCCCTGGCTCCGCATGAGGCGGCCGTCATCGCAGCACAGGTGGCGGCGGGCCTGTCCGCAGCTCACCGCCAGGGAGTGATCCACCGGGACATCAAGCCCGCCAACGTCATGATTTCCACGGACCGCACCGTAAAGATCACCGACTTCGGCATCGCCCGTTTCGCGGACGACGCCGCCAGCACCCTGACCGCCACCGGCAAGATCATTGGCACCGCCGACTACCTGGCGCCCGAACGGGCCCTGGGGCATCCAGCGCAGCCCGCCTCGGACGTCTACTCGCTCGGCTGCGTACTGTACGAACTGCTCACCGGCCGACCCCCGTTCCAAGGCACCACCTCGATCGCCGTCGTGCAACAGCACGTCGACGCCGCCCCGCTGCCGCCCGCCCAGCTGCGCCCCGAGATACTCCAGCCCCTCTCCGACTACCTGCTGCACCTGCTTGCCAAGGACCCCCCGCACCGACCCAGCGCCGAGCAGGCAGCCAACTGGCTCCACGCGCCGCAGCAGACTCCAGCCCTCGCCGAACCGCAGAGCACTGCCCCCATGCCCGCGCCGGTTGCCCTCGCACCAGCACCGCCGCCTCCAGCGGATCCGCGCGCTGCACACTCCCATCCGCACGGCCACCGTAGGCTTACGCCGAAAGCAGCGCTGGGCATCGCCGCCGTGGTCCTGTTCGGTTCTGCCGCCGCCATCGGAGCCTCCCTGAACTCAGGTAACGACGGCCCGTCGGCGCCTACGTCGCCTACGACGACCGTCACATCCGTACCTGTCAGCGAGCCCCCGGCGACTGCGGCGCCATCCACCACGGCACCGCCGACGGAGGTCCACGAGGACGGCGAGGACCACGACGGCAAGGGCAAGCACGGCAAGGGGAAGGGATCCGACTGAGGCGCCATCGGAGGCCCGAAGCCGCCCTCTGAGCTGCTTGAGTGTGGAGTGGGTTTGCTGTCCGGCCCGGCTGCTCGTGCTGTGCGCCGGAGAAGAGAGGCCCCGTCCTACGGCCCGGCCGGGTTCGAAGAGCAAGGACAACAGCGCATGACCGCCGGCGGGATGCCTCGCACGGTGCAGTCACCTACCGATCCTGGACATCACCACACGTCGCCGGGCCGCATGACCACGGAGCAGGTCTCGACGACGCCGTTCGGCCGTCGTCGAGAGCCCCCGCAGGCCGGAACGCCACCAGCTTCTCCGTGCGTATGCGGTGAGACTGTTTGGAGGTCCAGTTGATGGAATGTGCGGTGCCTCGCGATCAGGCACGGCGAGGGCCCCGACCGACATCCGGACGCTGTTGGTCAATTCCGCCCCGCTGGATCTCATCCAGGGGGGCGGAGTGCTGCGAAGGGGGAGATGCGGGTACGGGCGAGTGGTCTGCCAGTGAGCCAGGCGTCGAGGCGGGCGAGGTTGATCGCGGCGCCGGTGAAGTGGTGTTGCAGCCGGGTTTTAGTGAGGCTGCCGTAGCGGGATCTGCGCAGGCCGAAAGACTGGACACCGTGCGAGATGGTGCCCTCGACGCCGGCGCGGTGTCCGTAGCGGCGGCGCCAGAGGTCGGTGTCCTGCTCTACGCGGGACTGCTGGAGGATGTCGTGCTCGGCTCTCGGCGCCACTGAACGCTGGTCTCCGAGACAGAGTTCGGGGCCGGCTCACTCGCCTCTGTGAAGCAGGTGCGGAGACCGGACGACAAGCACGGCGAGTGCGTCGGTGCGTGGTCGGCAGGCGCGCTGGTGGACTCGACCAGGTCGGCGACCGGTGGAGCCTGCTCGTGGTGCGCGATCTGATCGGCGACCCCAAGCGGTTCACGGATCTGATGGCCTGGCTGGGCGGCGTCACCCCCAAGATCCTCACCCGGTGGCTGCGTGAGCTGGAGGAGAGTGGAGTGCTGCGTGCCGAGCGGGTCGGCGGGCGGCGCGATTTGGTACCAACTCACTGAGGCGGGGGCGGAACTCGGGCCGGTGGTGGACGCGCTCAGCTGGTCGGGGATGCGGCACGCTTGGCGCCCGCCCCGTCCCGGGGAACCGCTGTGCATCGAGCATCTGCTCCGCGCGAACGTCGAGGCCATCGCACACACCGGGCACGACCGCGAACCCGCCTGCCGGCAGCTGGACTTCGGGCCGGACGGCCGCTAGGTCATCGAGGGCGGCGAGGACGGATGGCGCCTGGAGGACGGCCTGGGCGCACGGCCGCCGGACGTGACCGCCACCGGCCCCGCGCCCGCCTGGGCCCACTTCACCATGAAGCCGACCGCATTCCGCGCGTCCGCACTCGGTTTCGCGCTCACCGCTCCCGCTCCCGCCCGCTCCCGCTTCCTGCGCCTGCTGCGCGCGTTCCCCCGTACGGTCGGGCAGGACACCTGATCCCGGCAGAGGTCCCGGTCCACGAGTCGCTCGCGCAGGGCCGGCAGGCTGCTGTCACCGCCCGCTCTTACCACTCCGGCCGCGTTCAGCAGCAGCCGGTCTCGGCGGTGCCGGAGCGGATCTGCTCGATGAGGGGGCGTTCGACGTCGTAGGCGTCGGCGACGGGCAGGACCCGGGCGCCGGGATGCTGGTCCAGCCAGCCCTTGGCCGCGTCGGCGCCCGCGCCGACGCCAGCGAAGAAGTGGACCTGGTTGCAGAAGGACACACGGACCGTGGTCGCGCGTCGGGGGTGACGATGGAGACCACGGCCGTGGCCGGCTCCACGTTCGTGGGTCCGTCGGGCGTCGCGGTGAGGCGGACCGGGTCCCCGGTGGCCCGGCATGGGGATGGTGGCCTGGGCGGTGTGGCCGAGGACGGCGGGGAAACCCCGGCCGGGGCCGCCTTGCGCCAGACCAACCGGGGTGACGGGCACAGCAGGCAAGCCCAGAAGCCGGTGACCGCCGACTGGCCGAGCAGCGGGTTGTACGTGGAGCGCCGGAGCTGGGCCGCTCTGTCGTCGGCTGCCTTCGCCAGGTTTTGTGCGCGGGCGCGGACCCGGCCGAGGTCGCCCAGAGGGCAGGGAACAGTGTGGCGGTTCTCCTGCCCCCCGAGCGAAGTGTCTCTATGACCGGTGCAGCGCCGCGTTCAGTATTGCTCGGTCTCCACGAAACCCGCGTCCGCATCGTCGTTCGCGCCGAAGGCGTCGGCAGCGGCGGTCGGGTCGAATCCGGGCGGGCTGTCCTTGAGGCCCAGGCCCATGCCGGCCAGCTTCGCCTTGACCTCGTCGATGGACTTCGCACCGAAGTTGCGGATGTCCAGGAGGTCG
>NZ_JAGXJM010000092.1:0-9626 GCF_019091445.1 Streptomyces sp. GbtcB7
AGGAGGCTGGAGTACACCCCGGCGTACCCCTGGGTGAGCGACGCGCGGCCCATCCAGGACAGCCGTGGGATGTAGGGCCGTAGGACTTCCTGGGCCGCCGCTGCCGCGCGCTGCGGGTCCACGCCGGTGTCCACGCCGAGCCGGTCGGAGGCCGCCGCCAGTACCTCGGTGGGAGAGTTGCCCGCTCCCGCACCGAGAGCGCACAGCGCGCCGTCCACCTGGCGGGCGCCGTTCTGGTAGGCGAGTACGGAATTGGCGACCCCCAGAGACAGGTTCTGATGGCCGTGGAAGCCGACCTCCGCCTCCGAGCCGATCTCGGCCACCAGCGCGGAGATACGGTCCTGGGCCTCACCCAGCCCCCGGGCGCCGGCCGAGGCGACGACGTAAACGCACTGCGCGCCGGCGTCCACCATGATCCGGGCCTGCTCGGCGGGGGCGGCCGGGCCGACGCGGTGCGGGGGCATCAGGAAACCCACGGTCTCCATGCCCAGGTCACGGGCCGCCCCGAAGTGCTGGACCGAGACATCCGCCTCGGTGCAGTGGGTGGCGTTCCGGGCCACCGACGCACCGACGCCGTGCGCGTGCTTGAGGTCCTCGATCGTGCCCACCCCGGGCAGCAGCAGGACCGCGATCTGCGCCCGTACCGCCTCGTCCACGGCAGCGTTGATCAGTTTGATCTCATCGGTGCGCGAGAAGCCGTAGTTGAATGACGAGCCGCCGAGCCCGTCGCCATGGCTCACCTCGATCACCTGCACCCCGGCCGTGTCCAGTGCGGAGACGGTCGTACGTACCTGTTCCTCGGTGAACCGGTGTCCCATCGCGTGCGACCCGTCGCGCAGCGTGGAGTCCGTGATGCGCAGCGGAGCTGGATCCTGACGTTCCGTCCGACCTTCCTGCCGCAGATTCGTGTCCTGCTCCGGCCGGTTCACGCGGCCACCGCCCTCTCGGTTGCCATCAGTTCGCCGACCCGGGCGGCGGCGGCCGTCATGATGTCGAGGTTGCCGGCGTAGGGCGGCAGATAGTCGCCGTTGCCCCGCACCTCCAGGAAGACCGCGACCCGGGCGTTGCCCTCCCACTCCTCGCGCGGGTCGTCGTACTGGGGGTCGGCCCGCAGGGTGTAGCCGGGGACGTACTTCCGTACCTCGGCGACCATCCGGTGGACGGACTCGCTGATCGAGTCCCGGTCGGCGTCGGGCGGGATCGCGCAGAAGACCGTGTCCCGCATGATCATGGGAGGATCCACCGGATTGAGGACGATGACGGCCTTGCCGCGCCTCGCACCTCCGACCTGTTCGAGTGCCAACGCCGTGGTCTCGGTGAACTCGTCGATGTTGGCCGGGGTGCCAGGTCCGGCGGACCGTGAGGCGATCGACGCCACGATCTCCGCGTACGGCACGGGCACCACGCTCGAAACCGCCGAGACGATGGGGACCGTCGCCTGTCCGCCGCAGGTGATCATGTTGACATTGGTGGCCGTCAACTGGTCGCGCAGATTGACCACGGGGCAGACCAACGGCCCGACCATGGCGGGGGTCAGGTCGACGGCCGTGATGCCGGCCTCGGCGAAGCGTGGCGCGTTCGACTGGTGCGCTCTGGCGCTGGTCGCCTCGAAGACGAGGTCAGGCAGCGGTGACTGCCGAAGCAGCCAGTCCACGCCCTCCGCGGACGCCTCCACGCCTCGGGCCCTCGCCTTGGCCAGACCCTCGGACGCGGGATCCACGCCCACCATGTAGGCGACCTCGACGGCCTGTGAGCGCTGCAGCTTGACCAGGAGGTCCGTGCCGATATTGCCGGGGCCGACGATCGCGGCCACCGCCCTGCCGGCCGAACTGGCTGACGCCATACTCGGCTCCACCTTTCTTGTTGCGACCGCCATGTGCGGCGGTTCTTGTCCGACGTTAGGAGGCCGGGCGGCCGAGCGCCGGTCCGTGTTCCGGGCGCCGGAACAGTTTCTGCGGCAGACCTCGGAAAACCGTCCGTAATGTTCCGGCAACGTGCCCATTGACAGTCGTCCAGTGGTTTTTTAGGCTTAAACCTCAATGGCGAAAAGCAGGGGTGGCGAATGATCCAGCACCAGGCAGCCGAAACGGCGGACCCCACCGAAACGTCATCGATACTGTGGACGGCTCGCCACATCCTCGGCGCTTTCAGTCATCATCGGCGGTTGATGACACTCAGCGAGATATCCCGGGCGAGCGGCGTCCCCAAATCAACGGTGCACCGCGTGATCGCCAGGCTGATGGAAATCGAGGCGGTCGAGCGCCACGGTGACGGCTACCGGATCGGTATGTCGCTGTTCGCCCTGGGCTCGTACACGCCTGAGAGTGCCCTGCGCGACATCGCCATGCCGCACCTCGAAGAGCTGCACACCCGCTCCCGGCAGACGGTCCACCTCGCCGTACTGCGTGGTACCGAGGTGGTGTACCTGGAGAAGCTGCGGCATCCCGCCTCCACCCCGTCACCGTCGCTCGTCGGGGGACGCAATCCCGCTCACTGCACGGCGGTCGGCAAAGTGCTGCTGGCAGCGCAGGACGAGGAGGAATCAGACAGGCGGCTGCGCGCGAAGTTGGAGACGAGGACCGCTCGCACCATCACCGATCCGTTGCGGCTGCGTTCGCAGCTGACCGGGATTCGCGCGGCGGGCATTGGCGTGGAGCGGGGCGAGGCGGCTGCCGGCCTGGCTTGCGCGGCGGTTCCGGTCAGCGCCGGCGGCCAGACGGTCGCCGCGGTCTCGGTGGCCTTCCCGGCCTCGGCGGGCAGCGGTGAGGTCTTCCACAGCCTGCTGCGCGAGACCGCGGCGCGAGTCTCCCGGTCCCTGTCCGCCCAGTGCACAGGTGAGTGGTTCCGCTCTCCCGTGCACTGAGCCCGGCACCCCGAGGGCGCCGCGCGACCGTCACGACGAGGCCGACTCCTGGAAGACGGCGAAGCACTTGTTGGAGTTGAAGATCCCGGTCTCCACGAAGGTGCTCCAGGACAGATCGAGCCCCAGCTCCTGGACGGCCCCCAGCAGGCAGAACCAGTTGAGCATCTCGTGCTGGCCGGCGGCGACGACTTCCTTGGTGGTCACGGCGGTCCAGGCGGCGTAGTCGCCGGCCACCATCGCGTCGTAAAGCCTGCGGTCGGCCTCGGTGTCCGGACGCAGATGCCACGCTTTGTCGTTGAGGAAGGCATGCGACCAGCTGGACGACGCCACCAGCGCGACCCGCTTGTCGCTCTCGCGGATCGCCCGCCCCACGGCCTGGCCCAGTTGAAAGCAACGCCGCGGTGTCGGGCCCGGCGGATCCAGCTGCTCGCCCTTGGTGATCTCGGCGAAGCGCGCCATACCGCCCTTGCGGGCGATGACATGCTCGCCGTAGCAGTTCACCGAGATGGGCACCATCGGATAGGGAAACTTCTTGCCCACGTTCTCGTAATCGAGAAAGACCTGGGTGTTCCCGAAAGCGTGCGGGAAATTGATCCCTTTACGCTGCTCGTAAGAGTAAGCGACGTCTATGCCCGAAGCTATCAAATCGGACACGATCTTCCTGGCGAAAACAGGAGATCCCTGCATCGTGAAAGTTGTCTCGTCGGGCAGCCCCCAGACATTGGGCACCTTGAGCTTGTTCAGGACGCCGAACGGCTCCACCTCGGTATCGTCGTAGGCCAGCACGCAGAACGACGGAATGATTTCCTCGCGGAAATTCTCGTACTGATCGTCACCCCATACCACGAGCACGTCCGGGTTGAAGGCGTCCAGTTCCTCCCGTACCCGGTCCAGTCCGGATCGCAGCTCCCGGCGGTGCTCGGCGGCGGCCCTTGTTCCCTGGTCGTCACCCCACTCCTGACGCATGATCGCGGGCCAGCCGCCCGGGTCCTTCTCCTGCTCCGGGATGTCTGGGTCGCGCAGGGTTCCCTTCAGTAGGTTCGCCATGTGCGTATCGGCGCCCGCCAGCATGGGGTAATGCGTCAGGCCGAGGCCCAGGACTTCCGCCACGGTGTTCTCCTCTCGGTGCCGCGACTTCCTCCGGCTGGCACCGGAGCTGCGGCTCCCGCACAACTCTTGTCCTGGAACTTCGCTGCGGCCACTGGGTGTTCCGGGGGCCGGAACGTTTGCTCCGGCACCTCGCGTCCGAGAGTGACGGCGTCGAGCGCTGATCTCCCTCCATGGGCGGGACTTTGATGTGGCGGGTCATGGGTGTCACCTTGGCGCACGCTGGGAACGACTGTTCGTTCTGACGATAGGAAGACTGTGCGGGTGCGTCAATAGAGGCGTGCCGGCGGTCCGGGATCGGGGGGCGAGCCTTGACCTGGCTTACCGCGGCGGTCCTCGGCGATCCTGGTCCGCTGGTGAAGCGACCTGAGCCGGGCCCTGGGGCTGGGCGGCCGAGCACAGGGCCCGTACTGGACGATCGAGCATGTAACTCGGATTATCTCTCATGGATCGTCCGAGCTGCCCTCTGTACCGTTCTTGGTAGTAGTCAATTACACCACTCAGGAACAGGTGAACACGTTGAAGGTTTTCATCACGGGAGGGTCCGGTTACATCGGCCGCGCCACGATCGAGGTGCTGCGTCGGCAGGGCCATGAGGTGGCCGCGCTGGCCCGCAGTGACGAGTCGGCGCGGACGGTTTCCGAGTTGGGCGCCACCCCCGTTCGGGGCTCGCTCACCGACACCGACGTACTGCGTGAAGCTGCTTCCCAGGCGGACGGGGTCATTCACCTGGGCCAGAACCAGAGCGAGGACACCGGGGACATCGACCGGGCCGCGGCTGCGGCGATGCAGGACGGTGTGGGCAGCGGCCCCTATGTGCACACCGGTGGAGCCTGGATCTACGGCAACACCGACGGTGTGGTGGGCGAGGACGCCCCCTTCGCTCCGCCGCAGATCACGGCCTGGCGTATCGAGAACGAGAAGCGCGTCCTGGCCCGTGCCGAAAGCGGCGGTCACCCGGTCGTGGTGATGCCGGGCATCGTCTACGGCCGCGCCGGAGGCGTACCGCAGCTCCTGCTGGTCAACCAGGGGCGCGCCAACGGAGTTGTCCCGTGCATCGGGGACGGGGACAACCGCTGGGCCCTGGTGCACGTCGAGGATCTGGCGGAGCTGTACGTCCTGGCGCTGGGTGCCCCGGCGGGGTCGGTGTACGCCGGTGCCGGAGGCCAGAACGTGGCGTTCAAGGACATCGCCAACGCGGCCAGCAGCGCTGCCGGCTGCGCGGGGAACGTGCACCATCTGACGCTCGACGAGGCCCGAGGGATGCTCGGCCTCCTGGCTGACGCGCTCGTGTTGGACCAGCAGTTCAGCGGCGAGCGTGCCCGCCGCGAGCTCGGCTGGCGGCCCACGCACCAGGACGCCCTCACCGTGCTGGCGCAGGGCTGACTTCCTCCCGCCGCCCGGTGAAGGGCCGCGCCCGGAGTGACGGCTGCTTGCGTCGTTCGCCGGGCACCGGGGCTTGCGGCCCAATGGGCTGTGCGTCACGGCAGGTGGGGGGAACATGATGAGTCCCGTGCGTGAGCGGTGTGCTGGGATGCAATGGCGTCAGTCGCGGTCAGGCGACATCGTGGGCCCGGGACGCCGGTCGCGCGGCCCCGCGCCGCGCTCGACAGGCTCTGACGGGGAGATCGTCTTCGGTCTGACCGTGCGGCTCGGTATCGAGGAACCCGGGTTCGACCCGGGTTCCTCGATACCGGCCCCGTTTTCTGCGGACTGGGCATGAGTAGCACCTGCTCAGCAGGGCGCTCCGAACGCTCTTGGGCGTCCTGGTCCACCGGGTTCGCTCCGCGTTCAGCGCACAGGGATCGGGATCGTGGTGCGGGTGCGGGAGAGTGGTTTTCCTCGCGTCCTTGACGCCCGGCGGGGCCCGGGCGAGCTGTATCCCGCCGGCGTCGCTCTGGTACTGGCGGGGTGGTGTCGGCCGTCGCCGGATCGGGTGTCCGAGCGCGCGCTGCCCGAACGGCTCATCGGCACCGACGGGCTTGCCCCGTGGGGCATGATGGATCGGTGACCCGGTGGGTACATGCACATTGCACCCTTGGGCGTCCGCCACCGTCGCGCCTCCCCGACCGGGTTGCACGACGGTCTGGGTCGGGCCGGGTCTCCACCGGGCTGGGCCTTGTCGCTGGGGAGCCCGAGCCGCCGGCTCGCCTCGTACCTCGCCCTGGTCGACACCGCCAACCGCATCCCCAACGGCCTCGCTGGACGGGGCTGGACACCACGGTCCGTTTGGTTCGAGGGGACTCGTCGGCACGGTCCTGCGCAACCTCGACGGGTCGGTGGGGCAGGCTCAGTGGATCCTCACGATATGGCCGCTCTCCGGCTGAGTTCAGGCGGTGCAGGGCGCGCCGCCGCCCACCGCGTCGGGCAGGTGCGTATGCGACCACCGGGCGAGTTCCCGTAGGGCGGGCTCGAGGGCCATACCGGCCTCCGTGAGCCGGTACGACACCCGTAGTGGTGGGCCTTCGTCGACCTCGCGTACGACGAGTCCCGCGGCTCCCAGTTCGGTGAGCCGGTCCGAGAGCATGCGTTCGCTGATGCCGGGGATGGCGCGGCAGAGGTCGGCGAAGTGCACCGGCCGCGCCATCAGCACCGCGACGATCGGTCCGGTCCAGCGCTTTCCGAGCAGGGCGAACACGCGCGTGATGGCGGTGTCGACCGTCTTGCAGGACTCTGTCCCAGACTCTCTCATGGGGCCACTTTACTATGACTCCCCTCGGAGCTGAGAAAAAGTAAGCACCTGTGGTATTAGTAGTGGCGTACGGAACGGATGTCTCCCATCCCGTGCTTTCTCACCCTCTCTGGAGATCCCCATGGCAACACTGCTGCACCTGGACTCGTCCCTGTGGCCCGAGTCCGCCTCCGCCTCCCGCTCGGTCACGGCGGCCTTCCGCCAGGCGTGGGAGGAACAGCACCCCGACGGCACCGTGGTCTACCGCGACCTCAGCTCCGACCCGGTGCCGCACCTGGACGCCCTCTCCGCGTCCGCCGGTTTCACCGACCCCGCCGAGCACACCCCGGAGCAGGCCGCGGCTTTCGCCCAGCGTCTGAAGCTGATCGAGGAGCTGGAGCAGGCGGACGTGGTGCTCATCGGCGCCCCGATGTACAACTTCACGGTGCCCTCCACGCTCAAGGCATGGCTGGACCAGGTGGTGGTCGTGGGCCGCACCGCGGGTGTCGAGGACTCCCCGGTCAAGGGCACCCCGGTGCACGTCGTCGCCAGTCGCGGCGGTTCCTATGCCCCCGGCACCCCGCGCGAGGGCTTCGAGCACGTGCAGAACCTGTTGGAAGGGCTCCTCGGCCAGATGCTCGGCATGAAGGTCGACTTCATCGTGCCCGAGCTCACTTCGGCGCACCGCAACCCGGCGATGGCCGAACTGATCCCGCTGGCCGAGGCGTCCAAGGCCAAGGCCCACGAGGACGCCATCCGCAAGGGCAAGACGGCCGCAGCGCAGGCTGCTGCGCTGAAGCCCGCTGTCTGACAACTACTGCCTGACGGCGGGGGCCGGCGCGGTGTCCGCGTTGGCCCCCGCCGTTGCTCCCACACCGTGAGGTCGGCCAGACCCGTGGGCGAGCGTGTTGTCGGCGCCGATGACCGTCCCGGAGTGCCGCGGCTCGGCGGCCACGATCGCGGTGCGGACCTGGTGAGCACGGGCCGGTCGTCAGGTGAAGGTCAGGACGGGTTTGACGACCGCACCGCTGTGCGCTGCCGCCTCCGCCTCGCTGATCTCGGCGAAGGGGAAGGTGCGGATCAGCTTGTCGAACGGGAAGCGTCCCTGCTGCCAGAGTTCGATGAGCTGGGGAATGAGCACCTGCGGCACCGAGTCCCCCTCGAGGATCCAGGTGAGGGTCGGGATCGTATGGAGCACGTGTGCGGGAATCACCAGGTCTCCGCTGCTCATGCCGACCAGGCCCGCGGTGCCGTGCAGGGTGAGGGCCGCGATCGCGCTCGCGATGACCGCGGGGACTCCGGTGGTGTCGAAGGCGTAGTCGACGCCGGCTCCGCCGGTGGCGGCACGGATCTGCTCCGCCACGTCGTGCGCGTCGCCGCGCACCGTGTGGGTGGCGCCCAGTTCCCTGGCGAGGTCGAGGCGGGAGGCATGCAGGTCGACCGCGACGATGGTGGTGGCTCCGACGGCCTTCGCCGCCATGACGGCGGCGAGACCGACGGCCCCGGCCCCGGTGACAGCGATGCTCTCACCAGGGCGCACCCGCAGGGAGTTGAGGACCGCGCCGGCGCCGGTCTGCAGGCCGCAGCCGAGGGGGCCCAGGAGTTCCAGCGGCAGTTCGCGGTCGACCACGACGACGTTGCGTGAGGTGGCGATGGCGTGAGTGGCGAAGGACGACTGGCCGAACCAGCGGGCCGCCACGGGTTCGCCGTCGGAGTCCTCGGCGCCGGGCGATCCGTCGGGTTTGCGGCCGGTGAGGTTGCGGGACATGAATTCGGCGCAGTAGGCGGGGCTACCCGCCCGGCAGCGACGGCAGCGACCGCAGGAGTCGAACGACAGCAGCACGTGATCGCCGGGCTCGATGCCGCCGACCCCGGAGCCCACCGCCTCCACGACACCGGACCCCTCGTGGCCGGGGACGATGGGCAGCAGCCCGGCCATCTCCGGGGAGCGGGGCATGCCGTCGGTGTGGCAGATCCCGACCCCCGCCATCCGTACGAGCACCTCGTCGGGGCCGGGAGTGGGCAGCTCCAACTCCTCGATCCGGTAGGGCTGTGAGCCGTCCCGCAGGACGGCGGCTCGAACCTTCATGGTGGTGCCTTCTCTCTGACTGGATGGACCCCCGGGCCGCCCGGCGGTCTCGTGGGCGGGGTGGGGGTCCATCGGACCCGTCCCGTCGGCTCAACCGGCGAGGTTGATGGACTTGAGGGCGACGTAGGCGTTGAGGCCCTCCGGACCGAGTTCGTGGCCCAGGCCGCTGGTCTTCCGGCCGCCGAAGGGCGCGGTGTGTTCGGGGAGCCAGCCGTTCACGCCGATGGTGCCGGTCTCGACCCGGCGGGACACCGCGAGGCCGCGTTCCTGGTCGGCGGTCCAGACGGAGCCCGCCAGCCCGAAGTCGGAGTCGTTGGCGAGTCGTACGGCCTCCTCCTCGGAGTCGTACGGGAGGACCGCGACGACCGGTCCGAAGACCTCCTCGCGGGCCAGCCGGGACGCGGGGTCGACGTCGGCGAAGACCGTCGGCTCGAAGAACCAGCCCCGCTCCAGGTGCCCCGGTCGGCCGCCGCCGGTCACCAGCCGGGCGCCGTCCCGCAGCGCGGCGGAGACATGGCCCTCCACGCGTTCCCGCTGACGGCTGGTGACCAGCGGGCCCATCGTGGTCCGCTCGTCGGCTGGATCGCCGAGCACGAACGACTCGGCGAGCTGCCGCATCATCGCGAGCACCTCGTCGTGGCGTGAACGGGGGGCGAGGATACGTGAGTTGAGGTAGCAGGACTGGCCGGTGTTGGCGAAGCTGAGGAATCCCAGGCTGGGTGCGACCTGCGCCAGGTCGGCGTCGTCCAGCACGATGGCGGCCGACTTCCCGCCCAGTTCGAGGGTGACCGGCTTGAGCAGAGCACCGCACGACTGGGCGATGATCCGCCCGGCGGCGGTGGAGCCGGTGAAACCGATCTTGGCGACGTGCGGATGCTCGACCAGAGCCTGGCCGG
>NZ_JAGXJM010000093.1:0-8299 GCF_019091445.1 Streptomyces sp. GbtcB7
CTCTATCAGACCGTTTCCCGATCCGATTTCCTCGGTGCTTTCCAGGTTCCCGCTTTCGCGTTTCCCTTTCCGGCGGTTCCGACTCTATCAGATCCTTTCGGGCCTGATTCCCAGTCAGCGGGGCTTGTCTTCCCGGCCCTTGGGCCGTTCCGACGTCCCAAACTTTAGCGGATCCTCTCGGCAGTTCCTAATCGGACCGCCGCGCCCCAATCGAATTGAATTCGGGCACGCCGAATTCACCCGTTTGGGAGATCGTGCTGGTGGTTGGGGTGCCGCTTCTGCGGCGGAGGCGCTGCCGCAGAACCGTTACGGCCCCGTGGCAACTCGAAGAACCTTACGGATCCAGCAGGACGGTGTCAACCATCCCTGTCAAGATCTTTTAGTCGAGGTCGCTGAGGCGGCCGCCCGCGTCCGGCTGGGCGTGCTCCACGCGTCGCAGAAGACGCGTCAGAACCTCGCCGAGGACACCACGCTCGTCGGCGGACAGGTCCTGGAGGAGGTCCTCCTCGAAGACCGTGGCGAGGCGCATGGCCTCCAGCCACTTCTCGCGCCCCTCGTCCGTGAGCTCCACGATCACGCGGACACGGTTCGATTCGTCGCGCTCCCGGGTGACCAGCCCCTCCGCGACCATCCGGTCGATCCGGTGGGTCATCGCGGCCGGGGTCAGGCCCAGCCGCTTGGCGAGGTCACTGGGGCCCATCCGGTACGGCTCGCCGGACAGGACGAGGGCCTTGAGGACCTCCCACTCGGCGTTGCTGATGCCGAGGGTGGCGGTCTGGCGGCCGTAGGCGACGTTCATACGGCGGTTGAGGCGGCCGAGGGCCGCCACGATCTTCTCGACCTGGGGGTCGAGGTCCCGGAACTCGCGCTGGTAGGCGGCGATCTGTTCGTCGAGTGTCGGCTCGGTTGTCGGCGTAGTGAGGCCGGGGGTGTCGCCCATGTCCGAAGTATCGCACGGGCTCGCTTGGCGTTGAAGTCCTTGAAGCTGTACAGTTCAACATCTAACTTTAGCTTCGAAGTCTTCAGGTCTGCATCCATGCACGCCGAAGCTTCACGACCAAGGCAGGTGAAAGTGACCAGGGCGATGGGCGCAGCGATGCGCCGGATCCACGTGGGCAACGCACTCGGAGCGTTCGGGCTCGGCTTTACCGTCCCCTTCCTCTACGTCTATGTGGCGCAGGTACGGGGACTCGGCTCCATGACGGCGGGCCTCGTGCTCGCCGTCTTCGCCGTGGCCGCTCTCGTGGTGCTGCCGTTCGCCGGACGGGCCATCGTCCTGCGCGGCCCGCTGCCGGTCCTGCTCACCGCCCTGGTCACCGCCGCCTTCGGGGCGCTGAGCCTGGGGCTCGCGAGCAACGCCACGGCCGTACTGCTGTCGGCGGCGGCGCTCGGTGCGGGACAAGCGGTCATGCAGCCGGCGCTGGCGACGATGATCGTGGACTGCTCGACGGCGGACACGCGGTCGCGCGCCTTCGCGACACAGTTCTTCCTGCAGAACCTCGGGCTCGGCGTGGGTGGCCTGATCGGCGGGCACATCGTCGACACGACCCGCGCGAGTTCGTTCACGCTGCTGTTCGCGATCGAGGCGGCGATGTTCCTCGTGCTGGTCGTGATCATGGCGACCGTGCGGGTGCCGCACGCGCCGCGGATCGAGGGGGACGCGCCGCAGGCCGAGGGCGGCAGCTGGAAGCAGCTGTTGGGCAACCGGGCCATGGTGCAGCTGTCCGTGCTGGGCTTCGTGCTGTTCTTCGCCTGCTACGGGCAGTTCGAGTCGGGACTGTCGGCGTACGGCGTCGAGGCGGCCGGGATCTCGACCTCCGCGCTCGGTACGGCGATGGCGGCGAACACGGCGATGATCGTGGTGGCGCAGTTCGCGGTGCTGAAGTTCGTCGAGCGCCGGAAGCGGTCGCGGGTGATCGCGGCGGTGGGCCTCATCTGGGCCGTGGCGTGGCTGGCGGCCGGATACGCGGGGCTGGGACACGGCAGCCAGACGATGGCGACGGCGGCGTTCGTCTCGACGTACGCGCTGTTCGGACTCGGTGAGGCGATGCTGTCGCCGACGGTCGCGCCACTGGTCGCGGATCTCGCGCCGACGGGACTGGCCGGCCAGTACAACTCCGCCTTCGCCCTGGTGAAGCAGCTCGCGCTGGCCGTCGGTCCGGCGGTGGGCGGTCCGATGGGGGCCTCGCTGCACGGTCCGTACGTCGTGACGTTTCTGCTCTTCTCGCTCGGCATCACGTTCCTGGCGCTGCGGCTCGGGCGGCAGCTCAGCCCCGTACAGAACCAGCCGTGGCTGGCGAAGAGCCGGGTGGTGGCTCAGGGCGGGGCGGCACCCGCGGAGCCGGTACGAGCGAGCGCCTGACGGAGGCTTGTACGACGTTCGTACGACGGCTGTCACCACGTTTCACCGTGGCGGCAGCCGTCTCCTGTTTCTCAGGGAACACGCCCGGGGCAGGGGGTCAGCCGGCGGTGCGGGGTAGGGCGAACTCGCACCAGACCGCCTTCCCTCCCCCGGGCGTACGCCGCGACCCCCAGCCGGAAGCGATCGTCGCGACGATCGCGATACCGCGGCCGGCCTCGTCGGCGGGCTCGGCGCGACGCCGACGCGGCAGATGGTCGTCGCCGTCGGTGACCTCGATGATGAGGCGGCGGTCGGTACGGCGCAGCCGGAGGCGCATCGGCGGGGTGCCGTGCTGGAGGGAGTTGGCGACCAGTTCGCTGGTGGCGAGGACGCCGAGGTCATGGAGGTCGGACGGGAAACGCCAACTCGTCAGCACGCCGGAGGCGAAGGCACGCGCGCGTGGAGCCGCTTCCACCCCGCCCAGCAGCTCCAGGGCCGCGTTGCGGAAGAGCTCGCCGTCGGGGCCCGTGCGGGCGGGGTGCTGGAGGACGAGGACGGCCACGTCGTCGTCGTGGTCGGCGGTGACGCCCGCGGAGCGGACGAGGCGGTCGCAGACGACCTGGGGCGTGCCCGTCGCCCCCGCGAGGGCGCGCTCCAAGGACGCGATCCCCTCGTCGAGGTCCTCGTTGCGGCGCTCGACCAGGCCGTCGGTGTAGAGGACGGCAGTGGAGCCGGGGCCCAGCGGGACCGAGCCCGAGGCGTGCATCCAGCCGCCGGTGCCGAGCGGTGGTCCGGTGGGTTCGTCGGCGCGGATCACGGTGCCGTGCTCGTCGCGGACGAGGATCGGGAGGTGGCCCGCGGAGGCGTACACGAGCCGCCCCTCGTTGGGGTCGTGGACGGCGTACGCGCAGGTGGCGATCTGGTTGGCGTCGATCTCCGTGGCGAGTCCGTCGAGGAGTTGCAGGACCTCGTGCGGGGGCAGGTCGAGGCGGGCGTACGCGCGTACGGCGGTGCGCAGTTGTCCCATGACGGCCGCGGCCCGCACTCCGCGGCCCATCACGTCGCCGATGACGAGCGCGGTGCGGCCGCCGCCGAGGGTGATCACGTCGTACCAGTCGCCGCCGACCGCGGCCTCGGTGCCGCCGGGCTGGTAGGTGGCGGCGACGCGCAGGTCGTCGGGTTCTTCCAGCTCTTGGGGGAGCAGGGAGCGCTGGAGGGTGACGGCGGTCTCGCGCTGGCGGCGCTCGCTGGCGCGCAGTCGCTCGGCGGCCTCGGCGTGGTCGGTGACGTCGGTGGCGAAGACGAGTACGCCGCCGTCCTGGCCGTCCGGGGTGGCGTCGACGGGCGTGCAGGTGAAGGTGTACGAGCGACCGCCGGGGGCTTTGCGGGACTTGACCGTGCGCGGCTTGGCGCTGCGCAGCACCTGGTCGAGGAGCGGGAGCAGGCCGATCTCCGCGAGCTCGGGCAGCGCCTCGCGTGCGGGTTCGCCGACGGGTCGGGCGCCGAAGGCCGCCACGTAGGCGTCGTTGACGTAGGCCACGCGGTGGTCGTGGCCGTGCACGAGGGCGACGAGGGCCGGGACGCGGTCGAGGACCTCGCGCACGGGCAGGTCGTCGACGGCGGGGACGGGCGGTGCGTCGTCGGTCAGCTGCTCGGCGCGGGCCGCGGGCACGGAGCCCTCGCCTCGACGGTCCGGGGAGGCCGTGTGTTCGGTCCGCGCCGCGGCGCGGCGCTGCGTTCCGGGGAGCCGGGCGCTCCAGCGGGTGAAGTTCACCGAATCCTTGCCTCGTGATTGTCGTCTCCGGTCGGCTCCGGAATCCGGCCGGGGGTCCGGCCCGCGGCCGGAGCCACTGGAGCGCTGCCTCCCTGATCGGAACCCGGGAAATGCGGCGCTGGGGAAGAAGCCTGTGGGTGCGAATGAGCGAACCGTCGGCCCGCCCATGGTCGGGACCAGTCTGGCCGACCGGACCGACATCCGTCAGACGCCTGCCTGATCGGTGGAGTTCCTGGGTCGGGTCAGGACGACCCCTTCGGGTCGAGCTTCGGGTCGATGGGATGCTTTCCACCGGCCGCGAGTTCGAACTCCGCTCGAGGATGTTCGAGCGATCCGAGGGACACGATCTCCCTTTTGAAGAGCCCCGCCAAGGTCCATTCGGCGAGTACGCGGGCCTTGCGGTTGAAGGTCGGGACCCTGCTCAGATGGTAGACGCGGTGCATGAACCAGGCAGGATAGCCCTTCAGCTTGCGCCCGTAGACGTGCGCGACACCCTTATGCAGCCCGAGGGACGCGACCGAGCCGACGTACTTGTGGGAGTACGTCTCCAGGGGTTCCTCGCGCAGGGAGTGGGCGATGTTGTCGCCGAGGACCTTGGCCTGGCGTACCGCGTGCTGGGCGTTGGGCGCGGTCTCCTTGCCGGGCTCCCCGGCGGTGACGTCGGGGACGGCGGCGGCGTCTCCCGCCGCCCACGCGTGCGGGGCGCCGTCGACGGTCAGTTCCGCGGTGCACTTGAGGCGGCCGCGCCCGTTGAGGGGGAGGTCGGTGGCGGCCAGGATCGGGTGCGGTTTCACGCCGGCGGTCCACACGACCGTGCGCGTGGGGAAGCGGGCGCCGTCGCTGAGGACGGCGACCCGCTCCGCGCAGGAGTCGAGACGGGTTTCGAGGCGTACGTCGATGTTGCGGCGGCGCAGCTGGGTGACCGTGTACTTGCCCATCTCCTCGCCGACCTCGGGGAGGATGCGGTTCGAGGCCTCGACGAGGATCCACTTCATGTCGTCGGCGTTGACGTTGTGGTAGTAGCGGGCGGCGTAGCGGGCCATGTCCTCGAGTTCGCCGAGCGCCTCCACACCCGCGTAACCGCCTCCCACGAAGACGAAGGTCAGGGCGGCGTCGCGGATCGCGGGGTCGCGGGTGGAGGAGGCGATGTCCATCTGCTCGATGACGTGGTTGCGCAGCCCGATGGCCTCCTCGATGGTCTTGAAGCCGATGGCGTAGTCGGCGAGTCCGGGGATCGGGAGGGCGCGTGAGACCGAGCCGGGGGCGAGGACGAGCTCGTCGTACGTGATCTGCTCGGTGCCCGCGCCCTCCTCGGCGGTGGCGAGCGTGCTGAGCGTCGCGGTGCGCTTGGCGTGGTCGATGCTGTGGGCCTCGCCGACCACGATCCGGCACCGGTCGAGGACCCTGCGCAGCGGGACCACCACGTGGCGCGGCGAGATCAGGCCCGCGGCGGCTTCGGGAAGGAACGGCTGATAAGTCATATAGGGGTCGGGGGAGACGACGGTGATCTCGACCTCGCCCCGATTCAGTTCCGGCTTCAACTTTCGTTGGAGGCGCAGGGCGGTGTACATCCCGACGTAGCCGCCGCCGACGATGAGAATGCGCACAGGTTCCTTCACCATCCCATGACGCACCCCGCTCTTGAGTTTGTCCACAGGCTCGACAATTTGTGTGACCGACGGCCGGGGGCCCGAGGGGTTGCCCCGTTTGCCGGAGTGCGGGAAGAGTGCGCAGGTCAGCGGGGGTGATCGGGGGGTTCGGAGGGGACGTAATCGGGAGGTAACCGACCCGTACTCCGATCGGGGGGCGCTCCGTGCGGAACCTGCCCCTTCTGAATTGACCCCCACTCAACTATGTTCGTGTGTCGACGGGGTGTAGGGGGATGCGCTCGACGAGTCCGCACGACGGGTTCGTGAATCAAGCTTGTTCCGCTCGCTCCGGCTTCCAATGGCGGGGAGAGTCTCCGGGGGGAGACGTCATTACCGGGGGAACGCTTATGCACATTCAGGATGCTCATTGGTCTTCCGCGTCTGCCATCGCGTCCGGTGGCACGGTCGGCGCGGCAACGGGCGGCAATGGCCGCGGTCCGGTGGACGGATCGCGGACGACGCCGCTACGGGTGGACGCACAGCGCAATCTGGAGCACGTACTGCGCGCGGCGCGCGAGGTCTTCGGCGAGCTGGGGTACGGCGCGCCGATGGAGGACGTGGCGCGGCGCGCCCGGGTCGGCGTCGGCACGGTGTACCGGCGCTTCCCGAGCAAGGACGTCCTGGTCCGTCGGATAGCCGAGGAGGAGACCTCCCGGCTGACCGACCAGGCACGCGCGGCGCTCGGTCAGGAGGACGAGCCGTGGTCGGCGCTCTCGCGCTTCCTGCGTACGTCGGTGGCCTCGGGTGCCGGGCGGCTGCTGCCGCCGCAGGTGCTGCGGGTCGGCGTCGCGGAGGAGGGGCCCTCGGCGGACGAGGCGCGGGTGCCGCAGCAGCGGTCCCAGCTCGCCCCCGAGCTCCGGCTCGTCGAGCAGCGGTCGGCGCCCGAGCAGGAGGCCATGGCCGCGGTGGCCGACGACGCCGGTGCGGCCGCGCTGCTCGACGTGGTGGGCCGGCTGGTGGATCGGGCCCGCGCGGCGGGCGAGCTGCGGGCGGACGTGACCGTGGCGGACGTACTGCTGGTCATAGCCACGGCGGCGCCCTCGCTGCCGGATGCCGCCCAGCAGGCCGCGGCCTCGGCCCGGCTGCTGGACATCCTGCTGGAGGGGCTGCGCTCGCGGCCGGCGTGACGGCGGCCGGGGTGACGGAGTCCGAAGTGACGTGGTTCGGGGTCCGCGCATTCCGGCCGTGGCGCAACTGCCTTGTGGGGAGCGTTTATTGACTATTCCCCAAACGGGTGACCACTAGTGCTGTCGTGTGGCAAGTCCCCACGGACGAGTGGTTGGTCCGTGCGGTGGGGTCCCGTCCCTGAAGCGTGTGGCACTCTGTCCCGGTATTCGGGTCCGAGTGTGCAGGCGGGGGCTTTCCGCGATGAGCGTTGACGGGCGGGACGAGTCACTCGGTGACGGTGGCGCGGAGGCCGGCGGGTCGCCCTCGCGGCAGGTACCGAGCCAGGGCGGTCCGTCGGGCATCACCCCGGAGCCCTCGGGTCCACCGGATGCTCCAGGTACTTCGGGCACTTCCGGTGCCTCGGGTGCTTCAGGCACTTCGAGTGCCCCGAGGGACGCCAGCGTTCCGGCGCAGCGCGACCGGTTCGACCGGCGTGACGGCGTCCTGCCACGCCCGATCGAGCTGCCGCCCTCCGACGCCGATCTGATCGGGCGGATGCGGGCGGGCGACGACACGGCGTACGAGGAGTTGTACCGCCGTCACGCCGAAGCCGTCCGTCGCTACGCCCGCACCTGCTGCCGGGACGCGCACACCGCGGACGACCTCACCGCCGAGGTGTTCGCCCGCATGCTCCAGGCGGTCCGCCGCGGCCACGGCCCCGAGCACGCCGTACGCGCGTATCTGCTCACCACGGTCCGCCGCGTCGCCGCGAGCTGGACGAAGTCCGCGAAACGGGAACAACTGGTCGACGACTTCGCGGTGTTCGCCGCGCAGTCCTCCCGCACCTCCGAGGTGTCCGACGACGAATCGTTGGACCTGGGCGCCGACGTACGGGCGATGCACGAGGCCGAGCAGTCGTTGGCCATGCAGGCGTTCCGGTCGCTGCCGGAGCGCTGGCAGGCCGTGTTGTGGCACACGGAGGTCGAGGACGAGTCCCCGAGCGAGGTCGCCACGCTCTTCGGGCTCGACGCCAACGGCACCCGCGTCCTGGCCAGCCGCGCCCGCGAGGGCCTCAAGCAGGCCTACCTCCAGGCACACGTCAGCGCCACGCTCATCATGGACGAGGAGTGCGCGCGCTACGCCGACCGGCTCGGCGCCTACGCCCGCGGCGGCCTGCGCACCCGGGCCGAGCGCGGACTGCGCAAGCACCTGGAGGAGTGCGCCAAGTGTCGGCTGGCCGCGGGCCAGATCAAGGAAGTCGCCAGCGGGATCCCCGCGGTCGTGCCGGTCGCGGTCATCGGTTGGTTCGGTGCCGCCGGGTATGCGAAGGCCGTCGCGCTCATCGCCGGTGGCGCCGGAGCGGGCGCGGCCGGGGCGGCGGGCGCAGCGGCGGCGACGAGCGGCGGCTCGGGCGGGGCGGCGGGCGCG
>NZ_JAGXJM010000094.1:0-7792 GCF_019091445.1 Streptomyces sp. GbtcB7
GGACCGCGCGTCGATCACGCAGGGTTACACAGGGGTGTACTCCAGCTTCCTGTTGCACGCCGCGCGCGCGGCCACCCGGTACGGCGTACCGGCCCACGAGATCCTCCAGCGGGTCGGGGAGGCCGGATTTGTGGGCGGGCAGGAAGACATGATCATCGACATCGCGCTGCAACTCGCAGAATCCCGGAGCACAGAATGAACCGCAACAGTGTGCTGATCGTCGGGGCCGGGCCGGTCGGCCTGGTCAACGCCTTGGGACTGGCGCAGGCCGGCGTCCACGTCACCGTGCTGGAGAAGGAACCGGCAGTCGTCGACGAGCCGCGCGCCATGGTGTACCACTGGGCCGCGCACGACGGGCTGGAGCGGATGGGCCTGCTCGACGACCTCACCAAGGCTGGCTTCACCACGTCCAACTGGTCGTCCTTCCGGTTGTTCACGACCGGGGAGACCATCTCCTTCCACTACGACGGGGTGCTGGGCGACGAGGTGCGCCACCCCTTCAACCTCCATCTGGGCCAGGACCGGCTGGCGGAGGTCGTGCTCGCGCACCTGGCGCGCTTCCCAAACGTCTCCGTCGTGTGGAACGCCACGGTGACGGAGCTGTCCCAGGACTCCGACGGCGTCACGGTCAGCGCCGACACACCGGACGGCCCGCGTGAGTTCCGCGCCGGCTGGGTCATCGGCACCGACGGCGCGCGCAGTACGGTCCGGCAGCTGTTGGGGCTGAACTTCGACGGACTGACGTGGCCGGAGCGGTTCGTGGCAACGAATGTCCGCTTCGACTTCGACCGCTACGGCTACACCCCCTCGACGATGCAGATCGACCCCGTGTACGGAGCCGTCGTCTCCAAGATCGACGACACGGGGCTGTGGCGCTGTACCTACTTCGAGGACGCCGCGCTTCCGGAAGAACAGGTCCGGGAACGGATCCCCAGCTATTTCGACGCCGTCCTGCCGGCGGGCGAGGAGTACGAACTCGTCCAGTACTCGTCGTACCGGATGCACCAGCGGGCGGCGGAGCGGTTCCGTGTGGGACGGGTCCTGCTGGCCGGTGACGCCGCACACGCCACCAATCCCACCAGCGGATTCGGGCTCCTGACGGGCCTGTTCGACTCCTTTGTGCTGTTCGAGGCGTTGGCCGCGGTGATCCACGGTCAGATCGGTGACGAGGTCCTGGACCGGTACGCGGAAGACAGGCGCCGCGTCTTCCTCGACTACACCTCGCCGATCTCCACCCGGAGCAAGAAGTTCCTCTTCCACTCGGACGACCCGGTACAGCTGGAGAAGGATCTGGCCGAGCTGCGGAAGACCGCCGGTGACAAGGCACTCCAGCGGGAGCGCTTCATGACCGGGAAGAAGATCGAGAGCCCGTCGCTGCTGACCGGGCAGGCGTCCCGGTGAGTTCGGACAGCGGGACCGGCCGCGACCTGGTCGTCGACGTCCACGCCCACTGGTTCCCGCTCGGCCTCACCGATCAGTCGGCCCGCACCGGCGATCCGCGGTGGCCCCACCTGGTGGCCGACGACGAAGGGTCCGGGCGGATCATGCGCGGGTCCGAGGTGTTCCGCAAGGTGAGCCGGTCCCTGTGGGACGTACCGGCCCGGCTGGCCGACCTCGACGCTGCGGGAGTCGACCTCCAGGTCCTCTCCCCCGTCCCGGTGACCCTGGCGTACTGGGGCGACCCGAAGGCAGCCGAGGAGTTCCTGCGCGAGCAGAACGACCTGCTGGCCGAGGCGGTGGCCGCCTCCGGCGGCCGGCTTGCCGCCATCGGCGCGGTGCCGCTCCAGGAACCGGGCGCCGCCGTACGCGAACTGCGGCGGCTGACCGGCGAACTGGGCCTCGTTGGCGCCGAGATCGGCACCCAGGTCGCCGGGCACGAACTCGACGACCCGGAGCTGCGGCCGTTCTTCGCGGCGGCCGAGGAGCTGGGGGTACCCCTGCTCGTGCACCCCACGGACGGCGGCGGTGCCACCCGGCGCCGGGGCCAGCCGTACGAGTTCGGCGTCGGTATGCTCACCGACACCGCCCTGTCCGCGACCGCGCTCGTCTTCGGCGGCGTGCTGGAGGAGTTCCCCGGACTGCGGGTCGCGCTCGCGCACGGGTGCGGCTCCTTCCCCTGGACGTACCCGAGGACCCGGGCGTTCGCCACCGCGACCGGCGGCGCGACCGCCCCGGCCCGCTACGACGAGCTGGTCGGCACCCTCTGGGTCGACTCCCTGGTCTTCGACCCCGAGCATCTGCGGCTGCTGACCACCCGGTTCGGCGCCGATCACCTCATGGTGGGCAGTGACCACCCCTTCCTGCCCGGCTATCTCCGCCCCGCCCACGAAATCGTCACCGACGCCGCCGGGCAGGGCGTCCTCACCCCCACGCAGACGGCCGGCGTCCTCGGTCGCAACGCCGTCGAATTCTTCGGCCTCACCCCGGCGACAGCCGGCCGGGCCGACACCGATCTGGAGGAAATCCGTTGACCACCACCCCCCAGAACCTCACCAGGGAATCGACGTCGCGCTACGCCGATCTCAAGGAGATGCGCGTCCACTACCACGACGCGGGAAGCGGCCCGGTGCTGCTGATGCTGCACGGCGGCGGCCCCGGCGCGAGCGGCTGGAGCAACTTCAAGCAGAATCTGGCCACCCTCACCCCGCACTTCCGGCTGTTGATCGTCGACCAGCCGGGCTTCGGGCTCACTGACAAGCCGGAGCACGACGAGCCCCAGCACGAACTCACCGCCAGGGTGCTGATCCAGCTCCTGGACCACCTCGGTGTCGACAAGGTCACCCCGGTCGGCAACTCGATGGGCGGTGCAGCGTCCCTGGAGTTCACGCTGTCGTACCCGGAGCGGGTGGACCGGCTGATCCTGATGGCACCGGCCGGCGGCGCGCTCCCGATCACCAGCGACAACGTCACCACCGAGGGCAAGTCGCTGGTCCGCTTCGCCCAGGCTCCGTCCCCCGAGGCGATGAAGGCGCTGGTGGACGCGCTGACCTTCGACGGGGACGCCATTCCCGCCGAGACCCTGAAGGAGCGTTACGAGGCCGCCGTCGAACCCGAGTCGCTGGCCTATAACGCCCGGATGTTCAAGAACTGGATCACCCGCGGGCTCTCCCCCAAGCACTGGAAGCGGGTCGGCGAGATCACCCACGAAACGCTGCTGCTGTGGGGCCGCGAGGACCACGTACTGCCGCTCGACTCCAGCCTGCACATACTGCACCAGATGGCCAACGCGCGACTGCACGTGGTGCCCAACTGCGGCCACTGGGTCATGGTCGAGGCCCAGCAGGAGTTCGAGCAGCAGATCCTCACCTTCATGCGGGCGGACGGCTGACATGGATCCCGTCCAGGCCGCCGCCGACCGGCTGTGGGAGGCCGCCCGCAACGGGCGGCCCTGCCCGCCCGTACGGGACCTGCTCGACCCCGATGACGCTGACGGTGCCTACGAGGTCCAGCGACGCAACGTGGAACGTGCCGTCAGCGAACACGGCCAACGGGTGTGCGGCCGAAAGATCGGCCTCACCTCCCCCGCCGTACAGGCCCAACTCGGCGTCGGGCAGCCCGACTTCGGCACCCTTTTCGCCGACCTCGGGCACGGCGACGGCGAGGAGGTACCAACCGGGGCGCTCCTCCAGCCGAAGGTCGAGGCCGAAGTGGCCCTCGTCCTGCGCGACGGCCTGGATCTGGGCGTCCACACCGTCGCCGATGTGATCGCCGCGACCGCGTTCGCGCTGCCCGCGCTGGAGATCGTCGACTCCCGGATCGCCGGCTGGGACATCTCCTTCGCCGACACCGTCGCCGACAACGCCTCGTCCGGCCGGTTCGTTCTGGGGACCGTGCCGGTTGCGCTCTCCGCCCTCGACCTCGCCGGGGTCAGGATGTCGATGCGGGTCGGCGGCCAGGAGCGTTCCACCGGCGCGGGCGCGGACTGCCTCGGCAACCCGCTGTTCGCCGCCCGCTGGCTGGCCGACCGGATGTGCGCGCTCGGCACCCCGCTGCGCGCCGGCGATGTGGTGCTGACCGGTGCGCTCGGGCCGATGGTGCCGGTCGCTGGGGGCGACGAGGTGGAAGCGGAGATCCAGGGCCTGGGACAGGTCCGGGCCCGCTTTTCCAAGACGTAGAGTCAAACAGGAGCAGTCATGCCAAGTACGGACACTGTCAACGACAACGACGTACGGGCCACGCCTCTCGGAGGCGTTGACCAAACCTTCAAACTCGGGCTCTTCGGCACCAACGCGAGCCAGGGACTCTGCATCACCGATGGCCCCCGGCAGCTTCGAGATCAGCTGGCGGGGCGTCGAGGCCGTCGCCGAACTGGCCGACGACATCGGGTTCGACATGCTGCTGCCGTTCTCCCGGTGGAAGGGACTGGGCGGGCGTACCAACGCCGGCGGCGGGGTCTTCGAGACCCTCACCTGGGCGGCCGGACTAGCCGCCCGGACGAAACGGATCACGGTCGTGGCCGCGAAGGCGGCGACCACGATCGACCTCATCTCCGGCGGGCGCTTCGCGCTGAACATCGTCATGGGGTGGCTCTCCCCCGAGCCGGCCATGTTCGGCCAAGAGTTGCTGGAGCACGACGAGCGTTACTGCTTCGGCGAGGAGTGGGTGACGATCGTCAGGCGGCTGTGGGCCGAGAGCGAGCCCTTCGATCTGCGCGGAAAGCACTTCGAGGTGACCGGCGCGGAGTCGTATCCCAAGCCCCTGCGGGCGGGTGGACCGGCGATCATCAACGCGGGCAGCCCACCCGCCGGCGTCCGGTTCTCGGTGAAGCACACCGACGTCAACTTCACCTCCATCTTCACCCTGGACAGGGCCCGCGACCATGTGCAGCAGCTCAAGGGCATCGCCCGCGAGGAACACGGCCGCGACATCAGCGTCATGACGTACGAGACGATCTGCTGCGCGGACACCGAGGCCGAGGCGAAGGCACGCTACGAGCGGATCATCGCCCACGCCGACTGGGAGGCCGTCGCCAACCACATGCGCTTCGTGGGGCTGAACAGCGAATCCTTCGATGATCAACTGCGCCACGTACAGGAACGTTTCGTCACCACCACCAGCGGCGGCTATCCGATCGTCGGCACCCCGAACAGGTGGCGGAGCGGCTCGTCGCCATCGCCGAGGCTGGAGTCGACGGCATGGTGTTCGGCTTCCTGGACTACGAACCGGAACTCGCCCACTTCGCGGAGAAGGTGCTTCCGCTCGTCAAGGAAGCCGGGGTCCGTGTCTGACCACCGGACTCCGACCGCGGGCGCCGTGCGACTCCTCGCCGTCGGAGGTTCCAGGCGATCCGGCTCAAGTTCCGAACAGGCGTTGCGCGTCGTCGCGGCGGCCGCGCGGGAGCGGGGCGCGGTCGTCGAGCTGATCACCGGACGCGATCTGATGCTGCCGATCCACGATCCCGGGTCCGCACACCGCTCCACCGAAGTGCGCAGGCTGATCGAGGGGATCCGGAAGGCGGACGGCCTGCTGCTGTCCTCGCCCGGATACCACGGCACTCTCTCCGGGATGATCAAGAACGCCCTGGACTACGTGGAAGACCTGCGGGACGACCCCCGTGTCTACCTCGACGGCATGCCGGTCGGCTGCGTCGCCGTCGCGTACGGCTGGCAGGCCTCCGTCTCCACCCTGCACAGCCTCAGCGTCACCGTGCACGCTCTGCGCGGCTGGCCGAGCCCGTACGGAGCGGCCATCAACACCTCGGCCAAGGTCTTCGGACCGGCCGGTGGGTGCCTGGACCAAGCGGTCGACGACCAGTTGTCCACCATCGCCGCGCAGGTCGTGGAGTTCGCGGCGCTGCGCAAACCGACTGCGCCGGCCGACACGCCGACTCGCGCCTGACATCCGCGACCGGCGCCCCGGCGCCCGGACCGAACAGCGGTCCGGGCCGGATCGGGACCGCGACCGATGCACCATCCCCGCACCGCATCCTGGCAAAGGAGCCACCCATGCGTATCACCGCTGCTGTGACGGAGAGTCCGGGAGCGCCTTTCACCCTCTCGGTGGTCGACATCGAACCACCCCGCGCGGACGAGGTACTGGTCCGCATCGTCGGCGCCGGGGTGTGCCACAGCGACCTGGTGGCCCGCGACCAGTGGCTCCCGGTAAACCTGCCGGCGGTACTCGGCCACGAGGGCTCGGGCGTGGGCGAGGCTGTCGGCGCCGGCGTGACCCAGGTGCGCCCCGGCGACCACGTCATCCTCGCCTTCAGCTGGTGCGGCGCCTGCCGCAACTGTCTGCGTGGCCGTCCGGCCTACTGCGATCTGTTCGTGCCCGCCAACTTCTTCGGACGGCGAATGGACGGCAGCACGCCGCTGCACCGCGCCGGGGAGGACGTGGGCGGCGCCTTCTTCGGGCAGTCGTCCTTCGCCGGCCACGCCGTCTGCAACGAACGCAATGTGGTCAAGGTGCCCCACGATCTGCCACTGGAACTGCTCGGCCCGCTCGGCTGCGGGACCCAGACCGGGGCGGGCGCCGTCCTCAACTCGCTGCGCCCGGAGGCGGGCAGCAGCATCGCCGTGTTCGGCGCGGGTTCCGTCGGGATCAGCGCGGTGATGGCCGCGGCGGTGGCGGGCTGCACGACCATCGTCGCCGTCGACCTCAACGACCAGCGGCTCGCCCTCGCCAAGGAACTCGGGGCGACCCATGTCGTCAACGGCTCCGAGGGCGACACGGTCGGACACCTCCGCGAGCTGACCGGCGGTGTCGGCGTGGAATTCACTCTGGAGACCACCGGTGTCCCCGCCGTGCTGCGGCAGGCGGTGGACGCACTCGGCCAGGGCGGTACCTGCGGGCTCATCGGTGTCGCGGCGCCCGGCTCGGAGGTCTCCCTGGACATGCTGGGGCTGATTCTCGGCCGGGGCGTGCGCGGCATCTCCGAGGGCGACAGCGTCCCCCGCATCTTCGTCCCGCGGCTGCTGGAGCTGTACCGCCAGGGCCGTTTCCCCTTCGACCGGCTGATCCGCACCTACCCACTGGACCGGATCAACGAGGCGGTCGAGGACTCCGAGAAGGGCCTCACCCTCAAGCCGGTCCTGACCTTCCCCTGACCCTCGAACCCACCACGGAGACATTCATGCTGCACACATACGACAGGCTCTACATCGGGGGCGACTGGATAACCCCCAGCTCCGACCGCACCATCGAGGTGACCTCCGCGAGCACGGAGGAGATCATCGGCCGGGTCCCCGAGGCGGTCGAGGCCGACGTGGACGCCGCGGTCGGTGCCGCGCGCGCGGCCTTCGACGACCCGGCGGGGTGGTCGCACTGGGAACCGGCGCGCCGCGCCGAGGCCATGGAACGGCTCGCCGTCGCCCTGGAACAACGCGCGCCCGAGATGGTACGACGGGTCAGCGCCCAGAACGGAATGCCGGTCTCAACGGCCGAGCGGCTGGAGGGCCTGTTCCCGCCGCTGGTGCTGCGCTACTACGCCGGCCTGGCGAAGGAGGCCGCCTTCGAGGAACGCCGGCCCGGCATGTTCGGCGGCACCACGCTGGTCCGGCGGGAGCCGGTCGGGGTCGTGGCCGCCATCGTGCCCTGGAACGACCCGCAGATGCTGGCGACGTTCAAGTACGCCCCCGCGCTGGCCGCGGGCTGCACCGTGGTGGTGAAACCCTCGCCGGAGGCCGTGCTGGACAACTTCCTGTGGGCGGAAGCGGTCGCGGAGGCCGGAATCCCGCCGGGCGTGATCAATGTGGTGCCCGGAGGCCGGGAGACCGGCGCCCCCCTGGTCGCCCACCCCGGTGTGGACAAGGTCGCCTTCACCGGCTCGACGTCGGCGGGACGTTCGGTCGCC
>NZ_JAGXJM010000095.1:0-7440 GCF_019091445.1 Streptomyces sp. GbtcB7
CGGCGCGCTGCACGCCATCGCCCCTCCGGGCGGCGACCCGGTGCCGCCGGTCAACCTCGTCGGGGACTTCGGCGGTGCCGGCATGCTGCTCGCCCTGGGGCTGGTGAGCGCCCTGTTGCACTCCCGTGCGACCGGCCGGGGGCAGGTCGTCGACGCTGCCATGACCGACGGCACCGCCCTCCTGCTGTCCATGACGTACGGATTCCTCGCCGAGGGAACCTGGCGTGACGAGCCGGGCGTCAATCTGCTCGACGGCGGAGCCCCCTACTACAGCGCATACCGTTGCTCGGACGGCAGGCACATCGCCGTGGGAGCGCTGGAACCCCAGTTCTACGCCGCGCTCCTGCGGGTTCTCGGCCTCGATGAGGACCCGGACTTCGCCCATCAGGCGGATCCCTCGGCATGGCCCGCCATGCGCAAACGGCTCACGGCGATCTTCGCCGCGCGCTCCAGGGACGACTGGGCGAAGACCTTCGACGGTCGGGGCGCCTGCGTGACCCCGGTGCTCTCCCTGACCGAAGCGGCCGAGCACCCCCACAACATCGCGCGCGGCACACACCTGTCGCACGCGGGGGGCGGTCATCAGCCGGCGCCCGCCCCCAGGTTCAGTGTTTCTCCGGCTGCTCCACCGGTCCCGGCACCGGCGATCGGCGCGCACACCGACGAGGTCCTGGGGGCTGCCGGACTCGGGTCCGACGACCTGGAGGCCCTCCGCCAGGAGGGTGTCATCCGATGACCCAGGCGCCCCTCCGAGAGCTGGAAACCGCTCCCGCCTTCACGCGTGACTTCACGGCCATGGCAGTGATGCCGCTCCACGCCATCGCCAAGTCACCGGCCCCTGAGCCACCGGTTGATACCGCGCGTGGGCGGCACCATGCTGGAAAGTGCATGCTTAGTATCAAATTTTCACAAAGCATGATGTAGCGGTATCGGTATGACACCGAAGTGAGCAGTAATGGACAGCGAAGTCTCCTGGCACGAAGACGACAGCAGTCGCACTCGTGAGTTGGTCACAGGTGTGGTGTCGGTCGATGCCAAGGGCATCGTCACCATGTGGAACGCCGCCGCTCAACAGCTTCTCGGCCACCCGCCCGGCGACGTTGTGGGGCGTGCCGCTGCCGACCTGCTCGCCTCGGGCCTCCCGGCGTCGGCCCGAACCTGCCTGACCGCTCGTACCGAGTGGAGCGGCACTCTCTCCGTACAGCACCTGGACGGCCGCCACGTCGACCTCGCACTGCGAGCCTTCCCGCAACGGGATGCCCACGGAGATGCCGGCTGGGTGCTGATCACCGAGAAGCCTCACACCGCCATGGAGAGGCCTGGCCTGAGAAACACCAGTGACGCGTTGCGGGACTGGACGCTCTCCCAACTGCCCATCGCGGTGAGCATCCACGACTACGAGGGACGGGTGACCGTAGCCAATGTCGAACTGCTGCGTCTGCTGGGCATGCGGGAGGAGACGCTCCTCGGTCACCGCTTGGACCAACTCCGCGCCGGACTGCTCTGCGGCGACATGGCCAGGGCGGTCTTCCAGGTGCTCCGGACGGGGGAGCCGGTCCACAAGGAGGTGTCCACCCGTTCCCCCGGCGAGACCCGTCCACGCACATGGTCCCTGTTGGTCTCGCCGCTCAAAGACCCCACGGGCCTCGTCCACGGCGCCTCCACCGCGGCACTCGACATCACGGAGACGGAGCGGGCCCGGTGGCGACTGGACGTGGTGAACGAGGCGAGCATCCGTATCGGCACCACCCTGGAGGTGGTGCGTACCGCGGAGGAACTGGCGGAGCTGGCCGTCGACCGGTTGGCGGACTTCGCCGCCATCGACCTGCTCGACCCGGTCTACAGCGGAGAGGAGCCCAAGCCCGGTGGACCCGCGGATGCCACCGCGATGCGCCGTGCGGCCAACCGGTCCGTCCTCGACGGTTGCCCCGAGGCAACCTTCAAGCCGGGTGAGCTGAGCCTGTTCCAGGAGGGATCACCGCTGCTGCACTCACTGGCCAGTGGCCGGGCCACCCGCCACAGCAGCACTGGTCCAAAGTTCCCCGACTGGCTGGCGGAGAATCCGCGCCAGGCGTCCATGGTCTCGACCTTCGGCCTGCACTCGGTTCTCCTGGTGCCGCTGCGCGCTCGGGGGACTCCCCTGGGCTTCGGGCTCTTCGCGCGACATCGCAATCCCGAGCCCTTCGACGACGACGACCTGCTGCTGGCCGAGGAGATCACCGGCCGGGCGGCGGTCTGCGTCGACAACGCGCGCCGCTACACCCGGGAGCGCAGCACCTCCCTGACCCTTCAGCGCAGCTTGCTCCCCCATCAGGCGCCCAAGGAAGCCGCAGTCGACGTGGCCTCGCGCTATCTGCCGACCGGTTCACAGGCCGGCGTCGGCGGCGACTGGTTCGACGTGATCCCCCTGTCCGGCGCCCGAGTCGCCCTGGTCGTCGGCGATGTCGTCGGCCACGGCATCCATGCCTCCGCCACCATGGGGCGGCTGCGTACAGCGGTACGCACCCTTGCCGACGTGGACCTGCCACCGGATGAGCTGCTCACCTGCCTGGACGACCTCGTCCTGCGCCTCGACCGTGAGGAGGAATGGGACGGCGACGGCAGTCGGCCGCAGGCCGCCGGGGATGTCGGCGCCACCTGCCTGTACGCGGTCTACGACCCTGTCTCCAGCCGCTGCACCATCGCCCGGGCCGGCCATCCTCCACCCGCCCTCGTCAGCCCCGACGGCACCGTCGAGTTCCCCGACCTCCCTGCCGGGCCGCCGCTGGGGCTGGGCGGTTTTCCCTTCGAGTCGGCCGTGCTCGATCTGCCGGAAGGCAGCCTCATCGCGCTGTACACCGACGGCCTGGTCGAGGCCGCCGACCAGGACATCGAAGTCGGCATCGAGAAGCTGCGTCGTGCGGTCGCCGCCCCGGGACGAACTCTGGAAGAGATCTGCGACGCCGTGCTCGGCCAGCTCCTGCCCGACCGCCCCACCGACGACGTCGCTCTGCTCATCGCCCGGACCCACGCACTGGACTCGTCCCACGTCGCCACCTGGCAGCTGCCCGCCGACCCGGCCGTCGTCGCCGTCGCCCGCAAGCAGGCGGTGGAGCGGCTGTCCAGCTGGGGATTGGAAGCGGCCGCCTTCGTCACCGAACTCGTCGTGAGCGAACTGGTCACGAATGCCATCCGTTACGGCGGCGCCCCCATCCAGCTCAGACTCATCCGCGCCCGCACCCTCATCTGCGAGGTCTCCGACGCCAGCAGCACCTCACCGCATCTCCGCCGAGCGCGCGCGTTCGACGAAGGCGGCCGAGGCCTCCTGCTCGTCGCACAGCTGACCGATCGCTGGGGGACCCGCCACACCGTCGACGGAAAGACGATCTGGGCCGAGCAGACGCTCCCCCAGGGCCTCTGAACCCCTTGCGGCACTCCCGACGGCTGGTGATCCGCGAGTGCGCCGTCACAAGGAGATGCCGATTCCGAGTATCCCGCGTCCACCGCGCGGCTCCTACCAGTGACTTCGTCCACCGATGGTTCCGGCGTTCGGCCCGTCCGGGCGCCATCAGGCAGTGGCTGCCCGAAGAACCACATACGCAACGTCGACCAGCGCGAGCACCACGGCAGGAGCGAGCACCTTGCCCGGGTCCTTGGCTCTGGCGTGGACTGCGGCGGCACCGATCATCAGCAGGACGAGACCGGTGCCGGCCGCGACACCCAGCCATGCCAGCCACAGGCCGATGACCACTCCCGCGGCTCCCAGCACCTCAAGCACACCGATCGCCCGGTACAGGCCGGGCGAGACACCGAGATGGTCCGCTTGTTCCGTGGTCTTGGTCTGACCGGCCGCCTTGGGCGCGCCGGCGGCCAGATAGACCAGAGCCAACAGGACGGCAAGCACGGCGGCGGTGATGAACATCGCTGATCTCCCAGGATCTGTACAACAAACGACAGCGGATTCAGACATGAGTGAGAGGCACCGGAAGCCGAGTCATCGCACACGAGCGCTGCGGCGCCTCGACCAAGCCCGGCTGCTGCCCTGACGGACCCAGGAATCAGCACCATGCTCTCTGCAGGACACAACGGCAGCCGACCACGGGCGCGACGGGCTCACCGGACGGATCAGGCAAGATTCTGCTGGTAGGTGGTCGCACCCTCGGTCAGGTCCACCAGGAATCGTCGGACGCCGATGTTCTCCTCCAGTGCCTGCTGCCAGGCTTCCGGCGACGCGCGCTGCCAGCGCCGCGTCTGTGCGTTGCGTTCCGCGAGGAGATCGACCAAGGGTACGAGGTCCGTTTGCGCGATGCCCAGTTGGTCGCAGAGCTGGTCACCCAGGATGCGGCGGGCGAAGGCGGCGACGAGGTCCTGCGTGAGTGGCAGCGGCGTCTTGAGCGCCAGCTCCGACAGCATCCGGGTCACCACCTCCAGCAGCGAGGAGCTGAGAGCGACCGCGTTCTCGTCGGGAGAGTCACTGACCGCCTCGATCGCGTGGTACCACTCCCCGGCCTGCTGGTGGTCGACAACGTCCCGGTAGAAGACGGGGTCGACGCCCATGAGGTGTGCGACGTAGTGCCAATGCCGGTACAGGCCGAGCAGTTCCTCGTCGGTGAAGGTGACGCCCAGTTTCTCCAGTGCGATGAAGGGGCTGTAGGTGAAGTCCAGCCAGGTGCGCGCCACGTCGGCCTGGTTGATCGGCACGCCCAGAGCGCCCGTGTCCCAGCCATGTCGCATGTTGGTGGCCCGCACCCGGGCGTGCATCAGCCGTACCTGCACGGTGTCGACATAGCCGGGGGCACCTGGCAGCATGCCGCCCGGCAGGGTGACGCTGTTGAGCCACTTGCCGGTCTCCTGCAGCCGACGCTGCGTGGTGTTGACCAGCCGGCCCGTACCGGTGAGGACGCGCGCGATGCGCGGTGTGCTGTAGCCGGGCAGCAGGGAGCCGACTGACAGGACGATCTGGGTCCAGAGCGGCTCGACGGAGAGGAACGCGGTCTCCCCGGCGGCAAGCCGTTCGGTATCGACCCAGTCCGGGGTGGCCTCGCTCTCGCGCAACAGGGCGGCGATCGCTGGCGGGGCATCGGCCAGTGAAGCCAGCCCACCCCGCAGCCCCTCGTTCAGGAGACGCCGACCGGCCGCTCCGAACTCGTCCAGTTCGACGATGACTGCGTCGGCGACAGGGTCTCCGACGTGCAATGACTGTTCGATGAACGCCGTGCGCCCATCCGCTACCGATTGGGTGGTCATGGTGGCTCCCATGGGAGATTCGGAGTGTTGACCCGCGTGCTCTGGCCATCGCCGCAGGGTGCCTCACATCATAATCACCTAAGCTACTGTGATTATGCAAAAGGTCAAGGTGTCGGAGCCGAACTCTGAGGTCGTTTCTCCACCGCAACGACGGCGGGGCGCCGCCTATGGCAGGGAGGGGTTCCACGCCCGCCTCGCCGGGACGGAACGAGATCTCATGCCCGCCAGAGCTGCGAGCCCGCGCGGACGACGGGGATCTGCGGCACGACGGCGTGGGCGGACATCCGGGTGAGGGCGAGGACGAGTTCGGCGAGGTCGCCGGTCGTGATCATTTCGGCGGGTGGGATGCGGTCGTGCATCCAGGCGCTCATGTCGGTGTCCACGTAACCCGGGCAGATCGCGGTCGCCGTCACCCCGTCGGCCGACGCCTCGGTGTTGACGGCTTCGCACAGGGCGATCAGAGCGGCCTTGCTCGCGCCGTAGGCCGCGAGGCCGGGCTCGGGGGCGGAAGCGGTGATGGAGGAGATCGCGATGATCTTCGTGCCGCTCAGTGGCACCTCCTTGGCGGTGGCCCGCAGAAGGTCGATGCACTCGTCGATGAGGGTGAAGGGCGCCCGGACGTTCACGGTGAACTGCTTGTCGAACCGCTTGAGTGGATAACCTCCAAGCGGTGCCGACGAGCCGACGCCCGCGCTGAGCACCAGGGCGTCCAGCCGGCCGAAGGCGGCGCGGTGGACCTGGGCCACCCGCCGGACGTCGTGCTCGGCAGCCATGTCGGCCGAGGCCACCTCCACCCGGCGTCCGAGGCCGCCGAGTTCGGCGGCTGCCTCGGCCAGTGCCGCCGGGTCTCGGCCGGTGAGGGTTAGGTCATAGCCTTCCTGGGCCAGTCGCCGAGCGACCGTTCTCCCGATGCCCCGGGTGGCACCGGTGACCAGCGCCGCCCGCGGGCCGCCAGTCATTCGGCACCTCCGTCACGGCCCAGCGATCTCAGCCCGGCCTGTACCAGCGGGATGACCGAGGCACCCGCTCCAGCGAAGCTGTCGTCCATCGTCACGCCCGCCAGATGCCGTGTGTACACGCCCTCCGCGATCACCGCGATCTTGAAGTAGGCCAGAGCCAGGTAGAACGGCAGGTGGGTGAGATCCCGGCCGGTCAGCAGAGCGTAGTGTTCCGCGAGTTCGAGCTGGGTGGGGAACTTGGGGTCGGTGGCCGCGGGGCCGTCCAACAGGGCGTCGACGGCCGGGTTCCGGTAAGCCAGGAACATACCGAGGTCCGCGAGCGGGTCGCCGATCGTCGCCATCTCCCAGTCGACGACGGCGAGTACCTGGCCCAGGTCGTAGTGGTGCAGGATGACGTTGTCGACCCGGTAGTCCCCGTGCACCACGGCGGCGGCGCTCTCGGACGGGACGGACGCTTCCAGTGCCCGGAACAGCCGGTGCAGCGAGGGCAGCGGCCGGGTTGCCACCAGATCCCATTGTTCACGCCAGCGGTTGATCTGCCGCTGGACGTAACCCTCGGGACGGCCGAATTCCGCGAGCCCGATGTTTCGGTAGGGGACGGAGTGCAGCAGCGCGAGTTGTGCGACCAGTCCGTCCGCGCACTGTTTGAGCTGGTACGGGGTGAACTCGCCGGTGTCCTGGCGGGTACGCAGCACGCGCCCGTCGATCCGGGACACGACCGTGAACGGAGCACCGATCACCCGGTCGTCGGAGCAGTACGCGACGGTCTCGGGAACGGCGACCTCGCTGCGCCCCAGAGCCGACATCACTCGATACTCACGGCCCACGTCGTGGGCGGAGGGGGTGAGTCCGCCGAGCGGTGGCCGACGCACGATCCAGTCGGTGTGCCCGTCGGTCACGTGATACGTGAGGTTGGAGCGGCCGCCCTGGATAGAGGTGGCGTGCAGCGGCCCTTGGCGGTCCGCGATATGGGAATCGAAGTACTGCTCAAGGGCAGGCATGTCGAGCCCGGGTGGGCTCGACATGACGGAGCTGTTCATATGCGGGTCCTCAGGTTCGAAGGAGCTCTCGTCGTACGGAACCGGGAAGCCGCCGGAGGAGGTGCCGGGCAGGCGTCGACGCGGTGGGGAACCCGCGCTCGTGGTCGGGTCACCGGATGCGCCCGGGCCCGCGGCCGGTGGTCACCGGCCGCCTGTCCGCTTGGCGAGGGCGCGGCCGAGGGTCTCCCTCATGGACTCGGTGGGGCCGCCGCAGA
>NZ_JAGXJM010000096.1:0-7302 GCF_019091445.1 Streptomyces sp. GbtcB7
CGCCCAGTTGACCGCGATTGTGCCGCACCGGTCAGGACCGCATGAGGGGGGTGCGCGTGACGACGACGGGTGGGTGGAGAATCTCAGCGAGCAGGTCTGTCCCACCCCCAGCAAGGGGCGGGGATTTTCAAGGTTCTGTCCGCACTTCCGTGAAGCCGGTGGTTAGGAGCTCGGCGGAGTAGGCCAACGTCGGCCGTCGGGTGCCCGGGCGGGGCGGCCGGCGAGGACATAGTCGCGGTATTCGTCACCTGCCATGGACTGGTTCACCCAGCGTTCGTGTACAGCTCCAGTTCGGTCTGCGGCAGCATCCAGTGCGGCTGCTGGGTCGCTCGTGGTTGCGACCAGGAGGCCGAAGTCCTCTTCATCTGTGTCGAACAGCGCAGGCAGCGAATCCAAGTCGTAGGTCTGGGGTTCGGTATCGAGAACGGCGTGGAGGTAGATCTCGTAGTTGCCCTCGGCAGGCCGTACCTCGACGTAGGAGACACCAAGGCGGTCGGGGGTTCCAGACGGCCCGAGGAACTGCTCGATGGGACATCCCCGCTTGAGGGCACCGAGAAGGAATGGCTCTGCCAGGTATCGCACGCCGCAACACTACGGCGTGATGAGAATGCGGGTCCGTAGGAGGTTTTCACGCCGGTGGCCGCCGGGTTGAATCGGCCCAGGCTCCGGTTGGCGTGGCGGCAAGGCCGAAGGTCCGGTTCCGGGACAGCGGCGAGGAGCAGGTGGCGATGACGTTCTTGATCGCCTCGCCGAGCTCGCAGCCCGCCACGTCTGTGCCTGTGTAGGGGCGGAAGTACGGGGTGTGGCACGGTTTCTTGCAGCGCGGCGGCCGCCGTCTCGTCAGGGCAGGCGACCACTGACGTGGCGGGCTGCCCTATCCGCCACCCGAAGGCCTCCTCAGCGTCACGGCCAAGGCCTCGCGCGTCGCCCACCGGGGCAGGACCAGCTCGGCCTCCCGCGCCGCCTGGTCGTCACCGAGCTCCCGGCGCAACTCCGCTTCATGGGGCTGCCACAGCCGGTAGAAGCGCCTTCACATCGCCGGTTCGTCCGGCCGCTCATCGATGTACTCCACCGTGAGCCCGGCCGCGCGCGCTCCAACGTTGCCTTATGGCACTCAGGTTCCGAACGGACGTCGCGGTGGTTCAAGTGCGAGCTGTGTCGGTTTTCCTAAGCTTCGACGGCAGAGGGAACACCCGGGCTGTTCCTGGACGGGTACACACCAACGACGAGAAACTCGTGAACCAAGAGAATTCCGGCCGCGTGGCCGTCATCGCAGGTACCGGCGCCGACATGGACAGCCCCAACGGGGTGGTCGGCAGTGTGCGGATCGGGTGTGCCCAGGCCCGCCGGATCAAGGTGATCGTTTGCCACCGGGTCACCTCGGTGTCCGTCAGCACCAGCAACGCCCACACCAGCAGGGGCGCGTGGCGGGCCTCCATCCGGACAGCCGTGCTCCACTGGAGCCCGCTCGCTGCTGATCAGCCGGTTCCACGCCTTCTGCGCACCGAGCCCGGACGCGGCTGGGCGACCCATAGGGCTGACGCGAAGACAACCGTCCTCACTTTTAGACCCCTTTAGTACATAAGCATAATCAGCTCCTTGATCGTCGAGGAGCTGATTTTCTGAAATCCGGTGGTCGGACAAGGCTGCCGTGGAAAGCGGAGACATGATGGGCAAGAGTCCTTATGACTATGTCGTGGTGGGAGCGGGGACAGCGGGATGCGTGATTGCCTCCCGGCTTTCGGAACGCCCCGGCGTGCGGGTGTTGCTGCTGGAGGCCGGAGCCCGGGACGCAACCGAGACGATGGCATCTCCTTGGGGCTTCCTGGGGTTCGACCCGTCATCCCTCTGGCTGGGCGCCTCGACCGTGCAGGCCGGTACAGGCAGGGCCGCTGACGTGCTGCGCGGCAAGGCGCTCGGCGGATCGTCGAGCATCAACGGCCTCTACCACCTGCGGGGGCACCGCTCCGGTTACGACGAATGGCCCGGCCTCGGTGCTCCGGGCTGGGGTTTCGACGATCTGCTGCCCTATTTCCGCCGCAGCGAGAGCACTCGCAGCCGTGATGCCTCCGTGCGGGGCACGGACGGGCCGGTCGTGGTCGCCCCGGTCCCGGAACCCCATCCCCTGGCCACGGCGGGCGTCGACGCCGCGGTGGAGGCTGGGTTCGCATGCGCCGATGACATCGGCAGCGGGCTGGAGACCGGGTTCGGGTGGAGTGACATGAATCTGCCCGGCGGCGCCCGCCAGAGCGCGGCCGACGCCTACATCCGTCCGTTCCTCGACCGGCCGAACCTGGACGTCGTCACGGACGCGACCGTGCAGCGGCTGCGCACCACCGCGGGCCGCTGCACCGGCGTCGAGTACACCATCGGTGGGGAGCACCTGTCCGTCGATGGCGCCGAGGTGGTACTGACCGCGGGAGCCATCGGTTCCGCACACCTCCTGATGCTGTCAGGGATCGGCCCGGCACAACACCTTGAGGAACACGGTATCGACGTCGTCACCGACCTGCCGGGAGTGGGCTCCCATCTGCAGGACCATCCGATGGCGGGCGTGGTGTACGAGGCCGTCCAGCCCGTACCGTTCGTTCCTGCCAACCCGCCGGCCGAAATGATGGGCCTGCTGTACAGCGACCCCGCCGTGGCCCGGCCGGACCTTCAGGTCTACGTCGTCGCCGCACCGCTCCCGTCGGCATGGGGCCAGCCGCCGGCCAACGGCTACTCCATTGCTTTCTCCGCGATGGCTCCGCACAGCAGCGGCACCGTGCGCCTGGCGGATGCCAATCCAGGCAGCGCTCCCGTCGTCGACCCCGGCTACCTGAGCGACGACCGTGATCTGGAGGTCATGCGCAAGGGCCTGGCCCTGGCACGCCGCATCGGGGAGGCCGACGCGTTCGCCGACTGGCGCAAGCAGGAAGCGGTGCCGGGCTCCGGTACGAGCGGCGAATCCGTGGACGAGTTCATCCGCAAGGCCACCGGCCCCTACTTCCACTTCACCGGCACCTGCCGCATGGGAACCGACGCCGATGCCGTCGTCGATCCTGCGAACCTTCGCGTGCACGGAATAGCCGGACTGCGGGTCGCCGATGCCTCGGTGATGCCGTCCATCCCCTCGGCCAACACCAACGCGACCGTCTACGCCATCGCCGAACGGGCCGCCGAACTGATCGACTGAGCCTTCTTCAGCGCCCACGGCGCTTCCACAACGCGCTCATCCCCGACGCCTGGACCGCCGGCAGCTGGTCGGAGTCTTCAACCAGTTGCCGGCATCCTGCTTGCCGAACTCAAGGCGGCCGGCAAGCTCGACGGGTCCAGGGCCGGTGTGGACGGCTGCCACATACACGCGAAAGAGGGGGAGCTGACGCCGGTCCGTCGTCGGTCGGCCAGCGGAAGGCGGGCAGCAAACACCACCATTGGTGAGCCACGGGGCGGTGGATCACCTCTCAGTCGCCGGGAACCGCCGAGTTCCTAAAGATCGAGGGCCCCGCGGGCACCGCCGGCGAGGTCACCCAGATCCGCGCCCTCATCGACAACATCCCGCCGCGGTCACATGCCCAGGCCGCCCACAGTGCCGTCCTGCCTTGCTTGGGACACGAGTTGGCGGCATCCGCTGAACTGCGGTCGTACCTTTGGTCACGCGCTTTCGGCCGGTCCGTGGCCCGGCGGGTGCCTGTTCGGCGAGAGCGAGGCTGCTCCGGTCGAGCGGGCGTACTCGGTGGGAGTCTGACCGTAGTGCTTCTTGAAGGTCCGGGTGAAGTGGCTGCTGTCCGCGAACTGCCAGTGTGCGGCGAGTTCCGAGATACTCAGGCGACCTGACGGCGCGGTGAGGGCGAGCCGGGCCTCTTGCAGTCGCCGGTGGCGGATGTAGGTGGCCACCTGTTCTCCCACCGCGGCGAATGCCCGGTGCAGCGTACGGACGGAGACGTTGAGTTCACGCGCAAGCATCGCAGGAGAAAGTTCGGGATCAGCGAGCCGGCGGTCCGCGAGGTCCTTGGCTGCCTGGGTGAGCGCGGGAGCCAGCCGGGGTTCTACGTCGTCGAACCGGCCCTTCGCCACCGCCTTGGCCAGCTCTATCAGGGCGCCGTGGGCGGCTTCCACACCGGCTGGGCCGAGGTCGGCCACAGTTGTGTGGATCATGTTCGTGAGGGCCGTCAGCAGGCGTATCTCGGCCGAGTCCGCCGGCCCGGTGATGACCCGGTTCCCGAGCAGGGGTTTGAGCTCGCCGGGGGGCAGGACTAAGAACTTCGCCGTGAGGTGCGCCGTCGTCTCGAAGGCCGTCAGGCGCCCGACGTGCCGGACGAGGAACTGCCCGGCCGATACGGTCTGGTCGCCGTAACCGGGCGGGCCGCCCAGAGTCCATGCGCCGCGCTGCACTACGTACATGGCCACCAGATCCTGATCGCCGCCCGGGGCGTCCGCGGTCCGGGTTGCCGACGCGGCGTGAAGATCGGCGATCGCCGCGCCGTGCACCTTGGCCACGTTGCCCTTGACCCGGAAGTCACCGATCGTGTCCGGGCTGAAGGCCGGCAGTTGGAAGACATCGTCGCCGATCTGCGTCTCCCACCCGCGCCGGAAGGCGTCGAGTCCCCGCGGTGCGGCGTCCGGGGCGGTCGAGTCCACTGCGAGCACCCCGCGCGCGCCGTCGACCTCCGCTCCAGTACTGTGCATGACTCTCTGATCCCCTCACCGTCATTGCTTCAACGCCATCCTGTGGTGCTCGTGTTCCGCAGGACGTCGCCATGGCTCATGTGGGCACTGTGTCAATCTTCCTACAAACGGCCCGCATGGCAGCGGTCGAGGGGCAGAGCTGATGCGTTCTGATTCGGCGAGATGAGCTGATCGCCTGCGTACGCACCGCCGTGGTCGGTTCGCCCAGTTCGGCAACGAGAGACGCGACCTCTGATGATCAAGCTTCTCGAAGCCTGATCACGAACAGGGGTCGCGTTCGCGTGCCATCCTCCCCAATCGGTGTCCTGCAACGCCACTGCGCGGACACCGATTCCACCTGCCCGGAACCGTCACGGCTCACCTGCCTGGCGGACGTGTTGGGCCGGATATCCGATCCCCGCCGGGTCCGGGGCCGCCGCTACCGCCTGGGCTCCCTGCTCGCGCTGTGCATGGTCGCCTTCCTCGGTGGAGCCACGTCCCTGGCGGCCATCGCCCGCTTCGCCGCCGATACCGACTCCGACCTGCGCGAACAACTCGGACTGACCTCCAGCACGCCGAACGCCTCCACGCTGGGACGACTTCTGGCCCGCTTGGACGGCGACGCCCTGTACGACGCCGTGGCGCCTGGCCCGCCCGGTACGCCGCCGACCCGGTCGACGAACCCGGTGACACCCTGGTCGGTCTGGCCGTCGACGGCCAGACCGTGCGAGGATCCCGCACCGACGGCGCAGCCGTCCACCTGCTCGCCGCCGCACACGCCTGCCAGACCGTGATCGCCCAGCGCCAGATCGGCGCGAACGCGGGGGACTCACGGTCCAACGCCGACATCAACACCATCGGGAGACCGGCAACTGCCCGCCGGTCCAGCATCAGTGAGCCGCGCCGCCCCAGGGCACGTCCAGGACCTGTCCGGCCGATCGCGCACACACGCGGGGTGTGGCACGCACAGCTGCGACTTGTCGTCGGCCACCCGCCTGGACGCGGCGGGACTGTCACACCCCCCTGCCATGCTGTGAGCCATGACAGCAGCCAAGAATTCGCCCGCTTCCGCCACCCCAGCGGCCACCATGGACGCCCTGTTATGGCGGTGGGTGGATCACGTCAATCGGAACGGTGAGAAGGGAATGATGCGGCCGGGATGGTTCGCGTGCGTCAGAGAGTTGGAACTGGCGGAGGAGGTCACCTGGTACGGGATGGCGACCGCCGGTCGATGGGTTCACGGCGGCCTGCTCTCCGGCCCCAGCAAGGCTCCGGTGTACGCGGGCTTCTACTGGTCTCAGGTGGGCGACGAACCGGCGGTGGCCCGGGTCAGCATGGTCGTCCTGCCGCTGGCGGATCCCGCCCGGATCGTCGCGGCCGACTGGAACGACGGGTACGGCGGCCACGAACCGTCGGCGCTGGACGGATACGCCGTCCTGTGCGGCAATCCGTTCGATCCGCTGCACGTCGGCAGCCGCGATGCCGAGGCCGATCTCCGCGAGGCCAAGCGGATCATCGCGGCCGGCGACGGCCAGGGCCGCCGGGTCAACTACGCCGAGATCGTCACCGATCCGGATCGCGGTGGCAACGCCCTGTTCTTCCCGGTCAATGAGGAGGAACGAGACGGCTACGAGGCACTGGAGGGGGACGGAACGGTCGTCTGCCTCGCCAACGACTTCGCCTACTAGCTAGTTGGTGTGCGGACCACTCGGGTCGGGCAGCGGACGTTCGACCTGGCGGGTAACTAGGTGCTTGACTGCATCGATGACCGCGCGTGCGTCGAGCCGGCCGAGGAAGTCGAGGTCCGCGAGGGGGCCGCCGCCCTGAACTGTCAGCGCTCCTGATTCGCTGACGTGGATGTGTCCGCTGACTGTGTCGCCCGAGAAGCCAGGGAGGCGGACGGCGAAGGTGGCGTCGGTCAGGTGTGCAGGCGGTGTCCCGTAGGTCTCATCGTGCTCGCACGAGCGGTCGCACTCGGCGTCTTCGTCATCCTTGGCGCGGTCGGTCAGCTGGCTGCGGGTACGGCGCGCTGCGTGTGCCGCGGCGACGGCGTACGACTCCACGGTGCTCAGCGCCTCTTCGACGAGCTCTGGGCGGTCTTCACCTGCGCCCGTCTTGCCGAGCCACCACACGGCCCTGATCAGATTCTTCAATGCGGGCAGGGTGGGGTGGTTCTTCTCGGCCTCCGCGAAGCCGCGACAAGGCAGCGCCGCGTCCTCGAGCGCAGCAAGATGCAGGTATGTGTCGTCGGTCCACCAGTCAGGGCGAATCGCTTCAGCAGGATCGATGGCGCTCACAGGGCTTGTCCAGGTGAGTCGGGTATCTCTGCACCAGCAATGCCGTGAGCCGGTCTCGGGCATGTGCTGCATCCGGGCGTTTCGGCGGCGGCCTGGGACCACCCCCACCAGGGGCTAACCGGACAGGGGTCAGGCTGACTCCTCACCTTGATTTTCGACGCGGGTGACCTGATCGGGGCCGGGATGATCGACGCCGGGCACCATGGGGTTCTCGTAGTCGAATTCCACCTTGCCGAAGGAGTCGCTGGTGAGGGGCGGGGGGTCGTTGTCGGCGATGATCGGGTGGAGGCGTTCGCCGTACGCGTCAGCCAGCGTCCTGAAGCGGCTGTAGATATCGGCCGCGCGTTGCCGGTCGGAG
>NZ_JAGXJM010000097.1:0-6696 GCF_019091445.1 Streptomyces sp. GbtcB7
GCACCGACCACGCCGACCGGCTCTCGGCGCACTCGCGTGATGCCGCCGGTGAACGCCTTTCGGGGTTCCTCCCACTCCAGCTCGCGGGCGAGCCCCGCGTAGTAGCGAAGGATCGCGGCGGGGAAGATCGCGTTGGCGCCCACCGACATGGCCATCGGCATGCCGTTCTGCCGGGAGACCAGTCGGGCGATCTCGTCGGCGCGAGCCTCGATGGCGGCGGCGAACCGTTCCAGGGCGTCGGCGCGCTCGGCGGGGCCGAGACCGGACCAGTCGTCGCCGCTGGAGCCGCCATCGCCTTCGAAGGCCTCCCGCGCGGCTGCCACGGCGGAGTCGATGTCCTTGGCGCCGCCGAGCGGGGTCTGCCCGATGGTCTGCTCGGTGGCGGCCGAGACGACGGTGTTGACCTCGGTGGTGAGTGGCTGCCGCCACCGGCCGCCGATGTAGAAGGCGTTGCGCACGTGTTCCACGACTGCTCCTGAGGTCACCGGGGAGCCATCCGAATGGCGCCATCGAGGCGGATGGTCTCGCCGTTGAGCATGGGGTTCTCGGTGATGTGCTGGACGAGCGCGGCGTACTCCTCGGGGAGGCCGAGGCGGGCCGGGTGCGGCACCTGGGCGCCGAGGGACTGCTTGGCCTCGTTCGGGAGTCCGGCGAGCATCGGGGTCTCGAACAGGCCCGGGGCGATGGTGACGACGCGGATCTGCCGGCCGGCCAGGTCGCGGGCGACGGGCAGGGTGAGGCCGACGACGCCGCCCTTGGAGGCGGAGTACGCGGCCTGGCCGATCTGGCCGTCGTACGCGGCGACCGACGCCGTGTTGACGATGACTCCGCGGTCGCCGTCCGCCGGTTCGTTGCCGCTCATCCGCTCGGCGGCCAGCCGGATGACGTTGAAGGTGCCGATCAGGTTGACCTGGACCACCCGGGCGAAGGCGTCGAGGGGGAAGGGTCCGTTCTTGCCGAGCACCCGCGCGGCGGTGCCGATGCCGGCGCAGTTCACGGCGATCCGCACGTCACCGAGTTCCGCGGCCGCGTCGAGGGCGGCGGCGATGTCCTGCTCGTCGGTGACGTCGGCAGGAGCGAAGACGGCCCGCTCCCCGAGCTTCGCTGCCACGGCGGCGCCGTCGGAGGACGGCAGGTCCACAAGAGCCACGCTCGCCCCGGCGTCCAGCAGTCTCTGGGCGGTGGCGAGGCCCAGCCCCGAGGCTCCGCCAGTGATCAGGGCGACACTGCCTGCGATGTTCACGCTGCTTCCTTCCTGAGGATCCTGAAGACGACGAGGTGGTTCAGAGGCGTTCGATGATGGTGGCGTTGGCCATGCCGCCGCCCTCGCACATCGTCTGCAGCCCGTACCGACCGCCTGTGGTCTCCAGCTGATTGACGAGTGTGGTCAGCAGGCGGGTGCCGGAGGCGCCGAGGGGGTGGCCGAGCGCGATCGCGCCGCCGCGCGGGTTGAGCCGGTCCGGGTCGGCGCCCACCTCCCGCTGCCACACCAGGGGTACGGGGGCGAACGCCTCGTTGACCTCGTACGCGTCGATGTCGTCGATCGCCAGGCCGGACCGGTCGAGGATCTTCTGGGTGGCGGGGATGACGCCGGTCAGCATCAGCACCGGGTCCGAGCCGGTGACCGCGAACGAGTGGAACCGGGCCCGGGGCCGCAGGCCCAGCCGCTCGGCCGTGCGGGCGTTCATGATGAGGGCCGCGGAGGCGCCGTCGGTGAGGGGCGAGGAGTTGCCCGGCGTGATCCGCCACGCGATCTCCGGGAAACGCGCGGCGGCGGGGACGCCGGTGAAGGCGGGTTTCAGGGTGGCGAGGCCGTCGACGGTGGTGGCGGGTCGTACGGTCTCGTCCACCGAGTGGCCGGCCACGGGCACGATCTCGGTGTCGAAACCGCCGCTCGCGGCGGTGGCGGCGGCAAGCCGGTGGGAGCGGGCCGAGAAGGTGTCCAGCTCTTCACGGTCGAGCTTCCAGCGGGCCGAGATCAGCTCGGCGGACACTCCCTGGGACACCAGTCCTTCGGGGTAGCGCTCGCCCAGCAGCGTGCCGGAGGTGTCCTGGCCTCCGGCGCTGGAGCCCATCGGCACCCGGCTCATCGTCTCCACACCGCAGGCGATCACGATGTCGTACGCGCCCGCCCGCACCCCCTGCGCGGCGAAGTGGGCCGCCTGCTGACTCGAACCGCACTGACGGTCGATGGTGGTGGCGGGCACGGACTCCGGCAGGCCGGCGGCGAGCAGAGCGGTGCGGGTGATGTTGAACGCCTGCTCGCCGGCCTGTGAGACACAACCGCCGATCACATCGTCGACCAGTGCGGGATCGAGCCCATTGCGCTCGATCAGCGCCTTGAGCACGGTGGCGAGGAGGTCCACCGGGTGGACGGCGGACAGCGCACCCCCCGGCTTTCCCTTGCCGGACGCGGTGCGTATCACGTCGACGATGACGGCGTCATTCATCTGCGGTCCTTTCAGCGAGAGGTCGTCGGCGACTCGTGCGCCTCCGTGACCTCACTGCGGCACTTCGAATGCTTATCGATCGCTAAGTCGGTAAGCTAGTCGTGCCCGGCCGGAGCGTCAAGGTGCGGGCCGATCCCTATCAGCCTGGGGAAACGTGAGAGAAACTTTCCGATGACGAGGCATTGACCCGCCTGTCATCGATCCTTACTGTCTGAGCGTTCGATAAATGCACGACTCTTGATTCGTCGTGAGGTGCGTGATGACGATCGATTTCACCCTGGACCCCGAAGTCGCCGAGCTACGGGACCGCACAGCCGCGTTCGTGCGCGAGACCGTACTCCTGGCCGAGCTCAGGATGCTCCAGGGCGCAGGCTCACCGGACGACGTGCTCCGTCGCGAACTCCAGCAGGCGGCCCGCGCCGCCGGGGTTTTCGCGCCGACCGTGTCGACTTCGCTCGGTGGCCTGGGCCTGGACGTACGAGGACAGTCCGTGGTCCTGGAGGAGGCCGGATACAGCCTGCTCGGCCCGCTCGCACTGCACTGCGCGGCACCGGACGAGGGCAATATGCATCTGCTGGAGAAGGTCGCCACCGAGGCCCAGCGCGAGCGGTTCCTGAAACCGCTCGCCGCGGGTGACGTACGGTCCTGCTTCGCGATGACCGAGCCGTCGCCCGGCGCCGGGTCGGACCCTTCCCAGCTGGTCACCACCGCACGCCGGACCGACGGCGGCTGGGTGATCGACGGACGCAAGTGGTTCATCACCGGTGCTGACGGAGCCGCGTTCGCCATCGTCATGGCCCGGACGAGCGGCACCGGTGGCGCGGACGGCGTGCTGGAGGCGACCATGTTCCTGGTCCCCGTCGACACGCCGGGCTTCCGGCTGGTCCGGCATGTGCCGACGCTCGACACCGGTTTCACCGGAGGCCATGGTGAGATCGAGCTGTCCGGCTGCACGGTCGGTGACGACGCGGTGCTTGGCGAGGTCGGCAAGGGCTTCGCCTACGCCCAGGTGCGTCTCGCCCCGGCCCGGCTGACCCACTGCATGCGCTGGCTCGGTCTGGCCCGCCGCGCCCACGACATCGCCCTGGAGTACGCGGGCAGCCGCACCGCGTTCGGCAGTCGGCTGGGCGACCTCGGCATGGTGCAGCAGCACATCGCCGACAACGAGATCGATCTCGCCGCCAGCCGCGCTCTCATCCGAGAGGCGGCCTGGGTCCTGGACTCCGGACGGTCCGGCAAGCACGAGACCTCGGTCACCAAGACCTTCGTGGCCGAGGCTGTCGGCCGGGTTGTCGACCGTGCCATCCAGGTCTGCGGGGCGCTCGGCATTTCCGGCGACCTGCCGCTCGGCGCCTACCTTCGGGAGGTACGGGCGTACCGCATCTCCGAGGGCCCGTCCGAGGTGCACCGCTGGTCGATCGCCCGCCGGGTGCTGCGCAACCGGGATGACACAGAAGGAGCACCGCGATGAAAAGCACCATGCAGGACCGTGAACTGCTGATCTCGGACCTCCTGCGGCACGGTCAGCAGGTGCACGCCCGCAGTCGCGTGGTTCGTTGCGGTGCGGACGGCAGTACCGTCCAGTCCTTCGCCGAGATCGGCGAGCAGGCGGAACGGCTGGCCGCAGCTCTGACCCGGCTGGGTGTACGGCCCGGCGACCGGGTCGCCTCGCTGTCGTGGAACACCCCTGAGCATTTGGCCGCGTACCTGGGCGTGCCCAGCATGGGCGCCGTACTGCACACCTTGAACCTGCGGCTGCATCCGGACCAGCTCGGCTATGTCGTGGAGCACGCCGAGGACCGGGTACTGCTGGTGGACGCCACACTGGTGGGGCTGCTCACACCGCTGCGGGCCCGGCTCGGCAGCGTACGCGACCTGGTCGTGATCGGCGACGGCGCGCCCGTCGACGTACCGGATCATGTGACGGTCCACCGCTGGGACGACCTGCTGGCCGCCGAGCGGCCCGGCTACGAGTGGCCCGAGCTGGACGAACGGTCGGCCGCCGCGCTCTGCTACACGACCGGCACCACCGGCGACCCGAAGGGTGTCGCCTACAGCCACCGGTCGCTTTTCCTGCACACCCTGGGCATCTCCAGCGGCAGCGGGTTCCCGATGAACGACCGGGACCGCATCCTGCCGATCGTGCCGATGTTCCACGCCAATGCCTGGGGCTGGCCCTATGCCGCCTGGCTGGCCGGAGCAGACCTGATCATGAACGGTCGGTTCCTGCACCTGCCGGACCTGGCACGGATCATCGCCGACGAACGCCCCACCGGGGTCGCCGCGATCCCCACCATCTGGAACGGCCTGCTGCACTACGGCGAACAGCACCCCCTCGACCTGAGCAGCGTCCGCCTCGCCGGCAGCGGCGGTTCCACACCCTCGCGGGCACTGATCCGCGGGCTGAAGGAGCGCCACGGGGTCGCCCTCGTGCAGGGCTGGGGCATGACCGAGACCAGCCCGCTCGCGAGCTGGTCCGCCCCGCCGCGCGGCACCGGCGAGGACGAGGAAGAGGACTGGCTGGCAAAGAGCGGTCGGCTCATGCCCTGTGTCCAGGCGCGGGTCATGGGCCTGGACGGCCGGGAACAGCCGTGGGACGGGAAGTCGGCGGGCGAACTCGAACTGCGCGGCCCCTGGGTGACCGGCTCCTACTACAACGCCGAGAACACCGCCGAGAAGTTCCACGACGGCTGGCTGCGCAGCGGCGATCTCGGGGTGATCGAGCCCGGCGGCTGGGTGGTCGTCCGGGACCGGCTCAAGGACGGCATCAAGAGCGGCGGCGAGTGGATCTCGACCGTCGAGCTGGAGAACGCCATCGCCGAGCATCCCCTGGTGGTCGAGGCCACCGTTGTCGGCGTCCCGGACCCCCGCTGGGACGAGCGGCCGCTGGCCTGTGTCGCCCTGGCCGACGGAGCGCGGGTCTCCGCGGACGAACTGCGCCAGTTCCTGGCCGGACGGGTTGCGCGTTGGTGGATCCCGGAGCGCTGGACGTTCCTCGACGCGGTACCCAAGACCAGTGTCGGCAAGTACGACAAGCGCGCGGTACGGCAGTTGTACCGCGAGGGGCGGATGGACGTCGTCACGCCGTCCGCCGCCCCGGACGGACAGGCGGGCGAATGATCCGTCGCCTGCCCCGCACACCCCGCCCGACCGTCGCGCCCGCACGGTCCGGCATCTGATCCCAGAGAGGAGTTCCGCAGTGCGCCGCACGCTCTACGACCAGGACCACGAGGATTTCCGCCCCGTCGTCCGGGAGTTCATCGCCCGGGAGGTCGCTCCGCACCAGCAGCGCTGGGAGGAGGAGCGCCTCATCGGCAGGGGGGTCTGGACGGCTGCTGGCAAACAGGGACTGCTGTGCCTGGCTGCTCCCGAGGAGTACGGCGGCGTCGGCCAGGACGACTTCCGCTACCGCAGCGTCATGATGGAGGAGTTCGCCCGCGTTGGGGCCGCCTCCCTGGAGTCCGGCTTCGGCGTGCAGGACGACATCGTGCTCCCGTACCTGCTCGACCTCGGCACCGAGGAACAGAAACGCCGCTGGATACCCCGGATGTGCACCGGGGAGACCATCGCCGCGATCGCCATGACCGAGCCCGGAGCGGGCAGCGACCTGCAGGGCATCCGTGCTACCGCGGTACGCGACAGCGACGACTGGATCATCGACGGGGCCAAGACCTTCATCACCAACGGCATCCACGCCGACCTGGTCATCGTCCTAGCCTGCACCGATCCCGCCGCTGGCGCCAAGGGGATGAGCCTGTTCGTCGTCGAGCGGGACACCCCCGGCTTCTCCCGGGGCCGCAAGCTCGTCAAGATCGGCCTGCACGCACAGGACACCGCGGAACTCTTCTTCGACTCCGTGCGAGTCCCGGCCGCCAACCTGCTCGGCACGGAGGGGCACGGATTCGTCCACCTCATGGAACGGCTGCCCCGCGAGCGTATGTCGATCGCCGTGTTCGCGCAGTGCGCCACGGAGACCGCCCTGGACTGGACCCTCGACTACTGCGGCGACCGGCAGGTCTTCGGCAAGCCCGTGGGGGACTTTCAGCACAGCCGGTTCCTGCTCGCCGAACTGGCCACGGAGACTGAGGTCTCCCGCGCCTACATCGACAACGCCATCGAGGCGCTCAATGAGGGCACACTCACGGCGGTGGACGCCGCGAAAGCCAAGTGGTGGGCCAGCGAGCTTCAGAACAGGGTCATCGACCGCTGCGTCCAACTGCCCGGCGGCTACGGCTACATGCTCGAA
>NZ_JAGXJM010000098.1:0-6305 GCF_019091445.1 Streptomyces sp. GbtcB7
GGCTGCGGCTGCACGCGGTCACCGGCGGGGACGGCCCACCGCTGCTGCTGGTCGGCGGGTGGCCACAGACCTGGTACGCCTGGCGGGAAGTGATGCCCGCACTCGCCCGCGAGCACACCGTCGTCGCCGTCGACTCGCGCGGGGCCGGGCTCTCCGACAAGCCCGACGACGGGTACGACGCCGGCACGCTGGCCGCCGATCTGGTCGCTCTGATGGCCGCGCTCGGGCACGACCGGTTCGACGTGGTCGGCCACGACATCGGCATGTGGACCGGATACGCCCTCGCCACCGATCACCCCGAGCGGGTGGGCCGGCTCGCCGTCGTCGACGCCATTATCCCCGGTCTCACGCCGACCCCGTCGGTCTTCAGCCCGGCCGCGGCCAACCAGCGGCCCTGGCACTTCGGCTTCAACCGGCTCACCGACCTCAACGAGGAGCTGGTCCGGGGGCGGGAGCGGCTCTTCTTCGGCTACCAGTTCGCCAAGAAGGCAGCCACCCCGGACGCGATCCCCGCGTACGCAGTCGACGTCTACGTCGATGCGATCGTCGCGGATCCTCGCGGGCTGCGGGCGAGCTTCGCGTACTACCGGGCGCTGGACGAGACGATCGCGCAGAACGAGCAGCGCAAGAAGACCCGGCTGACGCTGCCGGTGCCCGCCACCGGCGGCGCGCGGAACAGCGGCGCGATGGTCGCCGAGGCGATGGGGCTGGCGGCCGCCGATGTCACCGGGGTGGTCCTCGACGATTGCGGCCATTACGTGGCCGAGGAGCAGCCGGCGCGGTTTACCGAGATCCTGGAGGACTTCCTCGGTGGCAAACCTATAGCAGGCGTGCCGCACGGCTGAGACATTCGTGGCGGAGTTTCGCCATGTCTGTCTTGCGCCCCCGCTCATTCACGTTGCGGCGCCTCCCGCGTGCCAAGAATCGACGGCGATGCGTATGCCGTCGGCGGTGCGCGAGGAAGAATGTCGATGTCCACAGTCAGCTACCGCAGGGTCCCGGCCGCGATGATCGCGGCGTTGCTCCGCGCCGGCGTCGCCCCACCGTCCAAAGTCGACAAAGCGATGCGGCAGGCCAGCGGGCGACCACCGTCGACGGCAAGGCGTTACGCGGATCTCGCACCGTCGATACTGCCGCCCGGCACGTGATGGCGGCCTGCGATCAGGTCACCGCCGTGGTCCTTGCCGACACTGACGTCGACGGCAGGACCAACGAGATCACCCGGTTCCGGCCGCTGCTGGACCAGATCGGCGACCTGCGCGACACACCGTGATCACCGCAGACGCGCTGCGCTGCCAGCGCGAGCACGTCGATCACCGACCAGCTTCCTCCCTGCTGGTAGCCCCTGCCTTCCATCGCAGGTCAGCGGTCTGCTCCCGCGGGAACGGCGTCCGGCACGCGATGGAACTTAGATGACCGGTCGGCTAACTTCAGGACGTGGCGCGGATTTGCGACCGCTCCAGATCCAGTTCCTCAAGAGGACGCGCCCATGAGTGCGTACAGCCGGCAGGTCGTGCCGTCGAGGCGTGGCTTGCACGCCTGGACGCAGCTCTGTCCTCCGGGCCGTCCTCGCCATGGGAGCCCTGTTCCCTTCAAACCTGGAGTACAGCGATGAACGACAACGGACGTCAGGACGGCATCCACCCCTTCCCGGCCGGCATGCAGTCACGTGAGATCGAAACCAACGGCGCAACGATCCACGTACGCGTCGGCGGGCAGGGGTCCGCGGTCGTCCTGCTGCACGGCTTCGGCACAACGGGCGACATGTGGGGTCATTTGGCGAACGCACTCATCGAAGACCACACGGTGATCGCGCCCGACCTGCGCGGGCTGGGCCTCTCCTCGAAGCCCGAGGACGGCTACGACAAGAAGAACCAGGCGGCGGACGTGTGGGGCGTCCTGGACGCCCTGGGCGTGGGCAGCATCGAACTGGTGACGCACGACATCGGCATCATGGTCGGCTACGCGGTCGCCGCCACCCAGCCCGAGCGCGTCAGCCGATGGGTGGCGATCGACGCACCACTGCCCGGCATCGGACCCTGGGACCAGATCACACAGGACCCGACCATGTGGCACTTCGGCTTCGGCGGTCACGACATGGAACGCCTGGTCGACGGCCGCGAGCGCATCTACCTCGACCGCTTCTGGAACGAACTCTCCGTGGTCCCGGAGCGGTTCGACGAGGCCAAGCGCCAGCACTACGCGGCGCTCTACGCGCAACCCGGCGCCATGCGGGCGAGCTTTGCCCAGTTCCTGGCGTTCAGTCAGGACGCGGCCGACAACAGGAAGTTCCTCGCCCAGGGCAAGCTTCAGATGCCGGTCCTGGCCTTTGGCGGCGAAGCCACCTTCGGCCCCGGGATCGGCGAGGTGATCCGGTGCGTCGCCGACAACGTCGAAGACGCCGTCATCCCGGACTGCGGGCACTGGATCACGGAAGAGCAGCCGCAGGCGACGACAGACCTGGTCGTCGACTTCCTGCGCCAGGAGCGCTGAAAGACGGCGTCACCGTTCAGGGCGGGACGCCGCCGACCCCACCGACGTCCCGCCCTCCACGGAATCAGCACTGACAACGTCACCCTCACTGAGCAGGCGGGGGCCGCCGCCCGGACGGCCAGGATGCCGCCACCGTCAAGGAGTTCCCCGTGAGCAAGACAATCCTGATCACCGGTGTCAGCAGCGGCCTGGGCCGTGCGTTCGCAAAGGAGGCCCTGGCCGCCGACCACCTGGTCGTCGGCACCGTCCGCAACCAGGACCAGATCGCCGACTTCGAAGCCCTGGCGCCGGGCCGCGCCACCGGCCTGCTGCTGGAGGTCACCGACGACGCGGCCGTCTCCCGGGCGGTCGAGTACGTCGAGGAGAGCATCGGTCCGGTGGACGTGCTGATCAGCAACGCCGGATACGGTGTCGAGGGCACCGTCGAGGAGTCCTCCATGGACGACCTGCGGCACCAGTTCGACGTCAACGTCTACGGGACCGTCGCCGCGATCAAGGCGGTCCTGCCGTCCATGCGGCGCCGTCGCACCGGACACATCGTCACCGTGTCCTCCATGGCCGGACTGACCGCGCTGCCCGGTGTCGCGTTCTACGGCGCCAGCAAGTTCGCCGTCGAGGGCATCACCGCGTCCCTGGCGCAAGAGGTCGCCCACCTCGGCATCCACGTCACCGCCCTCGCCCTTGGCGCGTTCCGCACCGACTGGGCAGGCCGCTCGATGACCCGCGTGCCGCGGACCATCCCCGACTACGACACCGTCTTCGACCCGATCCGCGCCGCCCGCCAGACCAAGGACGGCAACCAGACCGGCGACCCCGCCCGCGCTGCCAAGGCCCTGCTCACCGTGCTCGACGCGGACAAACCCCCGGTCCACCTGGTCCTTGGAACCGACGCCCTGAACCTGATCGAACAGGGCCGGCAGCGCCTGAACGACGACATCGCCGCCTGGGCCGACCTGACCGCATCGACCAGCTACCCCGCTGGCACGTGACCCACCCGCCGCGCGCTGAGGCCGCGGCCGTCGTTTGGATACCCACGATGAACAACTCCCGTACCACCACCGTCGACTTCTGGTTCGACCCTGTGTGCCCGTGGACCTGGCTGACCTCCCGCTGGATGCTCGAGGTCCAAAAGACCCGCCCCGTCCAGGTCACCTGGCACGTCATGAGCCTGGCCATCCTCAACGAAGCACGCCTGGACCAGCTCCCGCCGCACAACCGCGAACTGATGGGCCAGGCCTGGGCACCCGTCCGGGTGCTGACCGCCGCACAGGAGACCTTCGGCTCCCAAGTCCTCGAACCCCTCTACACCGCACTCGGGACCCGCTACCACCCTCAGCAACTGCCCAAGACCCGCGCCACCATCGAAGCCGCCCTGCGGGAGGTCGGACTGCCCGAGCACCTCGCCGAGGCCGGCGAAACCGACACCCACGACGCCGCGCTGCGCCGGTCCCACCAGGAGGGCATCACCCTGGTCGGCCAGGAGGTCGGCAGCCCCATCATCGCCGTCCCCGGCCCCGATGGCGGCGAAAGGATCGCCTTCTTCGGCCCCGTCGTCACTCCCACGCCCACCGGAGAACAGGCCGCCCGCCTGTGGGACGGCACGCTCGCCGTCGCCTCCACCCCGGGCTTCTACGAAATCAAACGGACCCGCACAGTCGGCCCGATCTTCAACTAGGGTCTGTCTCTTCGATCTTGGGGGATCTCTCGTGATCGAGGTGGTGTAACCCCTACGCTGCGGGAATGCGGGAGTTGACGTTGCGTATCCGGGTGGCCGCCTACGTCCTGCGCCGTCGCGCGGGACGGTCGGTGGAGTTGCTCGTGTTCGACCACGACGTGGACCTGCCGCCCGGCACGCACGTCCCGGCGGGGGGTGTAGCTCCGGAGGAGCCACTGGAAGAGGCAGTGTTGCGTGAAGTCGCGGAGGAGTGCGGGCTGACCTGTGTTCGGGTGCTGCGCCCGATCGCGGAGGAGCACACCCCGCATCCGATCCGTCACTTTCCCCGCCACACCACCTTCTTCGAACTGGAGGTGGACGGCGACGCAGATGTCCCGGATGCGTGGGACCATCACGTGACGGGCGCGGGGCGCGACAACGGCATGACGTTCCACTGCCGTTTTGAGCCGTTGCCCCTGGCCTTCCCTTTGGCGGACGGTCAGGACGCCTGGCTGGATCGTCTGGAAGCATGAGCGCCGTCGCTTGATCGCCTCCACAGCTGGTACGTCACGTCGTGGATCGAGCGGGTTGGTGTGTGCCGTCCTCCTCGGCCGAAGGACGAACAAGTGGCCAGGGGGGCGAGTCCCCGTCAGATCTGTGCGGGCGCAGCCTTCGTGGGCAGGCCGTTCCCACGCAGCGCGCCGGTGGTCTTGCCGGTCCGCTCCCGCAGCAGCACGCGCAGCGTGTTGGGATGCTCGTAGCCGACCTTGCGCGCGATGGTCTCCAGGGACAGTTCGGTGGTACGCAGCAGATGGGATGCCTGCTCGATCCGCAGGTCCTGGACGAAGCGGATCGGTGACGTCCCCAAGGTGCGCTGTACCGAACGCTGCAGCGTCCTTTCGGTGACGCCGATGGCCCGGGCGGCCTCGGGAATGCTGATGGGCTCGGTCATGCGCTCGCGGACCCAGCGCTCGAACGCGCTGACCGTCGGGTCGCTCTGTGCCAGCGCGCTGGGGATCGTGTAGGCGGACTGCGAAGGGCGCTCGTCCAGGATCAGGTAGCGGGCGACCAGGTCGGCCAGCGCGGGGCTGCTCTCCCGGATGATCGCCAGTGTCAGGTCGACGTGTCCGAAGGCCGCTCCTGCGGTGGTGACGCCGTCGGACGAAACCACCATGCGGCTCTCGTCGAGGTGCACGCCGGGGTAGCGGCCGCGGAATGCCGGAGACAGCCACCAGGTCGTCGTGGCACGCAGCCCGTCCAGAATCCCGGACTCGGCCAGCAGGAAGGTGCCGGCGCATGCGGACGCGATCCTGGTGCCGCGGTCACGGGCCTGGGCGATCAGATTCCGTACCGGCAGCGACTCCTGGCCCGCGACATAGGCCAGCACCTCCTCGGGGCCGCGGCCGGCCCGGGCGGGCACGATCAGCAGATCCGTCTCCTCCGCGCACTCGACGGGCTCGACGGCGACCAGGTGTCCGGCCCCGGTCCGGATCTCGCTGTGGAAGCCGACCTTGCGCACACGCCAGGTCAAGCCGTCGCCGAGCTCTCCCGCCATCGCGTTGGCCTGGTCCAGCACATCCAGGATCGAGGCGAGTCCGGAGTCGAAGACACCGCCGTGAACAAGAACCGCGATCTCCATGCCACGCACCGTACCAGTGTCGGAAACGCCATTAGAACTTTCGTTTCCGTCGCTGATGTAGTCGGGGTCCTCCGATGAAGCTTTCCGTGTCGGGGAGAACGTGCAGCAGCACACGAGCCGCTGCCGTCTCGCCCCGCGAATCCACCCCGAACACCCCTGCGGCCGCGGGCCGTAGGGGTGTTTTCACTCCCGCCGAAATCGCCCCAGGACCAGGGGCAAGGTCGCGGCACGCAGGGTCAGGTGGTGGGTTGTGTTTCGATGACGACGAAGGCTCCTGCGGAAGTCGTTTTGACGCGGCGCAGGCCCGCTGCGGTGAACAGGGCGTCGAATTCGGCGTTCTGTCGTTCCCTGCCGCCCGTCATACCGAGCATGTTCATGTCCATCAGGGGGGCGAGGCCGGGCTGGCCCACCTCTCCGACGAGGAGATCGATGACGGCGATGCGCCCGCCCTTCGCCAGTTGTGCCCGGCAGTTCTGAAGGATGCGGACGCAACTGGCGTCGTCCCAGTCGTGCAGGATG
>NZ_JAGXJM010000099.1:0-5490 GCF_019091445.1 Streptomyces sp. GbtcB7
GTGCGCTCCGGCAAGGCGCGCTACATCGGCGCGTCCAGCATGTTCGCCTGGCAGTTCGCCAAGGCCCAGCACGTCGCGGAGACACACGGCTGGACGAAGTTCGTGTCGATGCAGAACCACTACAACCTGGCCTACCGCGAGGAGGAGCGCGAGATGATCCCGCTCTGCCTCGACCAGGGAGTGGGCTGCCTCCCGTGGAGCCCGCTGGCGCGCGGGCTGCTCGCCGGTTCACGCGAACGCGGCGGCAAGCAGCTCACGGTCCGCGCGGGCAGCGACCAGTACGCCGAGGAACTGTACGGGGACACCGACTTCGACGTGGTCGACACGGTGCGCGAGGTCGCCGGTGAGCGGGGGCTGCCGCCCGCACAGATCGCCCTGGCATGGTTGCTGGGCAAGCCGGCGGTCAGCGCACCGATCGTAGGCGCGACCAAGCTGAACCATCTGGACGACGCGGTCGCGGCGGTGGGGGTGTCCCTCAGCGAGGAGGAGATCGCCCGACTGGAGGCCCCGTACCAGCCACACCGAGTCCTCGGCCACTCCTGACGTGATGACGTGACTGCCCGTCGGCCATGCCGACGGCTCTCCGGGACCGTCGGCGGCCCCGGCACAGCCGAGGCCGGGGAGCACACGATCCGGGCCACCGCCTGGACCTGCCGAGCGTCAAACCGGCGCGGCCTTCGGCTCTCGCCCGGGAGCGCGCCGCCTCACGCGTAATTGATCAGCTGGTTCACCGATCGCGTCAGTCGATGCACGCCCGGCGCGCGTAGGCCGTGCTGTGGGTGAGGGTCGGGCCGTATCCTCGCCCCTGCGAGATCGTGAACCGGGGCTTGCCGGCTCGGCCGCTCAGCGTAGCTGTGGATCCATCTCCAGCAGCTGCTGGTCGGCGGGGCTCGGTGCCGGCAGGCTAGAGCGCCGCTTGGAGGATCGCGAGAACCTGCTCCTCGGTCGGCAGCAGAGGGGTGTTACGCGTGACGGCGTCGGCGAGCGCCCCCTGTGCGATCGGTTGCAGCATGTCCGGTCGGACGCCGAGTTCGCGCAGCGGCTGCTTGATGCCGAGCGCGCCGGAGATCGTGTGTACGGCGTCGATCACGGCCCTCGCCCAGTCTCCGTCGGCGGGCGGGGCGAGGCGCAGGGCCCGGCCTGCCTGCTCGTAGGCGTCCTGCGCGGCCGGTGCGCCGAACTCCAGCACTTCTTCCAGTACGGCGGCGAGGGCGACGCCGTGCGGCGTGGCTGTGTGGGCGGTCAGTGCGTGGCCGATGCCGTGGACCAGCCCCAGGCCGGAGATGGTGAGGGCCTGGCCGGCCAGGTGGGCGCCGACCATCAGCTGTGCGCGGGCTTCCAGTTCAGCCGTCGCGGTGGGCGGCGGGCAGCCAGCGGCCGACCACGGCGACGGCCTGGGCCGCGTAGGCGACGCAGACCGGGTTGGCGCCACGTGAGGCGAGCGACTCGATGCCGTGGACCAGGGCGTCGATGCCGGTCGCGGCGGTGATGCGTGCGGGCAGGCCCAGCGTGAGTTCCGGGTGGAGGAGCGCGATGCGGGGCTTGACCGAGGGGTGGCCGATGTAGACCTTGCGGCAGGCGGCGGTGTCCTCGATGACACCGAAGCCGTTGGTCTCCGCTCCGGTGCCCGAGGTCGTCGGGATCGCGATCACCGGCAGGCCGTCGAGCGCCTCCCAGAGGGCGTCGGCGTCAGCGGCAGCTGCGTCGGCGTTGCCGGCCAGCAGCGAGATGCCCTTGGCGGCGTCGAGGACCGAGCCGGCGCCGAGCGCGGCGACGACCGCGGGGCCGAAGGCGCGCGCTTTCGCCGCGCCTTCGTCGACGTTGCCGGTCGAAGGGTTGGCGCCGACCCCGTCGTACACGCCGTACTCGATGCCCGCCGCGTCGAGGGCCCTGAGCACCTGGTCCACGATCCCGGCTGCCCGCAGCCCGTGGTCGGTCACCGGGAAGACGCGGTTTGGCTGTGAACGATTTCTCTGGCCTCGTGCGAATGAGACCGCAAAGGGCTGCCGTTGTGTCTCATCGGCGACAGCGGCACCGGCAAGTCGCACCTGCTGATCGCGCTGGGCACCGAGGCCGCCATGGCCGGCTTCCGGTCAAGTACGTCCTGGCGGCCAAGCTCGTCAACGAGCTCGTCGAGGCCGCCGACGAAAAGCTGCAGACCAAGACGATCGCCCGCTACGGACGGGGCGATCTTCTCTGTATTGACGAGCTGGGCCATATGGAGCTGGACCGGCGCGGCGCCGAGCTGCTGTTCCAGGTTCTGACCGAGCGCGAGGAGAAGAACAGCATGGCCATCGCCTCCAACGAGTCCTTCTCTACGTGGCCCAAGACGTTCACCGACCCGAGGCTCTGCGCGGCCATAGTGGACCGCCTCGCCTTCGGCGGCAACATCATCGAGACCGGTACCGACTCCTACCGACTCGCCCACACCAAGGCCCAGCTGAGCGGCGGCTGACCGATGACCAACAGAGGAATCACCGGAGCGCGAACGACGCCCGCTGCTGCCACCTTGTTCCGTCGTGGACTATCAGATCGACCGACAACACTCGGCCATTAACGGGAAGCCGGCCGCGAATGTCGGCCTCGGCCTCCTCCAGCACGGCATCGTCTTGCCCCTGGGCGATGGTCAGATGCGGGACGACCTCGTCGAACTGCCCGCCGAACGGCGGGGTCTCCGGCCACCGGTCCGCGATCGCCTCGGTGAGCCGACGGAACGGGAGGTCCGGTTCGGGAACGAGATACAAGATCCCCGGGAATCGACCGCAGTGCTCGAACCGGACCTCGAAGGGCCGGTGACGCCCGATCACTTCTCCGATGGCAGCGCAAGCACCGTCATCGATGCGACTCTCGTCGAGAAACGGGAAGAGGACGGTGACATGGGCCGGAACACCCGCACGGGCTGAGGGGTCCAGCCGGTCACGCCACGCTCGAACAGCAGGTTCTGCCTCGGGGACCCTCACGATGAGTCCCGACTGCCCTGCCTGAAACTCACCGGAGTCGTCGCTTGCCATCGCACATATGTATCAGCGAGCCCAGAACGACAGCGACCTGATTACGATCGCGGGCGGTTGAACCCACGGTCGGCACCCAACGTGACCCTCGCTCAGGTGGGGCCAATCGACTTGTTCACGACGAGCACCCAAGATCGCTAATTGGGGCCAGCAGACTCGTTCCCCTGGGGCCAATGGACTCGTTCGAAGCCAGAGCACCCCAATGGGAAGGCCCTACATGCCACAGGCCCACCGCGAAGATCAGCGACAGTAAGCCCGTGAGGAGGAAGTTGACGGTCTGCGCCCACCCGGCGCGGCCGAGGGAGAGCGAACTGACGGGATGACGGAACGGTTGATAGTCCACACGGCTGGCGCCTTCCAGTAGATACGCGACGGTGAACACAGGGCCAGCGGCCATCCCGCAGGCAAGAAGCGCTTGACTACCCATCATGTCAACATAGGTTGACGAGGTGGGGCGCGTCAACCTATGTTGACATGGCTGTGAGCGTCCCCCGAGACTCGCTCAGGCATCGACTCGTGCGTCTGCTCCGCGAGATCAATTGCGGAACAGCCCTCAGGGTCCCTGACCGGCATCCGAACTCCACGACTACAGCGACCCCGTAGTGGGGCCAATCGCTCGTTCGCGACGAGCCTTGAAGATCGCCAATCGGGGCCAGCAGACTCGGGGCCGATGGTCAGCTGGCTGGGGGTGAACTCGCCCATGGTGTACGGCTCCTGGAGATGCTGTGCTTCCAGGCCCATCTGGCCTGCTGCTTCTCTGATTTGGACCCTCTGAGCTGGTGCACCGCAACTTGGCCCGGACGCACGTCAAGTCCTCTCGGACGCGGTATGAAACAGCGACGGGGGAGGGTTTCAAGAGGCCCGCTTCCGCGCCGGTGGGCGGGTGAGGGAACGCTGAGCCCCTGCACGCGCCAACAGTCGGGCGGGTTGTCCGATCCCGCCCTGACCGGGATGTCCCGTTAACAACTCGACGCGCTCGCAGGGACTTTGTCCCTCGACGGCGATGCCCGGCGCGGCCGTCCACCCCGGCTCGCCTTCTCCGAACAGATCCTGGCCACCGGGTCTGCCCGGATGTCAGTGACGGTGGGGCTTCGCCAAGGTGGTGACCATGCTGCGGCGTCAGGAGGTTATCGCCGGTCCGTCGGTGACGACGACCAGCAGCCGTCCGCAGTCGCCGCCGGGAGTGGTGGCAGCCCGCCGCACGCGAGCCCACTGCGGCTGATGCAGCCACTGCGCCTCGGGGAGGTGCTCGGGCCCCTGTGACGCGGGTGCGGCCGGGTCCGGCGTTTCGGTGGGCGGCGGGGCCGTGCGGTCGAGGGGGGTTCCGCGTCGGGTGTCGACAGCGAGGCCGATCACTGACCGTCTTCCAGCCGCTCAGGTGAGCCCTTCTCGGTAACGTCTCGTGACGGTTCGTGCTCTTCGATCAGCTGGTGCGGCCGCGTTCCATCTGGAGCAGGACGAGGGCGGCGCGGGTGATCCGGGTGATCGCCTTGGGGTCGAGGCTGACTCTGTGCAGAGCCTTGAAGGTCACCTTGAGCAGGGCGTTGGCGCGTTCGGCCACGCCGTGGACGCCTCGGATGACGGAGTTGAACGCCTGGGCGTCGTTGGTGAGTTCGCCGCCCTTGGGTTTTTTGGCCGGGTGGCGGAGGCCGGCCCCGGCGTTCTGGTAGCCGAGGTCGGTCAGGGTGGGGATGTCGAGGGTGTCGGTGAGCCGGTTCAGGGCGGCGATCAGGCCGTGGGTGCGGGCGCAGGTGGTGTCGTGCTCGCGGCCGGGCCGGACCGGCGAGACCCAGAGCGGCCAGCCGTCGGGTGCGGAAATGACCTGGACGTTGCCGCCGTGGTGTTTGTGCCTGCCCGGCCACCACAGGTCGGCCTTGTTCGGGCCGGGGCGGTGACGCGATCGGAGGATGACGGTGCTGTCGAGGTTGAGGTGTGTAAAGCCGGCCGTGGTCGCGCGCTCCAGTGCGGTGGACAGGTCCGGGGCGTGGTCGGCGAGCACGGTCAGCCCTTCGTGGAGGTAGCGGTAGGCCGTCGGGACGGAGATGTGGTTGTCGCGGGCGAGTTGAGTCAGCCGGGGTACCGTCCAGGAACCGGCGCAGGATCAACACGCTCTGTTTGAACGGCCCCAGGGCGCGGGTGCCCTTTGCGGGTCCCGAGACGCTCGCGGTGTTCGAGCAGCTTCGCGAGGGCCTCAGCAGTGACCCGGCTGACACCGAGCACGCCGGTGTAGGTGACACTGGTCAATGCGTGAAGCCTCTCGGTACCCGGGACCTGTTCTTCGCGGACCCGTTCCTACCAGGGGCTTCTCGCGTATCTGATGCCGGGTCAAGCCCGCCTGATGTCCCTAGTCAGGAAGATCTCGGATCTGTCGGACGGGCGGGCATACTCTGAGCCCCGTCCGCACTATCTGGGAGAGTCATGACAAGTAGGTTCACCGAGTTGGCCGTTGACTGCCACGATCCGGAGAGGCTCGCGGCCT